>JAPPMY010000072.1 GCA_028818855.1 Rhodospirillales bacterium
GCTGGCGCTCACCATGTTCGGCGGCTCGTCCAACGTCTCGCCCGAGTCCGCGTGGCAGCTTCCGCAGATCAACCTTTACGACGAGCGTGTCGTCGAGCACTTCCAGCGGTTCGCGCGCCGCATCCACGCCCAGGGCGCCGCCCTGATGTGCCAGGTGAGCCATGTCGGCGGGCGGGCCGAGGCCTACGCGGGGGCGGCGCTCGCGCCCATCGGCCCGTCGCCGGTGCGCGAGACCCTGCATCGCGCCTTCGCCAGGGAGATGGACGAGAACGACATCGCGCGGGTCGTGGCCGACTTCGCCGAGGCGGCGGCGCGGTGCAAGGAAGGCGGGATCGACGGCATCGAGACCTTCGCCGGCGCGCACCTCATCGGCCAGTTCCTCTCGCCGGCCACCAATCGCCGCAGCGACAGGTTCGGCGGCTCGGTGGAGAACCGCTGCCGCTTCGGGCTGATGGTGCACGAGGCGGTCCGCAAGCGTGTCGGCGACGACTTCGTCGTCGGCATGCGCTTCGTCATCGACGAGGCGGGCCCCAACCGCATCAGCTTCGAGGAAGGTCTGAGGATGGCTGCCATCTTCGAGGCTTCGGGCACCATCGACTTCTTCAACGCGATCTACGGCCGCATCGACACCGAATTCAAGCTCGCGGCGGACTGCATGCCGGGCATGGCGTCGCGGGAAGCACCCTTCCTGGCTCAGGCCGGGGCCTTCAAGCGGGCGGTGGGGCTCCCGGTCTTTCACGCGACGCGCATCACCTCGCTGGAGACGGCGCGCCGCGCCATCCGCGAAGGGTTGCTCGACATGGTGGCGATGACCCGCGCCCACATCGCCGACCCCGAACTCGTGGCCAAGCTCGCGCGCGGCGAGGAGGAGCGGGTGCGGCCCTGCGTCGGCGCCACCCACTGCATGAGCCCGTTGCGCCCGACCTGCATTCACAACCCGTCCACCGGCCACGAGGCCGCGTTGCCGCACGCGATCGAGCGGGCCGGGAAGAGGCGCCGGGTACTGGTCGCGGGCGGCGGGCCGGCCGGGCTGGAGGCCGCGCGGGTCTGCGCCGAGCGCGGCCACGAGGTGCGGCTTTGCGAGGCGACCCAGAAACTCGGCGGGCAGGTGCTGCTCGCCGCGCGGGCAAGCTGGCGCGGCGAGCTTGCAGGCATCGTCGAGTGGCGTGCCCGCGAGCTGGAGCGGCTCGGGGTCGACATTCGCCTTAACCAGCGCGTTGACCCGGCGACGATTGCCGAGCCGGAGGCCGACGTCGTGATCGTCGCGACCGGGGGCGTCCCCGATCTCGACTGGATCGACGGTGCCGAGCACTGCACGAGCGTCCGGGATGTGCTCGCCGGTGCGGCCAGCGCAGGCGAGGACTCGATCGTCTACGACGGCACCGGCCGCCACGCTGCGCTGACGGCGGCGGAGGCGATCAGGCAGGCGGGCGGGGAGGTCGCGTTCTTCGGCCTCGACGGCCATCTCGCGATGGAGATGTCGTATGCGGAGCAGGTCGTCTGGCGGCGGCGCACGCACGAGATCGGGATCGAGCCCAGGCTCGACCGGCGCCTGGAACGCGTCGCGCGCGAGGGCAACCGGCTGCGGGTGACCTTCCGCAACGAGCTGACCGACGAGGCGGAGGAGCACGAGACCGGCCGCATCGTGGTCGAGCACGGGACGCGGCCGGCCGATGCCCTCTTTCACGCCCTCGCGGAGCGGGCTTCGAACCGCGGAATCCTGGATCAGCGTGCTCTGCTCGCGGGCACGCCGCAGCCGGAAGGCGAGGGCTTTCGCCTCTTCCGCATCGGCGATGCGGTCTCCAGCCGCAACATCTACGCCGCGGTGCTCGACGCGTTCCGCCTCTGCCGCACGCTCTGAGCGCTGGGTATCGCCGGTTCGCCGGCGCCCGTCACGGAGACGCGCGGGCGGCGCGGCGACCGCGCACGAGTTGCGACAGGAAGACCAGGCCCAGCAGAGCGAGCCCGGCGGGATAGATCAGCTCCTTGGGCGGCAGGTCGGTCTGCTCCACGTCGACGTCCGTGACGTAGTCGCCCCAGTCGATGCCCGCCTTCTCCGCCAAGCCGTTCCAGGCGAGGTCGACAACGGCGTAGCGGCCGTCCTCTTCCCGCTCGAGCCCCACGCCGAAGGTCTCGGCCGGCGTCGCTGCCTGGTCCATCGGGGCCTCCAGGACGAAGAGCTTGTAGCGCTCGCCGTAATCGGTCTCCCGCGTCACGTGCAGGCGGACCTTGCGGCCGGGCTCGGGCGCGAACTGGCTGGAGACGAAGGCCTGGAAGGCGACCGGCTGGAAGGGCGGCGCGATCTCGTCCATGAAGAAGCCGGGGCGGAACAACATGAAGCAGGCCGCGGCGAGCAGAATCGCCTCGTACCAGCGGACCTTGACGAACATCCACCCTTGCGTGAGCGAGCTGAAGGCGAGGATCGCGAGCAGCGACATGATCGCCACCAGCGCGCCGTGCCAGATGCTCTCGACACCGATCAGCAGCAGCTCCGTGTTGAACAGGAAGACCAGCGGGAGGACGGCCGTGCGGATGTCGTACATGAAGGACTGCACGCCGGTCCTCAACGGGTCCGCCCTGGATATGGCCGAGGCCGCGAAGGCGGCAAGACACACGGGTGGCGTCGAATCCGCCAGCAGGCCGTAATAGAAGACGTAGAGGTGGACGGCGATCAGCGGCAGGACGAGGCCGGCGGCGTTGCCCAGCTCCACCAGCACGCCAGCCAGCAGCGAGGCGACCACGAGATAGTTGGCGGTCGTCGGCAGGCCCATGCCGAGGATGATGCAGAGGATCGCGGTGAGCCCCAGCAGGATGTACACGTTGCCGCCGGCGATCGCCTCGACGACGCCCACCATGGCGTTGTTGAGGCCGGTGGACGAGACGGCGCCGACGATGATGCCGGCGGCGGCGACGGCGACGGCGATGCCCACCATGTTGCGCGCGCCCGCCACCATGCCGATGTAGATCTCGGTGAAGCCGTCGCGCACGGCTTCGCGCATCGGCTGATCGCCGCCCCGGGCGGAGGCGACGATGCGCCGCGCCACGATGATCACCATCACCGAGACGATCGAATAGAAGACCGCGCTGTGCGCGCTCCAGCGCTCGACCATCAGCAGGTAGACCAGGACGACGATGGGGATGAGGTGATGCGCGCCGCTGAGGAAGGTCTTGCGCAGCGGCGGGATCTCGATGCGGGGGAGGCCCTTGAGGCCGAGCTTCTTGGCCTCAAGGTGGGAGATGTAGAGCAGCGCGAGATAGCTGAGAACGGCGGGAATCGCTGCCGCCGCCACAACCTCGAAATAGGATATGCCGATGAACTCGGCGATGATGAAGGCGGCGGCCCCCATGATCGGCGGCATGAGCTGGCCGTTGGTCGACGCCGCGACCTCGATGGCGCCGGCCTTCACCGCGGGCATGCCGATGCGCCGCATGACGGGGATGGTGAAGGTGCCCGTGGTGACCACGTTGGCGATGGACGAGCCCGAGATCATGCCCGTCATGCCCGACGCCAGGATCGCCGCCTTGGCCGGACCCCCGCTGAAGCGACCCACCATCGCGAAGGAAAGGGCGAGGAAATATTGGCCGGCGCCCGCCTTGTCGAGCAGCGCGCCGAACAGCACGAACAGGAAGACGAAGCCGACCGAGACGCTGATGGGGATGCCGAAGATGGCCTCCCCCGTCAGCCAGTGGTAGCCGATCAGGCGGTTCAGGCTGAGCCCCTTGTGGGAGATGATGTCCGGCATCGACTGGCCGAAGATCGAATAGATCAGGAAGACCCCGCAGACGATCACCAGCGGGATGCCGATCGCGCGCCGCGTCGCGTCCAGCAGAAGCAGGATTCCGAAGCCGCCGAGGATGGCTTCGACGGGAATGCCGTTCCAGACGTAGAGCAGCCCGTGGCGGGAGACGAGGCCGTCCCACCCGAAGAACAGGTAGAGGGCCGCGACGCAGCCGGCGAGCGCACAGGCAACGTCCCAGGGCGGCAGTCCGCGTTCGCCGAGCCGGCGAGAGGCCGGATAGATCAGGAAGCAGAGCAGCAGCGCAAACGAGAGATGGATGCCGCGCGCAGGCACGTCGCCGATGATGGCGAAGTCGAACATGAAGGGGAGGGGGGACGCGATCCAGAGCTGGTAGATCGACCACAGGAAGCAGAGCAGGCTGATGAGCAGCGCCAGGCGCGGGCCCTGCCGACGGCCCTGATACTCGACCTTCTCCAGGGTCTTCTCGGCTTCGGCCTGCGCCGCGGCCGTGTTCGGCTGGCTATCCGTCACGAGCGCCCCTGTCCGGCGCGTGCGTCCCCTCGTACCGGCGGGACAATGCGAAAGCTAGCGGCCGGCACCCGTCTCGGTGTGCCGGCCGCCAAGGTGCAGAGCTACATCCAGCCCTGTTCCGCGTAGTACTTCGCGGCACCCGGATGGAGCGGCGCGCTCAGACCGTTCTTGATCATGTTCGTCGGATCCAGGTTGGCGAAGGCGGGATGCAGGGACCTGAAGTCGTCCAGGTTCTCCATCACCGCACGGGTGACCTCGTAGACCACGTCCTCGGGCACGCTCTCGTGGCTGACGAAGGTCGCCATCACGCCAAAGGTCGTCACGTCGCTGGTCGTGGTCTTGTAGGTGCCGGCCGGGATGGTGGTGAAGGCGTAGTAGGGATTATCCGCCACCAGCTTCTGCTCGACCTCGCCGTTGAGGTTGACGATGTAGGCGCCGCAGCCGTCGGTCGCCACCGACACGCCGGCATTGGGCACGCCGACCGTGTAGCCGTAGGCGTCGATCTTGCCGTCGCAGAGCGCCTGCGACTGCTCGGTGGACGTCAGCTCCGTCGCTGCCGCGAAGTCATCGGTGGTGATGCCGTAGCCTTCCATCAGCACCTCGGTCGTGCCGCGCTGGCCCGAGCCGGGGTTGCCGATGTTCATCCGCTTGCCCTTGGTCTCGGTGAAGGAGCCGATCTCCGTGCCCGCGCCGGCGATCAGGTGGAAGGGCTCGCCGTGCACGGAGAAGACCGCGCGCAGGCCGGGGCAATTCGTGACCTTCTCGGAGCTGCCGTTGACCGCATGGAACTGCCAGTCGGACTGCGCGACGCCGAAGTCCAGCTCGCCCTGGCAGATCTGACCGATGTTGTAGGTCGAGCCGCCGGTGGAGGGCGCAGCGCAGCGGATGCCATGCTTGCGGCCTTCCTTCCGGCCCTCCGCCGCCTCCTTGTGGACCATGCGGCAGACCGAGTTGCCGACCACGAAATAGACGCCGGTCGGGCCGCCGGTGCCGATGGAGATAAACCTCTTGTCTTGCGCGCTCGCATCGCCTGCTGCACCGAGGGTCAAGCCCATCAGGGCCGCCACGGCCAGCGCGCACGTCGACAGTTTGAGTAGGTTCATTGGTTGTCCTCCTCCCAGGGTTCGGTGTCGCAAGCTTACACGTCTATGCGATCAGGATACATGATAACGACTATCCGCCGGGCGCCGCATCGTCCGGGTCCAACGGGTTCATCCCATTATGAAGGACTGGAAGCGCCGCGCCACCTCGCGAGGCGCAATCGTGGGACGGCCCAGATTCGTGATGGAGCCGGGTGCGATCAGCGCGTGGATCAGCGCCGGCTTGGGGCCTTCGGCGAAGGCTACCTCCAGGGCGCGCGCGAAGCCTGCCGCGCCGTCGCAGCGGAAGGCGCGCGGGTAGCCGCAGGCCTGGGCGACGGCGGCGAAATCCACGTTGGGCGAGACGGTTGCCTGACCGCCGGTCGAATCGTGCACGCCGTTGTCGAGCACGACGTGGATGAGGTTGGCAGGGGCGTGCGCGCCGACCGTGGCCAGGGTGCCGAGCTTCATCAGCGCCGCGCCGTCGCCGTCCAGCACCACCACCGGGCGCTCCGTGTTGAGCGCGATGCCGAGGCCCATGGCGGAGGCGCAGCCCATCGAGCCCACCTGATAGAGCTGCTGGGAGCGGTCCTCGCACGTGAAGAGCTCGCGCCCGGTCTTGCCGGTGGTCGCCACCACGGCGGCCTCGGCCGGCACGATCGCCTGAACCGCGCGCAGCAGGTCGATCCGTGCGGGCCGTTCGCTGCCTTGACACAGGTTCTCGATGCTCCCGCGCGGGCGGATCATTTGCTCGGGTTGATCGAGACCGTCGTCGCGCACGCTGCCCTTCTGCATGATCAGCACGAAGGGCAGTTCCTGGGTCGTCATGGCGCGTTCGGCCCGGTCGAGCGTTGCCGCCACGGCGCCGGCTTCCCTGGGAAAGCCCGCGTGACCGATGGCGATCGTGTCGAGGAGAGAGCCCGTCACCTGGCCCATCAGCTCGTGCTGGGGTTCGTCCTTGAGGCCCGGCTGGCCCCGCCAGGTGACGATCAGGAGCGTCGGGATGCGGAACGGATGGTTGAGAGAGGTCAGCGGGTTGACGGTGTTGCCGAGGCCGGAGTTCTGGCACATCACGACCGTGCGCCGCCCTGCGAGCCAGGCACCCGCCGCGATCGCCACGGCTTCTCCCTCGCTCGCCGCGCCGACGTAGTGAAGCGCGGGATTGGAGATCACCCGGTTGATCAGGGGGGTGAGGAAGGAGCAGGGGACGCCGGTGTAGAGCGAGAAGCCCCGTTCCAGCGCCGGTTCGAGGAAGGCGTCGGCCGCGATCATTCGAATGGTCTCCAGTCGTCGAAGATTGCGCGCACGATGGACCCTCGCGCTGTCTGGAAGCACAGAGCGGATGCGAGTGCAATCTGCCCGACTGTGTCGCTTATCATTTGACAGGCGACACAGTACCATACGGCGATGATTGAGTCGTTCAGACATCGAGGCCTGAAAGCGCTGTACGATGGCAGGACGACCCGATGGGTGGCCCCGGAACACGTTCAACGGCTGAGAGACATTTTGGCGGCACTCGACAACAGTTGTGGGCCGGAAGGTATGAACCTGCCGGGGCTTCGCTTGCATGAACTGAAGGGGCAGATGAAAGGGCACTATGCGGTTTCGGTGTCCCGAAACTGGCGCGTGACCTTCCGCTTCGAGGACGGGTCGGCGGTCGATGTTGACTACGTCGACTATCACTGAGGAGATCGGTCATGGCGATGCACAATCCTCCACACCCGGGTGGGATCGTGAAGCGGCAATGCCTCGAACCCCTGGGCCTGACCGTGACGCGAGCCGCGAAGGGTTTGGGGATCACGCGTCAGGCACTTTCCGAACTCGTGAACGAGCGCACGGGCGTTTCCGTCGACATGGCGATACGGCTATCGAAAGCGTTCGGCTCGACGCCTGAGACCTGGCTTGGGATGCAGATGGCCTACGACCTGTGGCAAGCCCGCGACCGCGCGCGTCACATCTCGGTAGAGCGTTTCGCCGCGGTCTGACGGCGGGACCTGGGCTGTTCCTCTGGATTGTTGGACCCAGATGCTGCCCCAGATGCCGCCATTGACAGGGGCCTGGGTTCGATAGACGGTCCAAAACAGGCTCCGGGCGTTGTGCGCCCGCGCGGGCCGGCCGCCGCCACGACGCAGGAGTCGACCGGTTGCGCCGCTACCTGCTCCTCTACCGGTTCCTGATCGTCAACATCGTCGGCGCGGCCCTTCTCGGGCTCGCCGGCGCGCAAGGATGGATCGCGCGAATCGCCGAAGCGGACCCGACGGGCCTCGTCTTCGTCATCTTCGGCGTCTTCGCGGTGGGCCTCGCGCTTTGCGGCTACCGCCTGTTCAAGACGAGCACGGCGCTCAACCGGCTGGAAGAGGGCGGAACGCCGGACCTACCCGCCGCCTGGACCCGAGCGCCCGTCCGTCCGGAATTCAGGGCCGAGGCGCTCAAGGCGCGGCTCTTCAGCCGCATTGCCGTGGTGCGTCAGATCGCGGCCGCGCTCGTCGTGCTCGGGCTGATCGGCACGGTGGCGGGCTTCATCATCGCGCTGTCCGGGGTCTCGGCGGAGGATGCCGGCACGCTCGCCGCCGTGCAGCCCATGATCTCGACCCTCATCAGCGGCATGTCGGTCGCCCTCTACACGACCCTGGAGGGCGCGATACTGGGCCTCTGGCTCACCGTCAACTACCGTATGCTGGCGACCGGCACCGCCACCCTCTACAGCGAACTCCTCGCGGCCGATGGACGAGTTTGACGACGACAGCGGCACGATCTTCCGCGATGTCATCCTGCTGGCACTCGCGGCATTCGTCGCGATGGTGCTCATGCTCCTGCCGTTCCTCAATCCGAGCGCCGAAGCCGAGATCGAGGCCGAGGGGGTTACCGATCCCGGCAACGTGATCATCGAGCTTCTGTGGGCGGCCGATCGCGACGCCGACATCGATCTCTGGGTCAAGGCACCCGACAGGCTGCCGGTCGGCTTCCCCAACAAGGGCAACGAGGTGGTCAACCTGCTGCGTGACGATCTCGGCTTGTTTCAAGATCTTACCGACATCAATTACGAGATCGTCTACAGCCGCGGCATCGTCCCCGGCGAGTGGATCGTGAACGTGCAGGCCTACCGCCTGGAGGATCCGATCCAGCCGGTCCCGGTGCAGGTTCAGGTGGTCGTCAGCGTCAAGCGCGAGGGCGAGGACAGGCCGACGCCGATTCTGGAGAAGGAGGTCGAGCTGCGCTATCCGCGCCACGAGACGACCGTGTTCCGCTTCAGGCTCACCGGCAAGGGAGCGCTGGTGCACGGCAGCGTCAACGACGTGCGACTCTCGTTGATACGGGAGTACGCCCAGAGCCAGCTCCGCGCCCGCGAGGTGCAGCCGGGTGGATAGCTTTGCCTATCTCTACGTCGCGCTCGCGCTGGTCGGCGCGGCCCTCGCCAGCATTGCGGTCTGGTCCCGGCGGCGGGC
Source organism: Rhodospirillales bacterium (assembly GCA_028818855.1). Taxonomy (GTDB): domain Bacteria; phylum Pseudomonadota; class Alphaproteobacteria; order UBA828; family UBA828; genus WTGU01. The sequence continues at coordinate 8,797 of JAPPMY010000072.1, forward strand.
GATCTGGAAGGGTGCGGCTGTGGGATTGCTCGCGGCTCTCGTCGTTATCGGCTATTTCAGCTATTCCATGCTGCTCTCGCGGCCGAAGGCGCTCTCCCCCGAGATGGAGGGCGTGACAGGTGCGCGGGTGCTCTCTGCCGCACTGCGCGAGGACGAAGCCATCTACCTCTGGCTTTCCATCGAGGGCACGCCCCGCTTCTACGCCCTGCCCTGGGACCAGGAGGCTGCCCAGCGGCTCCAGTCCGTCATGCGCGAGACCCGGCGCTCGGGCCACGACGTGGTAATCCGCTCGGCGGAAACAGGCGGCGATTCCTCCGAGGCGGAGGAGGCGGACCCGGAGGTCCACACGTTCTACGCGGTGCCGCCGCCGATCCTGCTGCCGACGAAGCGGCTCCATGCCATCCGCGGGCCCGCGGGCGAGATGTGACCGTGAGCGACGACTGTACTGGAGGGACGGTCCCGGCGGCAGCGGCCGTTCGGCCCGCGGCTGCGCCCTATGCCTCGCGCCCTGAGCGAAGCCGCGGGCGTCTCTACCCCGAACCGGAAAGCCGCACCCGGACGGCCTTCCAGCGCGACCGCGACCGGATCATTCATTGCGCGGCATTTCGGCGGCTGCAGCACAAGACGCAGGTCTTCGTCCATCACGAGGGGGATCATTACCGCACACGGCTGACCCACAGCCTGGAGGTGGCGCAGATCGCGCGCTCGATCAGCCGCGTTCTGGGCGTGGATGAAGACCTCGCCGAAGCGCTCGCGCTGGCTCACGATCTCGGGCACCCGCCTTTCGGCCATGCGGGCGAGGCGGCGCTCGATCAGGCGATGGAGCCCTACGGCGGTTTCGATCACAACGCGCAGACCGTGCGGATTCTGACCGCTCTGGAGCGCCGCTATAACGACTTCGACGGCCTGAACCTGACCTGGGAAACCCTGGAGGGGGTCGCCAAGCACAATGGCCCGCGCCCGGCGGATGCCGTGCCGGGCGATATCGAGGTGTATTCGGCCCGGCACGACCTCGAACTCCACACGCACGCCGGCCCGGAGGCTCAGGTTGCCGCGCTGGCGGACGACATCGCCTACAACAACCATGACGTCGACGACGGATTGCGCGCGGGCCTCTTCACCGTGGAAGACCTGCGGGACGTCCCGTTCGTGGACGCAATCCTCGATCACGTGACTGCCGACCATCCGGGCGGAGGGGAGAGCCGCCGGATTCACGAAACGGTTCGCCGCATGATCGGCAGCATGGTCGAGGACGTGATCGACACCAGCCGAGGGCGCCTGGAAGAAGCCGGGCCTGAGGACGCGGAGGCCGTGCGCCGGCACGGGGCTCCGCTGATCGCCTTCTCGGCAGCCATGCAGGCCCACGGTGAGGCGCTGCGGGCGTTTCTGCACGCACGCATGTATCGGCATCACAGAGTCAATCGAATGGCCAGCAAGGCGCGCCGGACCGTGCGCGAGCTCTTCGATCTCTTCATCGACGAGCCTCAGTGTCTGCCCGAGGAATGGCGGGAACGATGCGACGGGCCGCGGACGATGACGACGGCGCGCGTCGTCGCCGATTACGTTGCCGGAATGACGGATCGCTTCGCCATCCAGGAACATCGCAATCTCTTCGATACGGTGCTGTGGAGATGAACGTTTTCAGCTACTTGTCAGATGTCATTCGTGAAGAGCTTGAGGGGCTGTGCGACGCCGGCACGCTGCCTGCCGGGCTCGATCTTTCGTCCGTCTCGGTCGAGCCGCCGCGTGAGGCCGGGCACGGCGATGCGGCCTGCAACGCGGCGCTCGTCCTCGCCAGGCAGGCGGGGCGCAAGCCGCGCGACATTGCCGAGCGTCTGGCCGAAAGGATGGAGGGACGCGCGGAAATCCGTGCTGCCGAGGTGGCGGGCCCCGGCTTCCTCAACCTCAGGCTCACGGACGATTTCTGGTGGGCGCGGCTGGCCGAGCTGCTGGAGACCGGCGCGGGATACGGGGCGACGGATCTCGGCCGCGGCCAGCCGGTCAATGTCGAGTACGTCTCGGCCAACCCGACCGGGCCACTCCATGTTGGGCACGCGAGGGGCGCAGTCGTGGGCGATGCCCTCGCCAACCTGCTCTCGCACATGGGCTTCGCCGTGACACGCGAATACTACGTGAACGACGCGGGTGCCCAGGTCGATACCCTGGCTCGATCGGTGCACGCGCGCTACCGGGAGGCGTGCGGAGAGACCATCGGCGCCATTCCGGAAGGGCTCTATCCGGGCGACTATCTCATCCCCGTGGGCGAAGCGCTGGCGGCCCGCGACGGCGGACGCTGGCTGGACGAGCCCGAGGCGGTCTGGCTGCCGGAGGTCCGCCGCTTCGCCACTTGCGCCATGATGGACCTCGTGCGTGCCGACCTCGAAGCGCTCGGCGTGCGCCACGATCTGTTCCGCTCGGAGCGCGAGCTGGTCGGTGAGGGCCGCGTCGACGACGCCTACGCCGCGCTGGAGGCTGCCGATCTCATCTATAGCGGCGTGCTGGAGCCGCCGAAGGGCAAGCGCGACGAGGACTGGGAGCCGCGCGAGCAGAGTCTCTTCCGCGCCACCGCCTTCGGCGACGACACCGACCGACCGCTCAGGAAGTCGGACGGAACCTGGACCTACTTCGCCACCGACATCGCCTATCACCGGGATAAGATCGAGCGTGGATTCACCGACCTGATCGACGTCTGGGGCGCCGATCACGGCGGCTACGTCAAGCGGATGAAGGCTGCCGTTTCAGCAGTTTCCAGCGATTCGGCGAGTCTCGACGTGAAGATCTGCCAGATGGTCAAGCTGCTCGACGGCGGCGAACCGGTGGCGATGTCGAAGCGGGCGGGACGCTTCGTGACCCTGCGGGATGTCGTCGACGAGGTGGGGCGCGATGTGGTCCGCTTCATCATGCTGACCCGGCGCAACGATGCGCCGCTCGAATTCGATCTGCGCCGGGTCACCGAGCAGTCGCGGGACAACCCGGTCTTCTACGTCCAGTATGCCCACGCAAGGGCCTGCTCGGCGCTCCGCCGCGGGGCCGAGGTCGTGCCGGAACTGGACCTCACGCCCGCCGCCCTCGCCGCCGCCGATCTTGCGTGCCTGGACCATGCGGCCGAGCTCGACCTGATCCGGCGGCTGTGCCAATGGCCCCGGGTGCTGGCAGGCGCCGCAACGGCCCATGAGCCGCACCGGATCGCCTTCCACCTGCAGGAGCTGGCCGCCGCCTTCCATCTGCTCTGGACCAGGGGAAAGGACGATCCGCGGCTTCGCATCGTCGACGGCGCCCGGCCGGCGGAGACACGCGCCCGGCTCGCATTGATAACCGCCGTCAAGATCGTTATTGCGGAAGGGCTGGCACTGTTCGGAGTCGAACCGGTGCAGGAGATGCGATGAGCGGCGGCGAAGACGGGCCCGAGAGACCATCGGCGCCGGAGACGCCGAGCCCGGAGGCGCCGCAGGAACCGACGGAGCCTGCCGCCGAGGACGGGGTGGAACGCGCCAGCGATGAGGCGGCGGAGAGCGGGCGCCCCCGACTGCTTCCGGTGTGGATCCTTCTCGGCGCCGCCGCTCTCTCGGGTGGCGCCTGGGCCGTGATGGACAATACGGGAGGGGATGCGCCTCCCCCCGATGCGTCAGTTCCGCTCATCACGGCGTCGGCCGAGCCGTGGAAGGTCCGTCCCGACGATCCGGGCGGGATGGAGATCCCCAACCAGGGCACGCTGATCTACGAGACGTTGACCACGGCCGATCCCGAGGAAGCGCCGGAGCGCATATTGCCGCCGCCGGAAGAGCCGTTGAGCCCACCGCAGCCGGAGACCGACCGCGCCGAAGAGCTGGCCGTCGCGGCCTCCGGCGTGAAGAGAGACGACGGGGTGCCGCAACCGGACGCAGGCGGCGTTGAAGAGCAGACACTTGCTCCGATCGAGGAGGCGAGCCCGCAGGAACCCGAGGCGCAGACGCCTGACGTGGGCGAAGAGACTTCCCTATTGGAAATCGAGACGCCGATGGAGCCGGAACCGATCGATGGAGCCCTCTCACCGGCAGACTTAGAGGCATGGCCCAGCTCCGTCGTCATGCCGCATCCGCCCAAGCCCGGCACGTTGGCCGCAATTCAGGTCGACGTGGCCCCGCTCCCGGATATTGACGTTGCGGCCGCCGAAGAGTTGCCGGCGCTGGAACCGGAGACACTGGCTCTGATCGAGGAGCTGCTGGAGCAGGACTCCGGGGAGTCTTCCAGCCCTGCAAGGCAGGAGTACGTCGGCTCGGTGCCGCTGCCCCTCTTCAAGCCGGTCCACGCTGCGCGTGCTGCGCCGGCCGAGCCTCCGGTAGAGAGGAATACCGGGATCGCGCCCGAAACGACTCTCGAGCCGGAACAGTCGGGCTCCCGCACCTGGCGCTACGTTCAGCTCGGCGCCGCCACTGCCAGGAGACCGCTGGAAGGTCATTGGGAGATGCTGCGCCAACGCCACGGCGACGTGCTCGTCGGGCTGAGCCCGCTCATCATGCCGGTCGACAGCGGCGACAGCGGCATCACGTACCGATTGCGCGCCGGCCCGCTCAGCGACGCGGGCGCGGCGCAGCGGGTCTGCGCGCAACTCAAGGAGCGCGGGCTCGCGTGCTTCGTGCCTCGGGATTGAGGTGGGCGTGACGGCGCGTGCCGCGCCGCGGGCGATGGTGCTGGGCTGCGCGGGCCTCGCGCTCGACGACAGCGAGCGCCGCTTCATGGCCGACGCCGATCCGGCGGGCTTCATCCTGTTCAAGCGGAACTGTGAGAGCCCGGCGCAGACGCAAGCGTTGATCGAATCGCTCCGGGACGCCGTGAAGCGGGCGGACGCGCCGGTACTGGTCGATCAGGAGGGCGGACGTGTGGTTCGGCTCGGCTCCCCCCACTGGCGCGAGCCGCCGCCACCGGGATTGCTCGGCGCGCTGGCCAGGATTGATGAGACAGCCGGCGTGCGCGCGGCATGGTTGAACGCGCGGCTGATGGCGGCGGATCTGCATGGGCTCGGCTTCAGCGTGAACTGCGTGCCGGTGCTGGATCTCCGCTTCGCCGGCGCAAGCAAGGTCGTGGGCGACCGTTCGCTCGGCGCTGACGCCCACGTGGTGGCGCGGCTCGGCCGCGCGGTTGCGGATGGTCAGAGCGCGGGCGGCGTCGTCCCGGCCATCAAGCACCTGCCCGGTCACGGCCGGGCGGTCGCCGACAGCCACGCGGTGCTACCGCACGTGGACGCGCCGCTCGAGGCGTTGCGCGCCCGCGACTTCGTGCCGTTTCGCGCGCTCCGCGACGTGCCCGTGGGCCTGACCGCGCACGTCCGCTACGCCGCGCTCGATCCCGAGCGGCCCGGCACGCTCTCGCCGGACGTCATCGAGCGGGCGGTGCGGGGCGCCATCGGCTTCGACGGCCTGCTGGTGACCGACGATCTCTCCATGGGAGCGCTGACCGGGTCGGTTGGCGCGCGCGCGGCCGCGGCGCTCGCCGCCGGCTGCGACCTCGCCCTTCATTGCAACGGCAAGCGGGAGGAAATGGAAGACGTCGCTGCGGCCGTGCCGGCGCTCACCGGCCCGGCGCGAGAGCGGTTCGGGCGCATGCTTGCGGCCCGGCGGCCGCCCGAGGCATTCGACGATGCCGAGGGCCTTCGCGAGCTGAACGCCTTGCTCGCCCGGGTGGCGCCGCAGTGATCGAAGCGTGGCTGCTCGCCGCATCGGTCTGGGTGATACCGGTGCTGTTCGCCATCACCCTGCACGAGGTCGCGCATGGCTGGGCGGCGCTCAAGCTGGGGGACGACACGGCGGCCCGGCTCGGCCGCCTCACCCTCAATCCAATCAAGCACGTGCATCCTGTGGGCACGATCTTGTTGCCCGGGGCCCTCATCGCACTCGGCGCGCCGTTCGTATTCGGCTTTGCGAAGCCGGTGCCGGTCAATCCGGCGCGGCTTCGCAACCCGCGGGGCGGCATGGTGCTGGTGGCGCTCGCGGGGCCGGGGATGAACATCCTCCTCGCTTGTCTCTCGGCTCTGATGCTCCACGCGGCGCTCGCGTTTCCGCCGGTGTTCGCGGAGTGGTGGCGGGCGACCTTCACGCTCGGCATCGCCATCAACCTGGTGCTGGCCATCTTCAACATGCTGCCGGTGCCGCCGCTTGACGGCGGCCGCGTGGTGCATGGACTGCTGCCGCCGCGCCCTGCCGAACGTTTCGCGCGACTCGAACGCTTTGGTATCATCGCCGTACTGGTCGGATTCTTTCTCGTGCCGCTGATCGCGGCGGAGTTCGGCAGCGCGTTCAACCCGTTGGCCGAGATCATATTGCCGCCGATGGCGGCCGGATTCGAACTGATCGTCGACGTCTTCGGCGTGGAGGCACTGGTGTCATGGCGGATCTGACGCCGTTCGAGGATGACGCGGGCGAGCGGGCCGCCGCTGCGCGCGGCCCCGGAGCCGCCGGAGACGAGCCCCGACTGATCGTCAATCTCGACGGCTTCGAGGGCCCGCTCGACCTCCTGCTTGCGCTGGCGCGCAGCCAGAAGGTGGACCTCGCGCGCATCTCCATGCTGGCGCTGGCCGACCAGTACCTGGACTATGTCACCCAGGCGCGGCGGCTCCGCATCGAGCTTGCGGCCGGCTATCTCGTCATGGCGGCCTGGCTGGCCTACCTGAAATCGCGCCTGCTCCTGCCCGACGAGGAACCGGACGCGGAAGAGCCGAGCGGCCCCGAAATGGCGGCGGCCCTCGCCCGCAGGCTGCGGCGGCTGGCCGCGATGCGCCAGGCTGCGGCCGCGCTGATGGAGCGGCCGCAGCTCGGCCGGGACGTCTTTGCCGGCGGCACGGCCGAGGGCCTGCCTGTGCATGAGGAGGCGCTTCGCGAGAGCACGCTGCACGAGCTTCTGCGCGCCTATGCCGCTCACCGCATCCGGCGCGAACCCCGCGGTCTGCTGATCGAGCTCAGCGCCTATCACTCCATGGAAGACGCCTACCAGCGCATGTCGCAGGTGCTGGGGAGCACGCCGGAATGGGAGACCCTGGCGCGCTTCCTGCCCCGCAGCTCCGGAGCAGAGAGCGAGGCGGTCGCCCGTTCCGGCCTTGCGAGCACGCTGGCTGCGTCCCTGGAGCTTGCCCGCGAGGGCCGCCTGCAGATGCGCCAATTGGAGCCCTTCGGCCCCATCTACCTTCGCCGGAGACAGGAAGAGCCATGACCATCGATCCGCTCGATCAATCGCCCTCCCTGGAGCCTACCGAGGGGGATGAGCGCGCGGCCCGCGCGGCCCGCATCATGGAGGCCATGATCTTCGCCTCGAGCCGGCCCGTCGATGCTGAGGCGCTGGCGGCGCAGCTGCCGGAAGGCGCCGATGTCGAGGCGGGGCTGGCCCGGCTTGCCGCGCATTACCAGCACCGCGGCATCCATCTCGTGAAGGTCGCCGGCGGCTGGACATTCCGTACTGCGCCTGACCTGGCCGAGCACTTGACGGTTCACCGCGTCGTCCGCCGGCGCCTCTCTCGTGCCGCGCTCGAGACGCTCGCGATCATCGCCTACCACCAGCCGGTGACACGGGCGGAGGTGGAGGACATCCGCGGCGTCCACCTGGGGCGGGGCACGCTCGACCTGCTGCTGGAGGCGGGCTGGATCGCGCCCAAGGGGCGTCGGCGCACGCCCGGCCGTCCCGTGACCTGGGTCACCACGACGGCCTTCATGGAGCACTTCGGCCTGGAGAGTCTCGACGATCTGCCCGGCGTCGACGAGCTGGAGGCTGTGGGGCTCCTGGAAGACGGCGCTCCGCAGGGCGATGGACCGGGCGAGGCTCCGGCTCAACCACCTCTCGAAGAGGCTGGGGATGCGGTGGATGCGGACGAGGAGTTCGATGAGGGGGCGTCCGGCCACGAGGAATCGCCGACGGTCGTCCCGCTCTCCGGCCGGGGCAGCACCCCTTAGCGAGACACCGACCGCGGGAACATCCCGCCGCAGCCTACGCTCTATTCGGCCGCCTCGGCAGGGGCGTCCGCCCGGGTGACTCGGGCGGCGCAGTACTTGAACTCCGGAATCTTGCCGAAGGGGTCGAGGGCCGGATTGGTCAGCATGTTGCCGGCGGCCTCGGCGAAGCAGAACGGAACGAAGACGACGCCGGCAGGGACGCCGGCATCGGCGCGGGCGCGCAGCCCGATGGCACCCCGCCGGGTCTCGACGGTGATCGGCGTGCCCGGCTCGATCCGCATGCGCTCCAGCTCGGCCGGCGCGAGATGGGCGACGGCTTCCGGTTCGAGATCGTCGAGCACGGAGGCGCGGCGGGTCATCGCGCCGGTATGCCAATGCTCGAGCATGCGGCCCGTCGTCAACACCAGGGGGAACTCGTCGTCGGGCGATTCGTCCGGCGGCACGATGCCGGCCGGCACGAGCTTGCCCCGCTTGCTCGGGGTCGGATAGCCGTCCTCGAAGATGACGTCGTGGCCGGGCTTGTCCTCGCCGCTGCAGGGATAGGTGACGGCGCTCTCGCGGCGAAGCCTCTCCCAGCTGATGTTGTCGAGCGAGGGCATGCAGCCCGCCATCTCGGCGAAGACGTCGGCGGGCCCGCCGTAGGTCCAGTCCAGCCCGATACGGCGCGCGATCTCCTGAATGATCCACCAGTCCTGCCGGGCGCCATCGGGCATCGCGAGCGCGGTGCGGCCCATCTGGACTTGGCGGTTCGTGTTGGTGACGGTGCCGTCCTTCTCCGGCCAGGCGGAGGCGGGCAGCACCACGTCGGCGTAGCAGGCGGTCTCCGTAAGAAACAGCTCCTGGACGACGAGGTGGTCGAGCGAGGCGAGTGCCTCGCGCACGTGGTGCAGGTTCGGGTCCGACATCGCGGGGTTCTCGCCCATGATGTACATGCCCCTGACGGCGCCCTCGTGGGCGGCGTTCATCACCTCGACCACCGTGAGGCCGGCGTTCGGGTCGAGTTCCGCCCCCCAGAATTCCGAGAACTTCTCGCGCCTGGCCGGGTCGGTCACCTGCTGGTAGTCGGGATACATCATGGGGATCAGGCCGGCGTCGGAGGCGCCCTGCACGTTGTTCTGGCCGCGCAGCGGATGGAGGCCGGTGCCAGGCCGGCCGACCTGGCCCGCGATGAGCGCCAGCGAGATGAGGCAGCGCGCATTGTCGGTGCCGTGGATGTGCTGGGAGATGCCCATTCCCCAGAAGATGATTGCGGCTTCTGCCCTGCCGTAGAGGCGCGCGACCTCACGCAGGACGTCGGGCTCGATGCCGCAGACCGGGCCCATCTCCTCCGGCGTGTAGCCCGCGAGGTGGGCCTTGAGCTGCTCGAAGCCCTCCGTATGGGCCGAGACGTACTGGCGGTCGTAAAGCTCCTCCTCGACGATGACGTGCATCAGCGCGTTGAGGAGGGCGACGTCGGTGCCGGACTTGAATTGCAGGAAGTGGCTGGCGTGGCGGGCGAGCGCCGAGCCGCGCGGGTCGATCACGATCAGGTTCGCGCCGCGCTTCGCCGCGTTCTTGAAGAAGGTCGCGGCCACCGGGTGGTTCGCCGTCGGCTGCGCGCCGATGACGATGATGACGTCGGAGTGCTCGACCTGGTTGAAGCTCGCCGTGACGGCGCCGGAGCCGATGCACTCCAGCAGTGCGGCAACCGACGAGGCATGGCAGAGCCGCGTGCAGTGATCGACATTGTTGGTGCCGAAGCCCGCGCGCACCAGTTTCTGGAAGAGATACGCTTCTTCGTTGGATCCCTTGGCCGAGCCGAAGCCGGCGAGCGCGCTCGGGCCGTGGCGGTCCCGGATATGCTTCAGCCCCGCCGCCGCGCGGTCGAGCGCGTCCTCCCAGCTCGCTTCCCTGAAGTGGGTGAGGGGATTCGCCGGGTCGATGTCGATGTCGGGGGACTTCGGCGCGTCCTCCCGGCGGATCAAGGGCGTCGTGAGGCGATGGGGATGGCTCACGTAGTCGAAGCCGAAGCGGCCCTTGACGCAGAGCCTGCCGTGGTTGGCCGGGCCGTCCTTGCCGTCCACCCAGAGGATCTTGTTGTCCTTGACGTTGAAGGTGAGCTGGCAGCCGACGCCGCAATAGGGGCAGACGCTGTCGACCTGCTTGGCCGGCGTCTCCTTGCCGACCTCCTTGGCCGGCATCAGCGCGCCGGTGGGGCAGGCCTGGACGCATTCGCCGCAGGCGACGCAGGTGCTCTCGCCCATGGGATCGTCGAAATCGAAGACGATCTTGTTGCGCGCGCCCCGGCCGGCCATGCCGATCACGTCGTTGACCTGCACCTCCCGGCAGGCGCGGACGCAGCGGGTGCAGTGAATGCACGCATCGAGGTTGACCGCCATCGCCGTGTGGCTGAGGTCGGGAGCAGGCGAGTTCCGCGCCGGGAAGCGGCTCGCGGTGCGCCCCATGCTCTCGGCCCAGTCCCATAGCTCGCTGGACGGGTCGTGGCTGGACTCCACCGGCGGCTGATCCGCGAGCAGCAGCTCCATCACCATGTCGCGGGCCCGCACCGAGCGCTCCACGGAAGCGCGCACCTCCATGCCTTCGGTCGGCTTTCGGATGCAGGAGGCCGCAAGCACCCGCTCGCCCTCGATCTCCACCATGCAGGCCCGGCAGTTGCCGTCGGCCCGGTAGCCGGGCTCGGGCGTGTAGCAGAGGTGGGGAATGTCGATCCCGTTCCGCTTGGCGACCTGCCAGATGGTCTCGTCCGGCTCCGCGGTGACGGCCCGGCCGTCGAGGGTGAAGCGGATCACATCGCTCATGCGAGCTCCTCCGGGAAGTAGCGCAGGATCGAGAGCAGGGGGTTCGGTGCCGCCTGTCCCAGACCGCAAATGGAGGCGTCGGTCATGGCGGTGCTCAGCTCCCGCAGGAGCGGCGCGTCCCAGCGACCGTCGCTCATCATGACGGCCGCCTTCTCGCAGCCGACGCGGCAGGGCGTGCACTGCCCGCAGCTCTCGTCCTCGAAGAAACGCATCAGGTTGAGCGCCGCGCCCTTGAGATCGTCCCTGTCGGAGAGGACCACGACTGCGGCGGAGCCAATGAAGCAGCCGTGTGCCTCCAGCGTGCCAAAATCGAGCGGGAGGTCGGCCATGGAGGCCGGCAGGATGCCGCCCGAGGCGCCGCCCGGCAGGTAGGCGCGGAAGGTGTGGCCCTCGGCCATGCCGCCGCAGTACTCCGCCAGCAACTCGTTCATGGTGATACCGGCCGGCGCGAGCTTGACGCCCGGCTCCTTGACCCGTCCGGACACGGAAAAGCTGTGAAAGCCCGAGCGTCCGTTGCGGCCCTCACCGGAGAACCAGGTGGGGCCTCGTTCCAGTATGTCGCGCACCCAGTGCAGCGTCTCGACATTGTTGATGAGAGTGGGCCGGCCCCAGAGGCCGACCTGGGAGGGGAAGGGGGGCTTGTGCCGGGGCTCACCCCGCTTGCCCTCGATGCTCTCCAGCATCGCCGACTCTTCACCGCAGATGTAGGCGCCTGCGCCCCGGCGGAGGATGAGCGCCGTCCGCTCGGTCAGGCCCGCCGCGTCGAGCTTCGCGATCTCCTCCAGCAGCACCTCGCGGATGCCCGGATATTCGTCGCGGAGGTAGATGTAGCACTCGGCCGCTTCCACGGCCCAGCCGGCGATCAGCGTGCCTTCGAGGAAGCGATGCGGGTCCTGCTCCATGTAGACCCGGTCCTTGATCGTGCCGGGCTCGCCCTCGTCCGCGTTGACGGCCATCAGCCGGGGTCCGGTCTCGGCCCGGACGAAGCGCCACTTGCGCCCGGTCGGGAAGCCGGCGCCACCCTTTCCCTTGAGGCCGCTGTCCTCCAGCGCGCCGATCACGTCTTCGACGCGCCGTGCGCCCGACAGGCATTCCTTGAGAACCCTGTAGCCTCCGCCTTCGACATAGGCGTCGAAATCGACGTAAGCCGGATTTACGGGCGAATGGTCGGGTCCCTGGACGCTGGCGAGGATCCGCTCCACGGTCGCTTCCGTCACGTGGCGGTGGCCGACCTCGGCCACCGGTGCCTCTTCGCAGCGGCCCATGCAGGGTGCCCGTACCACCCGTACGTCGTCGCCCACGGCTCCAGGCAGCGACTCCAGCAGGTCCTGAGCGCCGAAGCACTCGCACGTCAGGCTGTCGCAGACCCGGACCGTCAACGGCGGCGGCGGGCTCTCGCCCTCCATCACGACGTCGAAGTGCGCATAGAACGTCGCGACCTCGTAGACCTCAGCCATGGCAAGGCGCATCTCGTCCGCGAGCGCCGCCAGATGACGGGCCACGAGGCAGCCGAAGTGGTCCTGGATCCTGTGCAGATGCTCGATCAGCAGGTCGGGGCGCCTGGGTTCGTCGCCCAGCAGGGCCTGAATCTCTTGCCGCGCCGCCGGCTCGACCTGGCGGCCCTTTTCGGTGTAGCGCGCCCTGCGCCGCCCGCTACCGGGGTGTCTGGGGGCCTGATTTCCGCCCGAACGTGCCACCTGCGTCTCCGACCAAGCTGTTCCACCCAAATCAGCGCGCGCTGCGACAAATTTGGTCCCGATGCCTAACACCTAGTCGGTCAACGGTCGAGACCTGTTTTGATCTTGGTCTCGGCGATTTGCGCCGCAAGGAGGCGTGCATTCAGTCGGACCAGGACTCCGATCGGGGGACAGGCGATTCGACCCGGGTCAGGCTGACCACGGCCGCGTTGATGAGGCGCTTGCCGGCATTCTCGAAATTGGCGGTCACGCGGTCGCCGATGACGGACTGCACCTGCCCGAGGCCCCACTCCGGCGCGAGTGGGTTTCTGACCCAGTCACCGGGAGCTAGGCCCTCGACCACCGCCTTCCTCTCCCCAATCTGCTGTTGCTGCGCCTCGGCCGCGGCACCCGCATGATAGCCGGGCGACGCCGCGCCGGCCATTTCAGGCTGCGTCGGCAGGTGATCCCGACTCCGGAAGCCCGACTACAGCCTTGAAATTCCCGCACTTTAGCCGGGGAGAGGGTGTCTTCTCCATTGGTCGGCCAATGCGTTGGAATGGCTTGCCGATGCGTCGGCGCATTCCTATACTCCGCGCCCATTTCGGGGTGGGATGCGGCAGGGACGTGGCGGAGAAAAAAGTGGAGCTCCCGGCCAGGTACAGGCCAACGAGCAAGGAAGAGTTCATGTCGCCGCGAATGCAGGAGTATTTCCGGCGCAAGCTGGAATTGTGGCGGCAGGACATCCTGGACGAGACGGACGCGACCCTGGAGAAGCTCAAGCTCGACACCGGGCACGAGGCCGACTTGGCGGACCGTGCCGCTGTCGAGGCTGAACGGTCGGTCCAGCTTCGCACGCGAGACCGCGCCCGCAAGCTCATCTCGAAGATCGAGGCGGCGCTGCAGAGGATCGAGGACGGCTCCTACGGCTATTGCGAGGAAACCGCCGAGCCGATCAGCATTCGCCGCCTTGAAGCCCGCCCGATCGCGACCCTCAGCGTCGAGGCGCAGGAACGTCACGAGCGGCACGAGCGCACCCACCGCGACGGTTGATGGCTGACCGCTGCTTCGGCGGCGCCCGGTCTCGAGATGGATCGCAGGGAGAGCGGCGGCCGGTTCCGGCCCGCCGTCACAGCCTACGCGCCACGCTCTCTCCGATTGCGGCGGGCGGACCCAGGACCAGCCCCGTCAGCGTCTCTTCGGTTCGCCTGGCAAGCTTGACCAGCGGCCTGGTTGCCCTGCGCCTGCGGAACGCGCCGGCGTAGTGCGCGCGGATCATCTCGCGCACGCGGCGGGCGTTCTCCGGGTTCTCGGTCGCAGTGGAGCGGGCGGCCGCGGCCTCGCGACGGAAGAATGCGCCCGTGGTGCCTGCCGATCGCCGTGCGGTCTCCGGTGCTTCGGCCAGGCCGGCGAGGCCCGCACAGGCTCGCAGCGTCCAGGGGTTGAAGTTGAAGATATGTGCGTAGTGGAACATGCGGCCGCGCGACTTGCTCCGGCAATACGCTTCGATGTTCGGCACCTCGACATAGATCAGACCGCCCGGCGCGAGCCAGCGGGCGACCTCGCCGAGATACCTTACCGGATCGTTCAGGTGTTCCAGGACATGGTTTAGGCGGATCAGGTCGAATCGGTCCGGTGCGAACAGGTCCGGGGAAATGTGCGCGGTCCTGACGTCCAGCCCCAGCTCGTCGCGGCAATGGGCGGCGTACCCGATATTGGGTTCGATCCCTGTGACCGTCTTGCCGAGCCGCGTCATCAGGAAGGCGAACTCGCCGGATCCCGCACCGACGTCCAGCACGCGGGCCGCCGGGTCCAGGACGTCGCGGAACGTGCGTATATAGTTCGCCGCGCGACGGAAGTTACGGAGGATCTGGCGGCGGCGCGGTCGGGAAGCGCCCTTGTAGGCGTTGCGGTACTCTTCGGCGTAGAACGTCGCCAGCTCGGCATCGTCCGGCACGGGATCGTTCCGCACCAGCCCAGTCTCCATGCATATGACTGTGCACAGGGGGGTGCCGCGGCGATCAGTGTCCGACACCGCTTCGTGCGTGCCCTCGCGGCCGAGCGCCCACGTCGGCATGGTCTCGCAGACTTCCCGATATTCGCTCGTGTTCCGTTGCGAGAATGCCGCATCCGCGAATGCGCCAAAAGTCGATTCGTCGCCGTGTCCGGTCGCCTGGCGTTCGGTGCGCACGTTCGACCGGCGATTGGGTGTTCAGAGACCTTTCGGGGACACGCGCTCGGCGGCGAGAGGATGGCCGTGCTCGGCCGCGCGCGCAAACCAGTGGCGGGCGGCTCCCAGATCGCGGGGCACGCCGTGGCCACGCGCGTACAGGAGGCCCAGGCTGAACTCGGCGAGGGCGAAGCCACGCTCGGCGGCGGCGCGGTGGTGAGCGAGGCCACGCGGGCTGTCCGCTGCCGTGCCAGCACCGGCGAGCAGCGCAAGACCGACCCAGTAGTGCGCGAAGAGTTCAGCACGTCGGGCGTTGCCAACCGGCGGGACGCGGTGCGCGGCGCGCGTGCGGGCAGCGGCGAACGCCAGCCACTCGTCCGAGCCGGGACCAAGGATGCCGGCCGTCGCAGCCTGTCGGGCGTGCAGTACAGCCCTCATGGCGGTTGCCGCGGCAGAGCGGAACAGACGGGCGGCATAGGGCTCGTCACGCATCACCGCGCCGCCGGCTTCGTAAAGCTCGCCGAGCGCGAGCAACCCCTGCGGATCGCCGGCCGCGGCCGCTGCACGCAAATGCCGCGTAGCGGCCAAGTCGTTGCCGGCGACGTCCCGCGCGATCAGACCGAGGGCGAGGTGAGCCGCCGTATCGCCCCGCGCGGCCATGCCGGCGAGATGGGTCCGCGCGCCTTCGTGCCGCTGGGCCGCGGCGCGCTCCAGCCACTTGATGGCTTCCGCTCGGTCGTGCGCCGGTCCGGCCTCATCGAGATGTGAGAGCGCCAACAAGTATTGAGAAGCCGCGTGGCCCTGAACCGCCATGTTGAGCAAAACCGACCGGCCTTCCGCGCCCGCGTCGGGCGACGCCGTGAGCCGATGGGTCATGGCTGCGCTGCGTTCGATGTCCGATTCGGTAGGGGGAGACGACGAGCCCGGTTCCGCCAGGGCCGCAGGCGGAACGAACAGGCACGCTGCGATCGCGAACAGAAGGCCGAGCCCCAGGGAGCGACGGGTCATGGCCGGAGCGTAACACCACGGGCGCCGCCCCGCCCGAGCGCGCGGCCGCCGCGACTGGATTAGAGGCCGGTGCCGAGCGGTTCGGGCCCCTCGTCCATCGCGGCTTCGAGGCGTCGGCGGTCGCGGATGACGACGCCGGAAAACGGCCGCAGAACTTCGATGGCGCCGTCTCGCGCCAGTTGGGCAAGGGCCCGGCTTACCGTCTCGGAGGCGAGGCCGAGATAGTCGCCGATCTCCAGTTGGCTCATGGGCAGCGGGACCGTCTGGCTGCCGTCCTCTTCCGGCGTTCCGCAGCGGTGGGCGCATTCCAGCAGGAAGCAGGCGATTCGCTCTCGTGCCGTCTTGCGGCCTAGCCACAACAGCCGCTCCTGAGCAGCGCCGATCTCCCGGTCGAGGGCTGCGAGAAGGTCTTCGTGCAGCGTCGGCGAGTGGCTGGAGAGTTCCCGCATGCGCGTGCGGGGGACCGAGCAGACGCTGGTCCGGTCGAGGGCCTCGGCACCGTAGGCATACTGTTCGCCGACGGTGAGCCCCACCAGATCGCCCGGGAAGAAGAACGCGATGATCTGCCTGCGCCCGTCCGACGTCGCCTTGTAGCCGGCGATGGTTCCGCTGAGCACGCGGTGGAAGCGGTTGGCGGAATCGCCTTCGAGAACGAGCGATTCGTGGGGCGCCAGATGCTTGATGACGCCGATCGCGTCGAGCCGGTCGAAGACAGCCTCCGGCCTTCCGATGCGCACCGAATCGGTCAATGGATGTGTAGCGGCAACCCTCATCGTGGGCTTTCCTCCCCGCGTCCGTCCCGGGTTTCCGGCGGGGAATGTGGTGCGTTTCGCCCCAGCATGTAATTGGGGCGGTTGCGTAGGGGATTGTCCTTATGGAGTGGCCGGCCTGACCCCTGGCAGCGACGTGCTGCTCCACGAGGCGGCAGGCGGTTCAGATATCGCCCATGTCCACCTGTGCGATCACCGCCATGCGCACGAGGTGCGACAGGCTGCGCGCCTGAAGCTTCTCCATGACCCGGGCGCGGTGTACTTCGACCGTGCGGGGACTGATTCCGAGGTCGCGGGCGACGGCCTTGTTGGAGCTGCCGCGCGCCAGCCGCTCGAAGACCTCGTGCTCCCGCGCGGTCAGCCGGCCGAGCCGCCGGCCGATGTCGTGACGCCGCGCCTCTCGGTTGAGGGCCTCCTCGCGCGACGCGAGGGCCTGGGCGATACCGTCGAGGATCGTGCGGTCCGCAAAGGGTTTCTCGACGAAATCGACGGCGCCCGCCTTGATCGCCTTGACCGCCATGGCAATGTCGCCGTGGCCGGTGATGATGATGACGGGCAGCGTCGGTGCGGCGGTCGCCAGTCTCCGCTGCAGTTCCAGCCCGTCCATTTCCGGCATCCGCACGTCCACGAGGGCGCAGGCGGGCAGGGCTGCGGGCAGGGAGTCGAGGAAGGCCGGGCCCGAGGGATAGGTGTCCACGTCGTAGCCCTCCGCCTCCAGCAGCGCGCTCAGGGAATCCCGCACGGCGTCGTCATCGTCGATGACTGCGACCAGGACGACCCCGTCAGCCATCGGACTCGCCCCCGACCGGCAACGAGAAGCGGAACTGGGCCCCGCCCTCCGGCGGGCTTTCGGCCCAGAGCCGGCCGCCGTGCGCGTCGATGATCGTGCGGCTGATGGCGAGGCCGATGCCCATGCCGTCCGCCTTGGTGGTCTGGAAGGGGCGGAACGGGTCGTCTGCGACATGCGGCGCGAGGCCCGGCCCGTTGTCCCTGATATCGACCTCCACCCGATGGGGGCCGGTCGCCCGGGTCGAGACGTGAATTTTGCGCTCGCCCGTCCCTTCGAATGCCTCGATGGCGTTCCGCAGGATGTTGAGGACGACCTGCTGCACCTCGATCCGATCCATCAGCACGGGCGGCAGCGCGTCGTCCAGGGAGAAGATCAACTCGATATTGCGATCGCTGGCGCCGATCAGCGCGAGCGCTGCCGCTTCCTCCACCACGGTGTTGATGGGCTCCAGGCGGCGCTCGATTTCGTCCTTCTTGATGAAGCGCCGCAGCCGCTTGATGATCTCGGCCGCCCGCTCGGCCTGGTGCCCCGCCTTGTCGACCAGATCCGAGATGGGGGCGGGGTCCGGTTCCGTCCGGTCCAGGTGCCGCCGCGCCGCCCTCGCGTAGTTCATGATCGCCGTCAGCGGCTGATTCAGCTCGTGCGCGATCCCCGACGCCATTTCTCCCATGGCGGAAAGCCGCGATGCGTGCATCAGCTCCTGCTGGAGGATGCCCGCGCGCCGCTGGATGTCCTCGCGTTCGGTGATGTCGTGGAGGAACCCCGTGAACAGCCGGCCCTGCTCAAGCTCGATCTCCCCGATCGCGAGACGCGCGGGGAAGGTTGTCCCGTCCTTCCGTCTGCCGACCACGACGCGGCCGATGCCGATGACGCGCTTCTCGCCCGTCTCGCGATAGCGTGCGAGGTGGGCGTCGTGGGCCTCCCGATGGGGCGAAGGCATGAGGATCCTCACGTTCTCGCCCACGAGCTCGTCGCCGGAATAGCCGAAGAGGCGCTCCGCCGCAGGGTTGACCGTATCGATGATGCCGGCCTCGTCGATGACGACAATGGCATCGGGCGCCGTCTGGGTGATCGACCTCAGGCGCTCCTCACGCTCCCGCGCCACGGCGATGACGGTGGCGCTGCCCCCCGATTTCGCCATTCACTCGCCTGGTTCCGCCCGCTCAGTCCAGGTGCTTGCGCATGATCTGCGCCATCTTTTCCGGCCCCTGCCCGAAGACGAAGTGGGTCACGTAGTCGCCGTCGGGGTCCATGAAATAGATGTAGGACGTGTGATCGACCAGATAGGCGCCGTTCTCGTCCGGCTCGTTGAGCCGGTAGAACACGCGGTAGGCCTTGGCCGCGGCGTGGATCTGCTCGTCGCTGCCGGTGAGGCCGACCAGGCGGGGATGAAACGTCGGCACGTAATCGGCCAGGTACTCGACCGTGTCGCGCGCGGGGTCCACCGTGACGAAGAGCGGTTGCACCTCGTCGCCGAGGTCGCCCAGCTCGTCGATCGCCTGCCCCATGATGAGAAGCTCCGTCGGGCAGATGTCCGGGCAATAGGCATAGCCGAAGTAGACCAGCAGATAGCGGTCGTCGAAGCTCTCTTCGGTGACCGTCTCTCCGGTGTGGTCGACCAGCTCGAAGGGGCCGCCGATGGCTGCGGCCTGCGCCGGCGACGGCCCGCTCCACAGGAAGGCAGCGAACGCCATGACGAGCGCAGCGGCGATCGCCGCGCGGGGCGTGCAGTGCATGGGCCGCCTCCTTTCTCTCCCGGTCGCCGTACTTTAGTTCGCCGCCTCGGCGCGGTCGATGGCCCGGGCGCCGAAGGGGTAAACTCCCGACTTCGAACACGAAGAGGGCGGCATGAGCGGAGAGACCATCCACCGGGGCTACGATCGCACGGCGCTCGATGCGCAGTACAACAACCGCGCCAGGATCCCCGAATACGTCGACTATTTCGAGCGCTGGCTGGCCTGGAGCGCCGAGACCCGTTCGTCGCTGCCCGGCGCGCGGGACGTGGCCTACGGCGATCTGCCGGTCGAGACACTGGACATCTTCCCGGCGGAAGAGCCCGACGCGCCGATCCTGATCATGATTCACGGCGGATACTGGTATTCGCTCGACAAGCATCACGACAGCTTCGTGGCCGAGGGCTGCCGGCCTCACGGCGTGGCGACCGTCGTCATCAACTACGGCCTCGCTCCCGGCTACAGGATGGACGAGATCGTGCGCCAGAACCGCGCGGCTGCGGCATGGGTCTGGCGCAACGCCGCCTCCTTCGGCGGCGATCCCTCGCGCATCCACACGCTGGGCCAGTCGGCGGGCGGCCAGCTCGCCGCCATGCTGCTGGCGACCGACTGGCCGGCCTTCGGCGACGGCCTCCCGGCGGATCTGGTGAAGAGCGCGGTCTCGATCTCGGGCATCTACGACCTGGAGCCCATCCGGCTCTGCTACCTCAACGACAAGGTCGGCCTGAGCGAAGAGGAAGCGCTGCGAAACAGCCCGGTGGCGCAGCGCTACCCGGTGGCCGCGCCGCTGATGCTGGTCTCCGGCGACATCGAGTCGGAGGAGTACGAGCGGCAGGCGCGCGACATGGCCGCGGTGTGGGAGGCGCACGGATACCCGCTCGGCCGGCTGGAACTCCCCGGCTTCAACCACTTCACCATGGCCGACCAGCTTCGCGAGCCGGGGAGCGAACTCACGCGGGCGACGATGGCGCAGATGGGCGTCGCTCTCTGAGGCTCACGCATTTTCCCCCATCGTGAGCACGGCAGCGCCCTGGAGCCGACCGGCGCGCAGGCGGTCCAGCGCGGTGTTGGCTTCGGCGAGCGGCATGGGCTCGACGTGCATCGCGATCTCGGTCCGCGCGGCGAGCGCCAGGAACTCCTCGCCGTCGCGGCGCGTGAGGTTGGCGACGGAGACGACGCGCCGCTCCCGCCAGAGCAGCTCGTAGGGGAACGAGGGAATGTCGCTCATGTGGATGCCGGCGCAGACCACCGTGCCGCCGGGCGCGATCGCGCGCAGCGCCGCCGGCACCAGGGCGCCGACGGGCGCGAAGAGCAGCGCCGCATCGAGTTCTTCCGGCGGCGCCTCGTCGGAGGCGCCGGCCCACGCGGCGCCGAGCCCGAGCGCGAAGTCGGCCGCTGCCCGGTCGCCCGGCCGCACGAAGGCGAACACCCGGCGGCCCTGAGCGTGCGCGACCTGGGCGATGATGTGCGCTGCCGCGCCGAAGCCGTAGAGGCCGATGCGCGCGGCATCGCCCGCCATCGTGAGCGCGCGGTAGCCGATCAGCCCGGCGCAGAGCAGGGGCGCCGCATCGACATCGCTGCGGTCTCCGCCGACCGGCAGGCAGTAGCGCGCGTCGGCGATGCAGTAGTCGCCGTAGCCGCCGTCCCGCGTGTAGCCCGTGAAGAGTGCTTGCGCGCAGAGGTTCTCCCGCCCGCTCCGGCAATAGCGGCAGGTGCCGCAGGTCCAGCCGAGCCAGGGGATGCCGACGCGCTCCCCTTCGGACAAGCGTTCCACGCCTTCGCCAAGGGCCTCGACGCGCCCCACCACCTCGTGCCCCGGCACCACGGGAAGCCGCGGCTCGGTGAGATCGCCGTCCACCACGTGAAGATCGGTGCGGCAGACGCCGCAGGCAGAGACCCGGACCAGGACCTCGCCGGCAGCCGGGGCCGGCACCGGCCGCTCCTCCAGCGAGAGCGGGCGGCCGCCGCCGCGGTAGACCATAACGCGCATGGCGGCGGTCCCGGTCACCGCAGGCTCATGCCTCGGTGATCCTGAGAAAGCCCAGCTCGTCCACCCGCACGCGCTGGCCGGGGCAGACCAGCGTCGTCGATGACGGCTCCTCGACGATGACCGGGCCGTCCGCCGCGAAGCCCGGCGGCAGCAGGTCGCGGTCGTAGATGCGTGTCTCGTGCCGGCCGTCTTCGCCGAAGTCGACCGTGCGCCCGCCGCGCGCCGCCGCTTCCGCCGAGCGGCCGTCTGCGCTCCACGGCGTAAGCTCCGGCCGGGCCACGTCCGCGGTCGCCGTGAGGCGGAAGGTGACAAGCTCCACCGGCGTGTCTGCGAGGCGGAAGGTGTAGGCCCGCTCGTGCGCCGCGTGGAAGGCGTCGAGCAACGTGTCGCGGGTCGTCCGTTCGAGGTCGATCGGCACCGTCACCGCATGCTCCTGGCCCGAATAGCGCATGTCGATGTGGCAGGCGGTGGTGAAGGCGTCGTGCCCGCCTTCGGAGCGGAAATGGCGCTCCGCCTCCGCGTGCAGCTCCGCGAAAAGATCGCGCACCTCCGCGATTTCGAGAGCCTCGGCGCGCCTGAGCGCCGTCAGCATGAAGTCCCGGCGGGGCGCGGTGGCCAGCATGCCCCAGGCCGAGAAGAGGCCGGGGAAGCGCGGCACCGCGATCTCCTTCACGCCGAGTTCGCGGCCGAGGCTCGCGCCGTGCATGCCGCCGCCGCCGCCGCCCACCATCAGCGCGAAGTCGCGCGGGTCGTGGCCGCGCTGGATCGACACCAGCTTGAGCGCGTTGATCATGTTGGCATCGACCAGGCGGATCACCGCGACGGCTGCCTCGTCGACGCTGCAGCCCAACCCGTCCGCGACCTTGCTCATGGCGGCGCGCGCAAGGTCCACGTCGAGCGAGAACTGCCCGCCGGCGAAGTTCGCCGGATTCAGCACGCCGGTGATGAGCTTGGCGTCGGTCACGGTGGGCTCGGCGCCGCCGCGGCCGTAGCAGGCGGGGCCGGGGGCGGCGCCGGCGCTGCGCGGGCCCACGCAGAGCGTGCCGCCCTCGTCGAACCACGCGATGGAGCCGCCGCCCGCGCCGATCTCCACGATGTCGATCACCGGGACCCGCACCGGGTAGCCGTAGCGGATGCGCGTCGCTTCCAGCCGGTAGTCGGTGGTGACCTTGGGC
>JAPPMY010000197.1 GCA_028818855.1 Rhodospirillales bacterium
GGTGGTGCCGATGGAGGACATCAACCTCCACTTCACCGGCGACTTCCACGCCATTGGCGCTGCCAACAACCTGCTGGCGGCGATGGTGGACAACCACGTCTACTGGGGCAACAAGGCGGGTATCGACCCGCGCCGGGTGAGCTGGCGGCGAGTCGTCGACATGAACGACCGCGCGCTCCGCTCCGTCGTCTCCTCGCTGGGCGGCGTCGCCAACGGCTTCCCGCGCGAGGACGGCTTCGACATCACCGTCGCCTCCGAGGTGATGGCGATCTTCTGCCTCTCGCGCGATCTCGACGACCTGCGCACGCGCCTCGGCAACATCGTGGTGGGCCTCACGCGGGAGCGCGAGCCCGTGCGCGCCAGCGCCGTCAACGCCGACGGCGCCATGACCGCCCTGCTCAAGGATGCACTCGCGCCCAACCTGGTGCAGACGCTGGAGAACAACCCGGCGCTGATCCACGGCGGCCCCTTCGCCAACATCGCCCACGGCTGCAACTCGGTGATCGCGACCCGGGCGGCACTCAAGCTCGCCGACTACGTGGTGACCGAGGCCGGCTTCGGCGCAGACCTGGGAGCCGAGAAGTTCTTCGACATCAAGTGCCGCAAGGCGGGGCTCGCGCCGGACTGCGCCGTGATCGTCGCGACCATCCGCGCGCTGAAGATGCACGGCGGCGTCGCGCGGAAGGAGCTCGGCGCCGAGAACCTCGAGGCGCTAGCCACGGGCATGGATAACCTCGCCCGCCACGTCGGCAACGTGCAGGGCTACGGCGTGCCTGTGGTGGTGGCGATCAACCGCTTCTCCGCCGATACCGAGGCCGAGCGCACGCTGGTGGCCGAACGCTGCGCCGAGATGGGGGTGACGGCGGTGGAGTGCGATCACTGGGCCACCGGCGGCGCAGGCTGCGAGGCGCTGGCGCACGAGGTGGTAAGCACGATCGAGACCAGGCCCTCCTCCTTCCAGCCCCTCTACCCGGACGACCTGACGCTCTGGGAGAAGATCGAGACCGTCGCGAGGCGCATCTACGGCGCCGACGGCATCACCGCAGACGACAAGGTGCGCCGGCAGCTCGACGACCTGCAGGCCGGCGGCTTCGGGCACTTCCCCGTCTGCATGGCGAAGACGCAGTACAGCTTCTCGGCCGATGCCGCGCTCAAGAACGCGCCGAGCGGCTTCGACGTGCCGGTCCGCGAGGTGCGCCTCTCCGGCGGCGCCGAGTTCGTGGTGGTGATCTGCGGCGCAATCATGACCATGCCGGGCCTGCCGCGCGTCCCCGCCGCCGACAACATCGCCGTCGACGAGAACGGCCACATTACCGGGTTGTTCTAGTTGGTGGTGAATTGATGGAGACGATAACCTGCTGATGGAGAATCATTCCGGCTGATTCTTGGACTGTGGGGGGGAAGATGCCGATCCATCCGCGACTCTATCGATCCCTGCGGCAGCGGTATCGCCGCTCTCTGTTCGTCGCGTCGAACTATATCGGGTGTTGGCGTTCTCGACGACCGGCGCTTGAAGTGCCAATGGATTGCCGATAGCCGTCACATTGTCCGCTCGTCGCCTATCCCATCGCGGCGCGGAGGCGGCGGTCGATCGCGTCGAGGAAATCCTTGGAGTTGAGCCAGCCCTGGTCGGGGCCGACCAGGATGGCGAGGTCCTTGGTCATCTCGCCGTCTTCCACGCACTCGATGCAGCAGCGTTCCAGCGTGTCGGCGAAGTTCGCCAGCGCCTCGTTGCCGTCGCGCCGGCCGCGGTGCTTCAGTCCGCGGGTCCAGGCGAAGATCGAGGCGATCGGGTTGGTCGAGGTGTCCTCTCCCCGCTGGTAGGCGCGGTAGTGCCGGGTCACGGTGCCGTGCGCGGCCTCGGCCTCCACCGTTTTGCCGTCGGGCGACATCAGCACCGAGGTCATGAGCCCGAGCGAGCCGAAGCCCTGCGCCACGGTGTCGGACTGCACGTCGCCGTCGTAGTTCTTGCAGGCCCAGATGAAGGCGCCCTCCCACTTGAGCGCGGCGGCCACCATGTCGTCGATCAGCCGGTGCTCGTAGCCGATCCCGGCGGTCTCGAAGCGGTCCTTGAACTCGGCCTCGTAGACCTCCTCGAACAGGTCCTTGAAGCGCCCGTCGTAGAACTTGAGGATCGTGTTCTTGGTCGACATGTAGACCGGCCAGCCGCGCTCCAGCCCGTAGTTCATGCAGGCGCGGGCGAAGTCGCGGATCGAATCGTCCAGGTTGTACATAGCGAGCGCGACGCCGCCGCCGGGGAAGTCGAACACCTCCCGCTCGATGGTCCCGCCACCGTTCTCGGGCTCGAAGCGCACCGTGAGCTTGCCCTTGCCGGGCACCACGAAGTCGGTGGCGCGGTACTGGTCGCCGAAGGCGTGGCGGCCGATCACGATGGGGTGCTCCCAGCCCGGCACAAGGCGCGGCACGTTGCGGCAGATGATGGGCTCGCGGAACACCGTGCCGCCCAGGATGTTGCGGATCGTCCCGTTGGGCGAGCGCCACATCTCCTTGAGGCCGAACTCCTCGACGCGGCCCTCGTCCGGCGTGATGGTCGCGCACTTGACGCCGACGCCGACCTCCCTGATCGCCTCGGCGCTCTCGACCGTGACCCGGTCGTCGGTGGCGTCCCGGTGCTCGACGCCGAGGTCGTAGTAGACGAGGTCGATATCCAGGTAGGGAAGGATCAGCTGGTCCTTGATCCACGCCCATATGATCCGCGTCATCTCGTCGCCGTCGATCTCGACGACGGGGTTGGCGACCTTGATTTTCGCCATCCGAAGCTCTCCAGGAATGCGTTGTGGACAACGGCCCCGGGAGACGGATGTCGCGGCCGGCGGGGCCGCGCGCACCATATCAGGGCAGCCCCCGCGGTCAAGGTCAGGGGCGGCAGCATCATCGGTGCCGTACAGGATCGCTTTCGTGAAGGGTCGGGCGCGGGCGACGCTCCGGCGATGTGCGCCTCTCAGGCCTCGCCGTTGTCGAGGACGCGGAACAGCTCGTCAGTGGACCGCACCACGCTGGCGAGGCCGCTCACGGCCTTTGGCGCGAAGCCTTCGGCGCTCACGTGGTCGAGCAGGTCGAGCAGCGGCCCCCAGAAGCCCTCGCTGTCGAGAACGACGACCGGCTTGTCGTGGAGCCCGAGCTGCTTCCACGTGAGAACCTCGAAGAACTCGTCGAGACTGCCGAAGCCGCCCGGGAGGACGACGAAGCCGTCGGCGCGGTCGATCATGATCCGCTTGCGCCGGAACATGTCCTCGGTGATCACCTTCTCGGTCAGCTCCGCGTGCGCCACCTCGAGACTCTCCAGGCTCTCGGGGATCACGCCGACGGCCTTGCCGCCGCCCGCCAGCACCGCATCGGCCACAACCCCCATCAGACCGATGCCGCCGGCGCCGTAAATCAGCGTGATGCCGCGCCGGGCCATGGCCGCGCCGAGGCTGCGGGCGGCCTCCGCATGTGCCGGATTCCGGCCCGTCTGGGCACCGCAAAAGACGCAAAGAGACGCGACCGCCGCCATCGCCGATCCCGATTGTATGGCTGACCGTTTGGGAGCGCCGCTCTTTAGCAGAGACCGGCGAGGATCGCCAGCAGTGCCGTCCGCCGGCGCGTCGATTGCAATGACCGTGAAAGCGACTATGTGCGACTATAGCCCCCGGTGCCGGAGCAGGGTCGAATGCGGGATCCCAAGGTGCGGCTCAGCGCCCGTTTCGCACGTTGCGCGGTCGGGCTGTTGCTCGCGGCGGCAGCCACCGCCATGTTCGCCGCTGTTTCGCCAGCGACGGAGCCAGACCCCGCGAGCCCCGACCCGGTGGCGCGCGGCGCCTACGTCTTGCGTGCGGCAGGCTGCGCCACCTGCCACACCGACGTTGCCAACGGCGGGGCGTTCCTCGCCGGCGGGCGCATGCTCTCCTCGCCCTGGGGGGCGATCGCTGCGCCCAACATTACGCCCGATCCGGAGACCGGCATCGGTGGCTGGTCCGACGAGGACTTCGTGCGGGCGCTCCGCGACGGCAAGTCGCCCGAGGGCCGCACCTACTATCCGGCGTTTCCCTATACCGCCTATTCCGGCATGCGGCGCGAAGACATGCTCGACCTCAAGGCCTATCTCGACACGGTGGAGCCGGTCGCCAGCCCCGACAGGCCGCACCAACTGCGGTTCCCGTTCAGCGTCCGCCTGTTCCTCCACCCTTGGCGCTGGCTCTTCTTCGATGGCGCGGCCGATGCAGGCGATCCCGCCCAGGACAAGCACCTCGCCCGCGGGCGCTATCTGGTCGAGACGCTCGGCCACTGCGCCGAGTGCCACACGCCCCGCAACATGCTGGGCGCGCTCAAGCCCGGACTGCACATGGCGGGCTCCCGCTACGGGCCGGGCGGCATCTCGGTCCCCAACATCACCCCCGATGCCGAAACCGGCATCGGCTCGTGGTCCGAGGTCGATCTGGCGTTCTTCCTGCGCACGGGCTTCACGCCCTACGGCGACGACGTGCAGGGCGAGATGCGCGAGGCCATCGACGACGGGCTGCGCCACCTGACTCAGGCTGACCTCGAGGCCATGGCCGCCTACCTCAAGGCGTTGCCTGCGATCAGAAATCCGGTGAGCACGTCGCCGTCGCCGCCGCCTGCGTTCTCGTCGGGCGGAGACTGGTGAGGCGTGCACCGCGGGGCACGCTGTCACGATTCGAGCGACTCGTGTATCGTGACGCCACGCATCACTGCTAGGCGAATTCGGTGAGCGAGACAGGGACTTTCACCAGTCGCGTGACCGCCTTGCTGCGGCGGCGCGAGACGATCCGCTACGGGGCGCCCGCCGCCGCGGCCGTCGTGATCGTGGGCGTGCTGCTCGGCGTGTTTCTGACTGGGGGCTCCGATCCCGATGGCTCGTCGGGGCAGTCCGTCGACATTGCCGACCGCACGGCCGAGAGCGCGGACGGGACCGTGACACCGGCCGAGGACACGACGCCCGACACGGCCGATGCGGGCGTCGCCGCGCCGGCCGCACCGGAGACCGGGGAGACGACCGAGGCGGCGCCGGACACGGTTGAGGAAGGCGAGCCCGCATCGGCCGAGTCGACACCAGACGAGTTAGCCGAGGCGACGCCGGTCCCTGCCGACATTCCGGGCGGCGACATCGGGGCCGGCCCGCAGGAGGACGAGACGGCCGAGACTGCGCCTGCGCCCGAGAAGCCCGGCGAGGATGAGGCGGCGGAGCCTGCTCCGGCGGTGGCCGAGAAGCTGGCTGAGGATGAGGCTGTCGCGGAGGCCGATACGACGCCGACACCCGCCGACCCGCCGGCCGGCGACACGGAAGCCGCCGCGCAGGAGGACGCCGACGGCGCGCCGGCCGCGACCGCAGAGGAGGAAGCAACGACCGCCGACGCCGACGCGCCGGCTGTGGACGCCTCCGCCGAGCAGGATATGGCGGCAGCGACGGCGGACGACACGGCGCCTTCGGTCGAAGCGTCCGGAGAGACGGTGGAAGAGGCGGCGGGTGCTGACGCTGATGCGCCGACCGATGACGGTGCCGAATCCGCTGACGCTCAGGGTACGGCAGCGTCCGAAGAGGAGGTGACGGAGAGCACGACGGACTCCCAGACCATGGCGGAGGGCGGCGAGGCGACCGCGGCAACCACCGACGAAGATACGGTGGATTCGATTGATGCCGAGACAGTGGACGACGAAACCGGCGCCGATTCCGGGACCATGGCGGAAGCCGGCGAGGCCCCTGCGGTGACTACCGACGAGGACGCAGCGGCTTCGGCTGATGCCGGGGCGATGGCCGACGAAGCCGGTGCCGAAACCGACACCACGGCGGAGAGCGGCGCGGCGACCGCAGGCGTCCCGGACAAGGAAACAGCGGCTTCGACTGACGCCGCGGTAACGGACGACGAAACCGGCGCCGATACCGAGACCACAGCGGAGGCCGGCGACGCGACTGCGGCCGTCCCCGACGAGGATGCAGCGGACTCGGCTGACGCGGCGGCTACGGACGACGAGGTCGGCACCGACACCGTGGCGGCGACTGACGACGGTGACGTGACCACGACCGACGAGGATGCAGGGGCGGCGGCCGAGACAGGGACGGTGGAAGACGCGGCCGGAGCCGATGCGGTCGAGGCGGCGGAAGAAAGCGCCACGCCCGACGCCGCAGACGACGCGGCGGCTGGCTCAGAGGAGGCGACGGCAGACGAGCCAGGTGCCGGACAAGATGCGGCAACTGCAACCATGGAAGGTGCGGACGTCGCGGCTGACGGCTCCGGCGCCGGGCAAGCCGGGATGGGAGAGGGCACCGGCCAGGCGGAGCCCGAGGCGGAGGAGCCGCTGGTCGAGACGCGTGTCGTACCGGACGATCCGGTGGAGGCGACCGACGAACCGCCTGGCGTCGCAGGCGTCGAGGAGCGCGAGGAGCCGGCCGAGGAAGCAAAGCCTGCGGTGATCCCGCCGAGCTTCGATACGGTGCGGATCACTCCGGACGGCCGCGCGGTGATCGCCGGCCGCGCCGCGCCTGCGGCCGAGGTCTCCGTGCGCAGCGAGACGGTCGATCTCGGCTCGGAGACCGCCAACCGGCAGGGCGAGTGGACACTGGTGCCGCTCTTCGCCATTCCTCCCGGCCACCACGAGTTCCTGGCGATCGCGACCATGCCGGACGGCACGCAGGTGGAGTCGGATCATGCGCTGATCGTCTCAGTCCCGGATCCCGACGAGGAAGACGGTTCGGTGCTTGCCGTCCTGGTGCCGCGCGACGGCGTCGGCAGCAGCATCGTCGTACAGAAGCCGGAGCCCAGGGAGGAAGAAATCGAGGTCGCCGTCCTGGACGATTCGGTGACGGGCGAAGATCCCGCCGACGCACCGGATGCGGGCGACGGGGCGGCTGAATCGCCTGACGCCGATGAGACCGCGGTTGCGGACGCCGCCGATCCGACAACCATCGAGGAGGAACCGGTCGGCCAGCCGGAAGGCGAGGACGAGCTGGCGGACGCGGCCGATCCGGCGACCACCGAGGAAGCGCCGGTCATCGAGCCGGTAAGCGCAGACGAGGCCGCGCCAGGGACCGATCAGGCAGCCGCCGAAGAAGCACCGGCCGCCGGGCAGGCGAGCGAAGATGAAATTGCAGCCGAAACGAGCCCGGAGGTCGGGGACGAGGTCGCAGCCGAAACGACGCCAGAAACCGAGGTTGAGGTCGCTGCTGCAACGACCCCGGAGGCTGAGGTTGAGGACCCGATCGCCCTGGAAACCGTGGACTATGGCGAAGAAGGTGAGGTGACCTTCGGCGGTAAGGCCGAGCCCGAGACGGATCTCAACGTCTATATCGACGACGAGCACGTGGGGACCGTCGAGTCCGACGAGACGGGCGACTGGGAGGTCACGCCTGAGGAGCCCGTCGAGCCCGGCAGCTACACGCTCAGGATCGATCAGGTCGATCCCGCCGGCGTGGTTCTCGCCCGCATCGAGACCCCGCTGGTCCGGGCCCGGCCCGAGCTGCTCATGCTGGGCGATGCCATCGTGGTGGTGCAGCCCGGCAACAGCCTCTGGCGCATCGCTCGGCGCACGATGGGCGGCGGCATACACTTCACCGAGATCTACGAAGCCAACCGCAGCCAGATCAGGGATCCGGCCCTGATCTACCCCGGCCAGATCTTCACCGTTCCGGGGCTCGACAGCGACCGCGCGCGAGCTTCGTCGTCACCCGCCGCCGGCGAAGAGCGATAGCGCGAGCCGGGCGGCGTCACGCCCCACCCGCTCGCCGATCAGGCGGCCCGGGATATCGTCGGCCGGCGGGTGGATGCCGCCCCAGATGCGGGACAGGCTGCACTGGTCGGCGGCGTCGCGGTAGGTGGCCCACTGAAGGGTCATGTCGACCGAGGGTCCCCGCTCGAAAACCAGGAACTCGTTCGCCGGGACTCGGAACCCGCTCATGCCGCCGGGGAAGAAGGGATCGCCGGTAAGCGCCGTCAGCACCTCCGCCGCAGCCCTCGAATAGGTGGAATGGCCCGAGACGTAGCCGGCGAACGGCGGCGTGACGAAGGAGGGCCGCTGGTAGGGCCACCAGTTCTCGGCGAGGATCCAGCCGACTCCGGCGCTGTCCATTGCGGGATCGTCGACGAAGTCGGGGCCGCGCCATGCCTGTACCTTGATCTTGCCCGCGTGCGCACCGTCCTCGCCGGCGAGCGGATCGCCAGGGCCGACCAACTCGATGAGGCCAGGGACGAGCGGGATGCCTTCGGGTGACCATGAGGGAAGCGCAGGATCGCTGGACTGGCCCCGGTCCGCCATGAACCTGAGCGCCGAGACGGGCCGGACGGAGTCGTACCAGCCCTTGATCCCCCAGGAGGCGATGGCGGCGTCGTGCATAGCACCGCCAAGCGCGAAATACGTCTTCACGTCCCATTCCAGCGGATCGAGCACCGGGCCGATGCCGCCCAGCCGCCGCGTCAACAACTCGTGGTCGCTCACTGCGTTCAGGATCACGAACCAGTGGCCGGGCGGGGTCTCGGAATCGGGCCCGTCGGCCCAGAACTCGGCGAGCACGCGGGTGTAATCGCCGAGCGGCACGATCTGCGGCTCGTAGGGCTTGCCCGTGGCGGGGTTGACGGCATGGCCCGGGCCGTGCGGGTTGCCGTCGTAGAAGGCGGGGTAATCCTCGATGGAGCGGGGCAGGGCCGGGATGTTGCCGATGCCCGACGGCGCGATGTCGATAAGGATGCCGTCATCCGGCGAGAGCGCGGCCGACCAGCGGGCAACCAGGGTGAAGCCCCACTTGTAGTGCTCGCCGAGCGGACCCCGAAGCGCCGGTGGCGGGCCGGGATCGTGGTAGACGAGCCAGTCAGTCTCGTCCCGGCGATGGACCGCAAGGTCCTCCTTGGTCAGCGCGAAGGGTACGACCCGGCCCCACTCGGGCGTCACGAACGCGGGAATGTCGTCCTCCAGGATGCCCGACTGGCCGACGAACAGCTCCAGGTCGAGGGGCTGCCAGCGGTCGGGGTCGGCGAGGGTCGGATTGCCCAGTCCGGCAGGTTCCAGCGCGTCGTTGACCGGGCGATAGACGAGGCTTGCGTAGTCGTCGGCCTCGTTCGATCCGTCCTCGAGGCCGCGGGCGATGTAGAACCGCGCGATGCAGGCGCCGAGCGTCGCCGCAGGCTCCGGCGCCGCGCCGCTGCCGATGTCGTGGCCGAGGGCGGCCATGAGGGTGTCGGCGTTGCCGAGCGTCGAGGCCGCACCCGGCGAGTGCTGGAAGCGGTGGCGGATGAGGCGCCACGCGGCGTGGCTGATCGCCATCTCCCGCACGCGCTTCAGGTCGCCCGCCGCCGGCGGAGTTGCGGCCGGGCAGCGCGCGACGCTCTCGCCGAGGCTGTAGGCCGACGCCGCTTCCGACCATGCGGCCCAGGCGTCGTACATGGCGGCCGAAAGGTGAAAGAGGTTGCGGGCATGGACGGTGGGGCGCGCGAAGTCGTCGCGGATCGCCTGCAGCAGCACCTCCATCCAGCGCCGCGCCACGGAGACGTCCGCAACCGCTGGCGACGGGCCGGGGAGGTAGTGCGCGAACACGGTCGCAGGTCCCGCCGGCATGGCGAAGGTCGTGACCGGCGCGCGCGCATCGGTGAACCTCCCGCCGCCCTCGGCGCTCCAGTGGCTGAAAAGATAGTGGCCGCGGGCCGGCTCGGCGTTGACGGCGGCGCTTTCTCCCGCGCCGTAGTGGCCGGCGCCGGTTCCCCGCGCGACGCGCAGCAGAAAGCCCTCCGGCTTCGCCTGATAGATGGTGATGCGCCGGTCGGCGGCGATGTTTTCCAGCCGGCTGACCTCGTTGCCTGGGCCGGGCCAGCGCACCTCAATGGCGTGCGCGACCTGGTTCGGGCCCAGGCCGAAGTGCAGCGTTGTCGGCGCCTGGGAGAGGTAGGCGGTCCCCAGCCGCACTTCCTGCACCTCGTGGCCCGAGGCCGTGCTCACCGTGACCCGCCCGCCGACGGCGTTCGGGTTGGCGTGCCGGCCCGCGAGATCGATCGCGAGCCAGTGATGGCGCCTCTCGAAGACGTTGCGATAGACCGTGGGCGCGGCGCCGTGGTTGGCGATGAGGATGTCCACCCGGCCGTCGCCGTCATAGTCGGCGCAGACGACGCCTCGTCCCTGGCCAGTGTGGCGCACGCCGAGTTCTGCCGCTCTCTCCGTGAACGTCCCGTCCCCGTTAGCCATGAAGAGCCGTGACGGGTCCTCGGGGAACGCGGCGGTCTCCCGCTCCGCGTCGTCCGCGTCCTCCACGTAAGCGCCGAACGAGCCGTTGACGAGGAACAGGTCCCGGTGGCCGTCGTTGTCGAAGTCCGCAAGGCAGGCGCCCTGGCCCCTGCCGCCTTCGCGGACTCCCGCGTCCTCCGTCGCGTCCTCGAAGCGGCCGTCGCCGGTGATGTCGGTGAAGGCGGTGCCGGCTTCGTTGCGCAACACCTGGCTCGTGCCGAAGTCGCCGGCCAGCAGGATGTCGGCATCGCCGTCACCGTCGATGTCGGCGAAGATCGGCGTGAGGGAGAGTTCGCGCCTCTCGCCAGAGGCAGGAAGCACGCCGGGGCGGATCGGCACGATGTGGCTCACGTCCTCGTAGCGCCCCTTGCCGTCGTTGCGCCAGAGATAGCGGGCGGGCGGCCTCAACCCGTTCCAGGGCCTGTTCCAGTGGGCGAAGAAGGGGTCGAGGTCGCCGTCGCCGTCATAATCGGCGGCGGCCATCGAGTAGACGGAGTGGTCGGTTCCAGCGCCGAACGGGGTGGGCATCTCCGTGAATTGCCCGCTGCCGTCGTTGCGGAACGCCTGCGTTCCCTCCGCGTGGATCGAGAGGAAGTCCGGCACCCCATCGTCGTCGAGGTCGATGAAATACCCGGCCCTGTCCATCGCGGCCGGCGCGATGCCGCCGTTTCCGGGCCTCGGTTCGAAGCGCCGTCCGTTCCAGCCGAAGAGCCGGCCGGTCTCGCCCCTTCCGTGCGCGACGTAAAGTTCGGGCCAGCCGTCGCCATCGATATCGGCGAGGGCGAGGCCGGCGCCCTCCCTGCCTCCTTCGATCGATTCCGCCGCGTCCTCTTTGTCGCCAGGGAACTCGATGGGGTAGCTCAAGCCCACCGCCTCGGTCACGTCGACGAAACCGGCGCGGGTGTCCTCCGCCTGGGCCACCGTATCGCCGGCAGCGATCACCCCGGCCGCCGGCAACAGGCCGACGAGACAGCCGAGGACCGCCGCGAGACCCGCGCACGATGCACCGTGAGCACCGCCTTCCCGTCGTTCCCTTGCACGCCCCTTCCGCGCGGCGCCCCGTCTCGCGTTCGGCAAGGTGCGGCTAGCCCAGCCGCGCCACGATGTAGCCGAGCAGGCTGAGCAGGCGCCTCTTCTCGTCGCCCGAGAGCCCGTGGGTAGCGAGCGCGTCGACCTCCAGCGCTGCGGGCACAAGTTCGCCACAGAGCTCGCGTCCGCGTTCCGTCAGCACCACGCGGCGTCTGCGATTGTCCTCACCGTCCTGGATGCGCCGGATCAGCCCGTCGCGCTCCATGCGCTGCAACGTGCGTGCCGCGGTGGGTTCCTCGATCTGCTGGCGGCGGCTCAGCTCCTTCTGGGAGAGGCCTTCCTCCTCCCAGAGCAGCAACAGCATCGACCACTGCGCGACCGAGACGCCGTAGCGGCCCAGCCGCTCCTGCAGCGCACGGGTGAAGAGGCGCGAGGCGAGCGCGACGAGGTGGGCGGCGCTTTCCTCGATCACGAACGGCGTGCCGCCGTCCGCTTCGGCTTCGCCGCGTGCCGCCGGCCGGCGACGAATGACGGCATATGACACGACGCGCGCTCCCCCAGGACGACCCGCAGCAATCCTATGGTGTGCCGGCGCGTCCGAACAAGGAAGGAGCGCCAATGGGGCCGCAGGCCGCTCGCGACCCGGGCCACGCCGAAAGCCTTCAAACTCCCCGTCATCGCTGGCATAGTGCGCGCCGCGCAGCAGCGCGGATCGTCGGGCGCGCCGACGAGGCGAGGGGGGACATGACGCTCAAGGTTGCGATCGTCGGCTCCGGGCCGGCGGGTTTCTACACGGCGGATGCGCTCTTGAAGGCCGATTCCGCGTGTCAGATCGACATCATCGACCGGCTGCCGACGCCCTACGGGCTGATCCGCTTCGGTGTGGCACCTGACCACGAGAAGACCAAGAACGTGATGCGAGGATTCGCGCGCACCGCCTCCGACGAGCGCGTCAACTTCTACGGCGACGTGGATATCGGCGAGGCGCTCTCCCTCGACGAGCTGCGCGGGATGTACGATGCCGTCGTGCTCGCGGTGGGCGCCGCCCACGATCGCAAGCTGGGCCTCCCCGGCGAGGACAAGCCCGGCGTCGTCGGCTCGGCGAGCTTCGTCAACTGGTACAACGCCCACCCCGATTTCGTGGATCGCACCCCTGACCTCGACACGACGAGCGTGGTCATCATCGGCGCGGGCAACGTCGCCATCGACGTGGCGCGCGTGCTGGTCAAGACGCCGGCCGAGATGGCGGCGACCGACCTTCCGGACTACGCCGCCCGCCCCATCCACGGCGCGCCGATCAGCGACGTCTACATGGTGGCGCGGCGCGGCCCGGTCGAGGCCAAGTTCACCAACGTCGAGCTGCGCGAGATGGGTCATCTCGAGCAGTGCGTGCCCCAGGTCACCGCCGCCGACCTGCCCGACGCGGTCACCGGCGAGATGTCCCCGCGCGACCTGCGCGTGCGCGAGAAGAACCTCGAGACGCTGCGCGCCTTCACCGAGCGCGAGGCCGACGAGAAGCCGAAGCGCGTGCACTTCGTGTTCTTCGCCAGCCCGGTCGAGATCCTGGGCGACGGGCGCGCGGAAGCTGTGCGCTTCGAGCGCACGCGAGTCGAGAACGGCCGCGCCGTCGGCACCGGCGAGCATTTCGAGATCGCCTGCGGCCTGGTGGTCGCCGCCGTCGGCTACCTCTCCCTGCCGGTCGATGGCGCACCCTTCGACCACAGGAACGGCGTCGTCGTGAACGAGGAGGGCCGCGTCGGGCCCGGCCTCTACGCGGCCGGCTGGATCAAGCGCGGGCCGACCGGCGTCATCGGAACCAACAAGGTCGACGGCAGAGATTGCGCCCAGCAGATACTCGACGATCTGGGCGCGGACGGCGGCGGCAAGTCCGGGCGCGAGGCGCTGGAAGCGCTGCTGCGGGCACGCGGGCGCCGCTGGGTCGATCTGGATGACTGGCGGCGGATCGAAGCGGCGGAGATCGACGCCGCCCCCGAAGGTGCACCCCGCCGCAAGCTTTACCGGCGCGAGGACTTCTACGCCGTCCTCGACGAGCACCGCGCCACCGGCTGAGTTCCGCCGGCGGGCTACTGCTCGGCCAGAGGGGGCTTGCGGCCGATCCAGGGTCGCGCGGCTTCGAGCTGGGAAGCGAGGCGGAAGAGCGTCGCCTCATCGCCGAAGCGGGCGATGGCCTGCACCGCGACCGGGAAGCCG
Source organism: Rhodospirillales bacterium (assembly GCA_028818855.1). Taxonomy (GTDB): domain Bacteria; phylum Pseudomonadota; class Alphaproteobacteria; order UBA828; family UBA828; genus WTGU01. The sequence goes on from JAPPMY010000197.1 coordinate 13,465, forward strand.
CTCTCGGTCCGTCCCAGCGGAATCATCATCGCCGGCTGGCCGGTGAGGTTGAACCACACCGTGAACGGGCTGAAGCTGAACACCCGCCGCCAGTACTCCTCCAGATCCTCCATCATCATGTCGAGCCAGCCGAGCTTGGGCGGCAGCGTGCCGAGTCCGGGGGTGAGCAGCACGTCCCAGTCCTCATGGAACGCCCCCATCTGGCGGCCGATCCGGTGCGCGGTGTGGACTGCCGCCATGTAGCTTGCGCCGTCGATGTCCTCGGCCAGCGCCGCGCTCTTGGCGACCACGGTCTCGAGCTCGCCCGGTGCGGGCGCCCGGCCCGAGGGGTGCCCGCGCACCGTATATAGGATGTTGACCGCGCTGATGGTGCGGAAGGTCGGCACCACGTCGGCGCCGTCGATCGCTGGATCGGCTTCGTCGACGCGATGGCCGAGATCGGCGCAGAGCGACGCGGCCTCTTGCAGAACCCGCAGGGGGTCGGCCTCCACCGGGGCGCCGTTGGGCGCCTTGCTGGTGAAGGCGATGCGCAGGCTACCGGGGTCGGCACCCACTTCCTTGAGGAACGGGCGGGCCGGAGGGAGTACGTAGTATGGATCGCCCGGAGCGGGACCGTGGGTCGCATCGAGCAGCGCCGCATTGTCGCGCACCGTGAGCGACACCGCGTGCTCGGTGACGAGCCCGGCGAGCGCCTCGCCGAAGGCGGGCGCCAGGGTGTTGCGCGCCCGGCTCGGGCGCAGGCCGACCAGCCCGCACGACGCCGCTGGCGCGCGGATCGAGCCGAAGCCGTCGGAGGCATGGGCAATCGGCAGCATGCGGGCGCCCACCGCCGCGCCCGCACCGCCGCTGGAGCCTGCCGGCGTCCGCTCCAGGTCCCAGGGGTTGCGCGAGGGGCCGTGGAGCTGGGGCTCGCAGGTGAGGCTCAGGCCCATCTCGCAACTGCTTGTCATGCCGTAGATCACCATGCCGGCCTGCTTGAGCCGGGCGACATGAAGGCTGTCCTCGCTCGCGGGCGGCAGGTCGGCGAAGAAGCGGCTGCCATGCGCGCACCTGACGCCGGCGACCGACGTGAAGAGAGCCTTGACCAGGTAGGGAACGCCGGTGAAGGGCCCCTCCGGCAGGCCTGCCTCGATCGCTTGAGTGGCGTGGTCGTAGAGCTTCGTCACCACTGCATTGACCGCCGGATTGCGCGCCTCCACGCGCGCGATGGCGGCTTCCAGGACCTCCGTCGCGCTGACCTCTCCCGCTTTCATCAGCGCCGCGAGATCCAGCGCATCGTACGACTCGTATTCCGCGAAGCCGCTCATCCTCGGTCTCCCCCGGTGCTTCGTGACGTCCCGCCGGAACCATAGCGCGTGGGCAGGTCGATCGCCGAGTCGCCGCGCTCCAGGAGCCGCCGCGAGACATGACCAAAAGGTTGGACCACTAGACATCGCGAGCCCGTGGGAGTATCTCAATCTCACCGGCTCGTCCGGGCCTCACAGAGAACGACAGGACGATGGCAGAAGCAGCACTGACGCTTGAGGACGTGCCGCGTGAAGAGTTGGAGTCGGCCGTGATCCGCTTCGCAGGGGATTCCGGCGACGGCATGCAGCTCACCGGCGGGCGGTTCACCGAGACCACCGCGCTGGCCGGCAACGACCTCACCACCTTCCCCGATTTCCCGGCCGAGATCAGGGCGCCGATCGGCACCACCTACGGCGTCTCCGCCTTCCAGATCAACTTCGGCTCGCGCAACGTGATGACCTCCGGCGACGTGCCGGACGTGCTGGTCTGCATGAATCCCGCGGCGCTCAAGGTCAACATCGGCGACCTGCGCGAAGGCGGTCTCGTCATCGTCGACACCGGCACCTTCAACGACAAGAACCTGCAGAAGGCCGGCTACGACGCCAATCCTCTCGATGACGACAGCCTGTCGCGCTACCGGGTGATGGCGATCGATATCTCGAAGCTCACGCTGGAGGCGGTGAAGGAGTGCGACGTTTCCAAGAAGGAGGGGCTCCGCGCCAAGAACCTCTGGACCCTCGGCCTGATCTACTGGCTCTACGACCGCGACATCGTGGCGACCGTGAACTGGCTCGACACCAAGTTCAAGAAGCTACCCAACATCGCCGCAGCCAACATCGCCTGCCTCAAGGCGGGCCACGCCTTCGGCGAGACGGCCGAGCTGCCCGACGGCGCGCTCGTCTACGAGATCAAGCCTGCAACCTTCCAGCCGGGGCTCTACCGCACCGTCACCGGGACCGAAGCCCTGGCCTGGGGCCTCGTGGCAGGCGCGAAGCTCGCCGATCTCAGGCTCGTGTTCAGCTCGTATCCGATCACGCCGGCGTCCTCGGTGCTGCACGTTCTGGCCCGGCTCAAGGCCTACGACGTGGTGACCTTCCAAGCCGAGGACGAGATCGCCGCGGCAGGCGCCGCCATCGGTGCCTCCTACGCGGGCGCCCTCGGCGTGACGTCGAGCTCCGGCCCCGGCGTCGCGCTCAAGACGGAGGCGCTCGGCCTCGCGATCACCGCCGAGCTGCCGCTCATCCTCGTCAACTCCCAGCGCGCCGGCCCGTCCACCGGCATGCCGACCAAGACCGAGCAGTCGGACCTCTACCTCGCGGTCTACGGCCGCAATGCGGACGCGCCCCTGGTGGTGCTCGCGGCGCGCTCCTCGGCGGATGCCTTCGACGTGGCCATCGAGGCGGTGCGCCTCGCCACCCGCTACATGACTCCGGTGGTGGTGCTGACCGACACCTTCATCGCCAACGCGGCCGAGCCGTGGCGGCTGCCCGATGTCGGCGCCCTCGAGCCCTTCCCCGTGGAGTTCCGCACCGAGACGGACGGCTTCCAACCCTATGAGCGGGACCCCGAGACGCTGGCCCGGCCCTGGGTCCGGCCCGGCACGCCCGGCCTCGAGCATCGCATCGGCGGGCTGGAAAAGGACTACGCCACGGGCAACGTCTCCTACGATCCCGAGAACCACCAGCGCATGACCGACGTGCGGCACGAGAAGATCGCCCGCATCGCGAACGATATACCCGAGCAGGCGGTCGATCAGGGTCCCGAGAGCGGCCCGCTCGCGGTGGTCGGTTGGGGCTCCACTTACGGGCCGATCAGCCGGGCCGTCGAGCGCAGTCGGAAGGAGCGGGGCATCTCGGTCTCGCACATCCACCTGCGGCACCTGAGCCCGCTGCCGCGCAATCTCGGCGCCCTGCTCGCAGGCTTCGACAGGGTGCTGGTGCCAGAGATGAACATGGGCCAGCTCACCACCGTGCTGCGGAGCCGATACCTGGTGCCGGCCGAGAGCCTGCCCAAGGTCACCGGCAAACCCTTCAAGATCGTCGAGATCATGGACGGGATCCGCGCCCACTCGGAGGCATGAGATGAACGACACGGTCGCGATCCCCGCGCTGACGGCGCAGGACTTCACCTCTGATCAGGAGGTCCGCTGGTGCCCCGGCTGCGGCGACTACGCCATCATCAAGGCGGTGCGCAAGGCGCTGGCCGAGATCGGCACGGACACCAAGGACGTGGTGTTCGTCTCCGGCATCGGCTGTGCTGCGCGCTTCCCCTACTACATGGCGACCTACGGCTTCCACACGATCCACGGCCGGGCGCCTGCGATCGCGACCGGGGTCAAGATCGCCAATCCCGAGCTGGACGTCTGGGTGGTCTCTGGCGACGGCGACGGGCTCTCCATCGGCGGCAACCACACGCTGCATGCGCTCCGCCGCAACGTCGATCTCAATATCCTGCTCTTCAACAACGAGATCTACGGCCTCACCAAGGGGCAGTACTCGCCGACCTCGCGCGAGGGCACGCGCTCGCCGTCGACACCGCTGGGCTCCGTGGATCACCCGCTGTCCGCGACCCGATTTGCGCTCGGTGCCGGCGCGCGCTTCGTTGCCCGTGCCATCGACACCGACCAGAAACGCCTGCCCGACATCCTGAAGGCCGCGCACGCGCACAAGGGCACTTCCTTCCTCGAGATCTTCCAGAACTGCATCGTTTACAACGACGGCGCGTTCGACGCCTTCGCGGAACGGAAGAACGCGCCTGAGACGCAGATCTTCCTGGAAGACGGCAAGCCGCTGATCTTCGGCAAGGAGCGGAACCGCGGGCTCCGGCTCGCCCCCGGCACGTTCTCCCTGGAAGTCGTGACGCTCGGCGAGGACGGCATCGACGAGTCCGACCTGCTGGTGCACGACCAGACCAACCGGCCGCTCGCCGGCATCCTGGCGGAGATGGAGCCGCCGGACTTCCCCGTGGCGCTCGGCGTGCTCTTCTGCAGCCCGGAGGAGAGCTACGAGGCCTCGGTCTACACGCAGATCGATGACGCCAAGTCGACCTCCGAGGCGCCCGGGATCGAAGCGCTGCTGCAGAGCGGCCATACCTGGACAGTCGAGGCGCGCTAGGCATCCACCCGGCCCTTCCTGCGACGACGGCATGAGGCCGCGGTGATCGAAGCCCTGCTCTTCGACGTGTTCGGCACGGTGGTCGACTGGCGCACCGGCGTCGCCCGCGAGGTCGAAGCCTTCTTCGCCGATTCGGAGCATGAGGTCGATTCCGTCGCGTTCGCCGATTCCTGGCGGGCGAAGTACCAGCCGTCGATGGAGGAGATCCGTTCCGGGCGGCGGGGGTACACGGTGCTGGACATGCTCCATCGTGAGAATCTCGACGCGACGCTTGCCGAGTTCGGCCTGGACGATGCGGTGGACGACGAAGGCCGGGCGCGCCTCAACCGGGCGTGGGAGGCGCTCCCGCCCTGGCCCGACGCGGTGCCGGGCCTGAACGCCCTGCACGGCCGCTACCTCCTCGCGCCATGCTCCAACGGCTCGATCGCGATGATGGCCCGGCTCGCGCGCTCCGCCGGCCTGCCCTGGGACGCCATCGTCGGTGCCGATATCGGCCGGGGCTACAAGCCGCAGGCGGCGGTCTACATTGCGTCCGCCGCCGCGCTCGGCCTCGCGCCCGCGCAGGTGATGATGGTCGCCGCCCACAACTTCGACCTGGCTGCCGCCCGCGAGGCGGGTCTGGCGACGGCCTTCGTGGCCCGCCCCGATGAATACGGCGACGGTCCGGTCGGCAAACCCGATCTTGCCCCAAGCGACGATTGGGAGGCGGTGGTGCCCGACTTCATGGCCCTCGCCCGGCAGATGGGGGTGGGCACGTAGCCTTCGGATACGATTCGGCGTCCTCGGTTCAGCCGGCAGTCGCGAACTGATCGTTAGGTTAGTTCTTGGCCTCCCAAACCTCGACAAGCGTCACCAGCGCGTCGAGGCGATTGCCCTCCGGCGTGTTGCACTTCGCCGCCATCAGGCTCTCGATCTCCTTCAAGGCACGTTGGTAGTCCCGTTCGGTCTTGATCGGCTCGATAGTCATGATTCGATGCTCACTCGGTCGCTGGCGCTAAGCCGTGGCGGGCAAGGAATTCGAGCACGATCGCGGGCAGGCCGAAGTCTACGAGGTCGGCGTGGTCGGCTTCGGGGATGAACACGGCCTCCTTGGGCTCGGCTGCGCGCTTGAACAGCTTTCGGGCCTGGCGGACCGGAATGGTCCGGTCGCGCTCGCCGTGCACGATCAGCACCGGCGCCCTCACCCTGCCGATCTTGGCGGCGGAATCGAAGCGATCCACGATCAGCGGCCGGACCGGCAGCAGCGGGAATCGGCCCGAGGCGATATCCATGATCGAGCTGAAGGGCGCCTCCAGCACGAGCACGGCGGGCGTGGCCTCGCGCGCAAGGTGAACCGCGACGCCGGTGCCCAGCGACTCGCCATAAAGGATCTGGCGCTCGTCGCTGCAGCCGTGCGCGCGGAGGAAGGCACGGGCGGCACGGCCGTCGGCGTAGAGCCCGTCCTCCGTCGGCCGGCCGGGGTTGCCGCTGTAGCCCCGCCAGGTCGTGAGCAGGACGCCGAGACCGGCGTTGAGATAGGCCCGCACCTTGAAGCCCCGCATGCCGATGTGCCCGGCATTACCGTGGAAGTAGGCGAGGCTCGGCGCGCCCGAGACACGCGGCGACGCATGCCAGGCGAGCAGCGAGAGCCCGTCCTCGGTCTCGAGCGCGACGGGCGACAGCTCCGGAACGTCGGACTCGGCCGGCGTGGGCCGGGTCGGGTCGGGGAAGTAGGTGAGCGAGCGCTGGAGCGCCGCGAGCATCGTTCAACGAAAAGGGCACCGGGCGCAGGCGGCCCGGTGCCCTCCGTCCCTGACAGGCGGCGCGGCTATTCGCGCGCGGCGCCGAAGAGGTGCAGCAGCAGGATGAACAGGTTGATGAAGTTGAGATAGAGCGAGAGCGCCCCCATCACCGACTTCTTCACCATGACAGCCTGGCCGTCAGTCTCCCGGTAGACGTCCTTGATCTTCTGCGTGTCGTAGGCGGTGAGCCCGAGGAACACCAGCACGCCAATCACCGAGATCACGAAGTGAAGCATCTCCGACTGCAGGAAGATGTTCACCACCATCGCGATGATGACGCCGATCAGGCCCATGAACAGGAACGAGCCCCACGAGACCAGCGAGCGCTTGGTCGTGTATCCATAGATGCTCATGGCGCCGAACATGCCCATGGTGATGAAGAACACCCGGACGATGCTCGTCGCCGTGTAGGCCATGAAGATGTAGGAGAGCGAGGCTCCCATGAGGATCGAGAAGGCCCAGAACAGCCACTGCGCCGTGGTGTGCTTCATGGTCTGGATCTTGATCCCCATGAAGAACACGATGCCGAGCGGGGCCAGCATCACGACGAAGCCGAGGCCCGAGCCGTAGAGCACGTTGAAGAGCCCGGTGTTGGCGATCACGTAGGCGGTGACGCCCGTGAGCGCGAGGCCCGAGGCCATGTAGTTGTAGACCCGGAGCATGTAGCTCCGGAGACCCTGGTCGATCTGCGCCTGGGTCAGGGTCGTGCCGGCGAACGGCCGGCCTTGCGTTCCGAGTGCCATCGAAGCGTCCTCTGGTGCGGCGAACTGTCGGATTCGAGGTTAGATATTAGGTAGCCCGCGGCCGACTTTCAACGCCTTCGGAACACGGAATCGTCCCCGATCGGGGCGGGGAAGGGCCGCTCAGGAGTCGTTCGCAGGCGTTGCGGCGGTGCCGAAGGCCGGTGCCTGAGGGGTGAGCTTGCGGTAGGCGACCGTGACCACGGCCACCGGAATGCCGACGGTGAGGAAGGTCAGCGCATTGAAGAACGACACCATCGCGCCGGGGCCGAACGTGGCGAGCACCAGAGAGCCGAGCACCCCGCCCAGCAGGAAGAGGAAGACCGTGATCGCCACGAAGGAGAGCAGGATCGCGCCCACGAGCTGAAGCGTGGCCCCGCGCAGGGCCCGGCGCGCCGCCATGAGCCCCTGGTAGTTGTCGACGGCCGTCGCCGGAAAGGCCAGCGCGAAGGGGGCAGCGACGAAGAGCGTGATCAGCAGCAGCACCAGGACCAGCAGCAGGTCGTGCGCCTGCATCGCAACCAGGATGATCTCCTGCGGCAGCAGGAAGAGGATGAGCCGGCCGAAATACTTGACGTCCCGGGCGCTCGGCCAGAACTGGATCGGCACGCTCGTATCGCGCGTCCCCAGCAGCAGGTAACGGTGCCATGCCACCGCAAAGACCGAGAGCAGGAAGAGCCGCGCAATCGCGTGGATGACGAGCTGCACGGAGGACGCATCGGTCTGCAGGTCGAGCCGCATCACCGCCGGCAGCAGCACCGCCAGCACTATGGGCGCCAGCGCGAGCCCCAGCATGGTACGGAAATTGCGGAAGGTGAGACGGAAGGCCTCACCGACCGTTTCATATACCCTGAGCCTCGGGGGCGAGGGGGCTCCGTGGCCGTACATCTATTCCACTCGCAGGAGGGGCGCCGCCCTGCGGCCGAGCGCGCGCCATGTGCTCGCGAATCCGAGCACGAGCGTCATGGTTATACAGGCCGCAGCCGTCGCCGCCACATAGTCGGGCAGGAAGCGCCATTGCAGGTCGAGCACCTGCGTCACGAAGGCCCAGGCGGCTAGCGTGCCGATGCCGATCGCGAGCCCGGCGATGGCGCAGCCGAGCAGGATGTGCTCGGCGAGGAAGGCGCGCAGCAGGTCGCTGCGCCGCGCGCCCAGCACCTTGAAGACGACGGCGTCGTGGACCCGGCGCTCGTGGCCGGCCGCAGTCGCGCCCGCCAGCACCAGCAGGCCCGCCGCGACGGTGAGCCCGGCCACCGCCTGAATTGCCACGCCAATCCGCCCCATGAGTTCGTCCAAAGCCTCAATGATCGCGCGTATGGGGATCGCCGTGATGTTGGCGAATCGCTCCGTCACCGCGCGCTCGAGCACGGGTTCCGCCTCCGGTGTCGCGTGCGCGGTGGCAAGTTGCGTCTGCGGCGCTCCCTCCAGGACCCCGGGTGAGAATATCACGACGAAGTTGATATCGAAGGCCGTCCAGTCGACGCGGCGGAGGCTCGCCACCTCGGCCGTGAACTCGCGCCCCAGCACGTTGATGGAGAGGGTATCGCCCAAGCCGAGGCCGAAATCGTGCGCCACCTCTTCCGTCAGCGAGACGAGCGGCGGCCCGTCATGGTCGGCGGCCCACCATCGGCCGGCAACGATCTCCGCATTGGGCGGCGGATCGGCGGCGTAGGAGAGGCCGATGTCGCTCTGCACCACCCATTCCGAGCCGAGCGCGACTTTGGCCTCGCGCACCGGCACGCCGTCGATGCGCACGATGCGGCCGCGCAGCATCGGCACGCGGCGGTCGTACTCGGCGCCGGCGGTCTCTTCCACCAGCCGCTCGAAGGGCACGATCTGGTGCTTCTGAATGTCGAGGAAGAAGAAGGCCGGCCGCTCGCCCTCCCGCTGCTCGCTGATCTGTGCGCCGAGATTGCCCTCCACCAGCGCGATCGCCACCAGGACCGCGAGCCCGGTGCCGAGGGACATCGCGACCGGGACAGTGGGCGCGCCCGGCCGGGCCAGATTGGCGAGGCCCAGCCTCAGCGCAGGCAGCCGCCGCGGGCGGGTCCGCCGCGCCAGGATGACCACCAGGGCCGCCGCCACCCTGAAGATCGCGAGTGCCGCCGGCGCGCCGAGCACGAAGCCGAGCGCGATGTCGGGACGGGGCGCGGTGGCGACCGCGATGCCGGCGAGAGCACATGCCGCGAACACCGTGCCGGCGATGGACGCGAGCGGCGGCCAGCCCGAAGCCGGCGCTGCGGCGCCGCGGAAGAGCACGCCCGGGCGGGTCCGCGCGGCGCGGCCGAGGGGCCAGAGCGAGAAGGCGAGCATCGTGAGCGCGCCATAGGCCGCCGCGAGCCCGAGCGGCGCGCCGTGGACGACCCCCACGAGAGGTATCGGCAAGGCGTCGCCCATGATCGCGGCGAGGACGGGCGGGGCTGCGGCGCCGATGAGGAGGCCAGCAGCGATGGCGCCCAGCCCGAGCGCGCCCAGCTGCAGCAGGAAGGCGCGCTGCACTGTGGCCCGCGTGGCGCCCACGCACTTGAGCGCCGCGATGGTGTGCAGCTTGCCGTGCAGGTGGCTGGAGACGGCGCTGGCGACACCGATCCCGCCGACGAGCAAGGCCGCGAGCCCGGCGAGCGTCAGGAACAGGCCGACTCGGTCGAGCTGGCGCCGGAGCGAGGGATTGGAATCGCGCACGTCGCGCAACCGCCAGACGGCGTCGGGAAAGGCCGCCTCCAGCCCGGCCGTCCAGTCCGCGACCGGCGTCGCTTCCGGTATCAGCGCGCGGTAACGCTGCCGCACCAGGGCGCCCGGCTGCATCAGGCCGGTCTCCTCCAGGGATGCGTGATCCATCATCAGCCGGGGGCCGAGCGCGAAGCCCGAGGTGAGCTTGTCGGGCTCGCGCGCGAGCACGGCCCGCACCGTGAGCAGCGCCGCGCCCACTCGGAGCCTGTCGCCGATCCCGATGGCGAGGCGGTCGAGCAGGCTCTTCTCGACCGCTATACCGCCATCAGCCAGGGCATCGGCTAGCGCCATGCCGCCCTCTAGGCGCGCGCGATCCACCAGCGGATAGGCTCCGTCCACCGCCTTCAGCTCGACCAGCGAGCGGCTGGCGCTGTCCTCCGTATGGGCCATGCCGCGCATGGTGACGACATGGGAGAGCACGGTGACGTTCGCCTCCAGGTAGTCCGTCACCTCTTGCGCGAGCGGCTGCGAGAACTGCACCAGCTCCACGTCGCCGCCGAGGATCATGCGCGCGTCACGGGCGAGGCCCGCCTTCAGCGCCTCGCCCAGCGAGCCGACGGCGGCGGTGGTGGCAACGCCCAGCACGAGGCAGGCGAGGAAGACGCGGAAGCCTCGCACGCCGCCGCGCAGCTCGCGCCGGGCGATGCGAAATGCCGCCCGCGTCTGGTGGGGAAGGAGCGTCAGCGGATCAGCCCTCTGCCGGCGCGACGATTCGCCCGTCGGCGATATGCACCGTGCGGTCGCACTGCGCCGCGAGCGCGTGATCGTGGGTGACCAGGATCAATGTCGAGCCGCGTTCGGCGCGGAGCCGGAAGAGCTCGCCCATCACCGCGCCACCGGTCTCGCCGTCGAGGTTACCGGTGGGCTCGTCGGCCAGCAGTACGTCGGGTTGGGGCACGAAGGCGCGGGCCATCGCGACGCGCTGCTGCTCGCCGCCCGAGAGCTGGCTCGGGTAGTGCTGCAGGCGGTTGCCGAGGCCCACGGTCTCCAGCGCCTCCCGCGCTGCGCGGAAGGGGTTGGCGTGGGTGCCAAGCTCGAGCGGAAGCGCTACGTTCTCCAGCGCCGTCATGGTCGGGATCAGGTGGAAGGCCTGGAACACGATGCCGACGGCGCTGCGCCTGAAGGCGGCGAGGTCGCTCTCGCCCAGGCCGCCGATATCGGTGCCGCTCACGACGACGCGGCCCTGGTCCGCCCGTTCCAGGCCCGCGATGATCGCGAGCAGGGTCGATTTGCCGGCGCCCGACGGCCCGACCACGGCGATGCTCTCGCCCCGCCCGGCGGTGAGCGACACGCCCCGCAGGATGTTGACGGGCCCGGCCTTGCTGGTCAGGGTGAGGTGCACGTCATCCAGCACCACCGCCGGATCGCTCATGTCATCCCGCCGCTCCCCCGGCCGCGCGATATCGTGGATCGGCGCCGCCCTCTGTGCGTGGCTCCTGCTCCTCGGTCCCCCGAGCGCCGCGGGCGAGCCCCGCATCGTCGTGCTGGGGGACAGCCTGACGGCGGGTTTCGGGCTGCCTCGGGAAGACGCCTTTCCGGCCGGGCTCGAAGCCGCGCTCCGGGCGGAGGGCCATGCCTGGCAGGTGATCGACGCGGGGGTCTCGGGCGATACCAGCGCCGGCGGGCTGGCGCGGCTCGACTGGGTGCTCGCCGATTCTCCCGAGATTGTCATCGTCGAGCTCGGCGCCAATGACGGCCTGCGCGGCCTGCCGACCGACCAGATGGAAGCCAACCTCGACGCCATCCTGGTCGGGATCGGGGAATCGAGCGCGACGACCCTGCTCGCCGGCATGCGCGCGCCGGCCAACTTCGGCGCCGACTATGCGGCTGCCTTCCGCGCGGTCTACGAGCGTCTCGCCGCCAGGCATCGGGTGGCCCTCTATCCGTTCTTTCTCGAAGGGGTTGCCTTGAAGCCCGCGCTCAACCAGCCGGACGGTATCCATCCCAACGCCGCAGGCGTGGCGGAGATCGTCCGGCGCATCCTGCCCCATGTGGTGGCGCTCACCGCGCGCCACAAGGGTGGGCAGGGGGAAGGGAAGTAGGGCCGCCCGATGATCCGCCTCTTCGTCGCCCTCGCCCTGCCCGAAGACGTCCGCCGCCGGCTCGAGATGCTGCGGGGTGGCATTCCCGGCGCGCGCTGGCAGAGCGCGGAGCAGATGCACCTCACGCTCCGCTTCATCGGCGAGGTCGATGGCGCCGCTTTCCGCGAGATCATGGACGCGCTTGCGGATATCGAGGCCGAGGCCTTCACTCTTTCGCTGGAGGGTGTCGGCCATTTCCCGCCGCGAGGCCGGGTGCGGATCCTCTGGGCCGGAGTCGCCCACAGCCCTGCGCTGCTCCGCCTGCAGGAGCGCACCGAGGCCGTCATTACCGGCCTCGGCCACGCGCCCGACGGCCGCAACTATGCGCCCCACGTCACCCTGGCGCGATTCGCGTCGCGGGTGTCTCAGCACCGGCTTCAGGAGTTCATGTCCTTTCACGGGCTGTTCGGCAGCGGGCCGTTTCCGGTGCGCTCGTTCGAGCTGTTCTCGAGCCACCTGGGGGCCGGCGGCGCGCACTACGAAGTGGAGGCACGCTACCCGTTGGTGACGCAGCCGCTAGGGGATGATGACGAGTAGGCACGCCCCGCCTCATCCGGTGGCCTCGATTCGCTCCATGTCCTCGTCCGAGAGGCCGAAGTGGTGGCCGATCTCGTGGATCAGCACGTGGCGGACCACATCCTCCAGGCTGTTGCCGGTCTCGACCCAGTAGTCGAGCAGCGGCCGGCGGTAGAGGAAGATCAGGTCGACATCCTCGCGGATGTCGTGGACCCCGCTCTGGTCGAGGGAGACGCCCTGATAGAGGCCGAGCAGGTCGTAGGGGCTCTCCAGCTCCATCTCCTCCTGCACCTCGTCGCTGGGGAAGTCCGCGACGCGAATCATCACCGGATCTACACGCTCCCGCAGGAATTCGGGGATCCGATGATATTCGCGGTCGGCGATCAGCTCGATGTCTGCCGCGCTTGGCGCGTGGGTCTCCCGCCCGCTCATGGCGGCAAGCGTAAAGGCATTGCGGCCTCAGAGAAATCGTGCGCTTCGGCGGCACGGGCACCTCCATCGGCGGGGCGCTATACTGCGCCGCTTCGAGAGTCGGAGGCAGGGAGGCCGGTAAGGTGAACAACAGGGAGGCGCTGCTGCGCGAGCTGCGCGGGCAGGCGCTGCAGATCAGGCGCAACACGTGGCGGGCGCTGCGCGCAGCGGGTTCCGGCCACATGGGCGGTTCGCTTTCCGCGGCCGACCTGCTGGCCGCGCTCTATTTTCACTATCTCAGGCTCAGGCCCGACGAGCCTGACTGGCCCGCCCGCGACCGCTTCGTGCTCTCCAAGGGCCACGCCAACACGGCGCTCGGCGCGGTGCTGGCCCAGGCGGGCTTCGTGGACGACAGCTTCATCGACACCTTCTACGCCTTCGAATCCCTGTTCGGCATGCACCCCGACATCAAGGTGCCCGGCGTCGAGATGTCGACCGGCGGCCTCGGCCACGGCCTCTCCATCGCTCTCGGCATGGCCCTCGGCGCGAGGCTCCAGGGCAACGGCGCGCGCACCGTGGTGATTCTGGGCGACGGCGAGCTGCAGGAGGGCTCCAACTGGGAGGCGGCGATGGCGGCCGCCCACCTCGCGCCGCTCTCGCTCACCGCAATCGTCGACTACAACAAGGTGCAGCAAAGCGGCCACGTCGCCGACATGCTGGGGCTCGAGCCGCTGGCCGACAAGTGGCGCGCCTTCGGCTGGCAGGTCAGCGAGCTCGACGGGCACGACATGGAGGCGATCGTCGATGCCCTCGACGCGTTGCCCGGGACGCCCGGCACGCCCGCGCTCCTCATCGCCCACACGGTGAAGGGCAAGGGCACGAGCTTCGCCGAGGACACCTACCTCTGGCACAACAACGCGGTGAGCGAAGAGGTCTACGAGAAGGCGATGGCCGAGCTGGGAGAGCCCGCATGAGCGCGCCGCAGCAGGGCAACGGGGCCGAGCCCGCCTGGGTCAAGGCGGCGGCCGATCAGTCGCGCCTCGCCTTCGGGCTTGCCGTGACCGAGCTGGCTCGCCGCGATGAGCGCGTGGTGGCGGTCTCCGCCGACACGCTCGACCTGATCGGGCTGCGGGGCTTCATCGACCATGCGCCAGAGCGCGTCATCGACGTCGGCATCGCCGAGCAGAACGCCATGGGCGTGGCTGCCGGGCTCGCCACCACGGGGTTGCGCCCCTTCGTCTGCGGCTACGCGCCCTTCATCTCCGCCCGCTCCATGGAGCAGGTGCGGAACGAGGTCGCCTACGCCGACCAGCGCGTGGTGATCGGCGCGGCCGCGAGCGGGGTCTCGCTCGCCGTCTCGGGCGGCACTCACCATGCGCTGGAGGACCTCGCCCTGATGCGGAGTTTTCCCAACATGACGGTGCTGGTGCCGGCGGATGCCCACGAGGCATGGCACGCGACGCTGGCGACCGACGAGATCGATGGCCCCGTCTACCTCCGCCTCGGCGGGCGGGTGCCGGAGCGCCCGGTGACGCCCATCGATGCGCCTTTCAGCTTGGGCAAGGCCACGCGGCTTGCCGAGGGCTCGGACGTCGCCATCGTCGCCTGCGGCGCCCTCGTGCCGCAGGCCGTGGATGCGGCAGCGGAACTCGCCGAGCAGGGCGTCGGCGCGCGGGTGCTCAACATGTCCACCATCAAGCCGCTCGACGAGGACGCGATCCTTTCTGCCGCCGAGGAGACACGGGGCATCGTGACCGCCGAGGAACACCACCTCACCGGCGGCCTCGGCGGCGCGGTGGCGGAGCTTCTCGCCCAGCGCCGGCCGACGCCCATGCGCATGGTCGGCATGCCCGACGAGTTCGCGGTCGTGGGCCCGACAGACAAGATTCGCGCGCGCTACGGCATGAGCGCCAAGCACATCGTGGACGCCTGCCTCGACCTCGCGGGCTGAGCCTCCCGATCCGGCCGCGCGCTTGCGCCGGCTGCGCGATGACATGAGAATGGCGGGTGATGCCGGGGCGGCTGCGGGCTGCCACGCCGGCATGACCAGCATGCGGGAGACCGGAATGTCGGAGATGCTCGAGCGTTCCGAGTGGTACGATATCGCGCGGGATACCAACTGGACGCCGTCCTACGTCTCGCAGGAGGAGCTGTTCCCGCCGCAGATGGGGGATCCCTACGACATCCCCGTCGAGGAGTGGGAGACCTTCGACGAGCCTTACAAGGTCTCCTACCGCGAGTACGTCAACATCCAGCGCGAGAAGGATTCGGCCGCCTACTCCGTGAAGGCGGCGCTGGCGCGCTCGAAGTTCTACGATCAGGCCGACGAGGGCTGGGCGAGCGTGCTCAAGCTGCACTACGGCGCCGTGGCGCTCACCGAGTATCAGGCCTGCCAGTTCCAGGCGCGGATGTCCCGCTTCGGCCCGTCGCCGGCCATGCGCAACATGTCAGTCTACGGCATGCTCGACGAGATGCGGCACACCCAGCTGCAGCTTTTCTTCCCGCACGAGCTGGTCCATCTCGACCGCCAGTACGACTGGGCCCACCAGGCCCAGCACTCCAAGAACTGGGCGGTGCTCGGTGGCCGTCACGCGATGGACGACATCATGATGACGCGGGACGCCATCACGTCCTCGGTCATGGTCTCCTTCGCCTTCGAGACCGCGCTCACCAACCTGCAGATGATCGGCCTCTCGACCGACGCCGCCAACCTGGGCGACCACACCTTCGCCAACCTGATTACCAGCATCCAGTCGGACGAGGCCCGTCACGCCCAGCTCGGCACGCCCACCATCGAGATCATGATCCGCAACGGCCGCAAGGAGGAAGCGCAGCAGGCCATGGACATCGCGCTCTGGCGGGTCTGGCGGCTCTTCTCGATCACCGTCGGCATCCCGATGGACTACTACATCCCGCTCGAGCAGCGGCACATGTCCTTCAAGGAGTTCATGCACGAGTGGGTGATCAACCAGTGGGAGCGGCAGGTGCAGGACCTCGGCCTGGAGCGGCCGTGGTACTGGGACATCTTCCTTCTCGACATCGACAATCACCATCACTGCCAGCAGGGCGGAATCTGGTCCTGGCGGCCGACCGTGTGGTGGAACCCGCCGGGCGCGGTCGGACCCAGGGAGCGCGCGTGGTTGGAGGAGAAGTACCCCGGCTGGAACGAGAGCTACGGCAGCTACTGGGACGTGATCACCAACAACCTGCTCCAGGGGCACGAGGAAAAGACGCATCCCCAGTGCATCCCGATCATCTGCAACATGTGCCAGATCCCGATCTCGCACCGGCCGGGCCCGGAGTGGGGCGCGCGCGCCTATCAGCTCGAGTACGGCGAGCGGCGCTACAACTTCTGCACCGAGGTCTGCCGCTGGATCTTCGATACCGACCCGGAGCGCTACAAGGACCACGAGACCATCGTGGACCGCATGTATTCGGGCGAGATCGACCCGCCGACCCTGGACAACGTGCTCAAGTACATGGGCATCGGCGTCATCAGCGAGGGCGGCCGCGACGGCTACGACTACAGTTGGGTCGAGGGCTTCCGCGCCCAGGCGGCGGAATAGCCAAGCGGCATCAATCGGGTCGTTGAGAGCGGCATGAGCGCGTTCCCCATCCTCTCGCGCTTCCAGCAGGATGCGCACATCAAGACGGTCGAGATCGAGCCCAACCAGACCATGGACGAGGTGGCGGCGACCTGCGCCTTCCACTCGATCGGCCTGCACGTGGCGGACAAGCCCGGCCGGACCCTCCGCGTGCGTCCGACCACCGACGACGATTCCGCCCCGCCCTGGCCGCGCGACCTCACCGTCGAGAAAGCGGGTATCCGCTTCTACGACTGCATCGACATCTATTTCGAAGAGCCCTAGGCGCTGACGCGCAGCGGGGATGGAGAGACCGACGCATGGCGTTCAAGAAGGCCTGCACGCTGGACGACATCTGGGAAGGTGACATGGAGACCTTCGATGTAGACGGCACCGAGGTGCTGCTCGTCCACGTCGAAGGCGAGGGCATTCACGCGATCCAGGCCCAGTGCCCGCATCAGGAGGTCGACCTCGTGGACGGCGACCTGGAAGGCCGGGTGCTGACGTGCATGATGCATCTCTGGGAGTTCGACGTGGTGGCGGGCAAGGGGGTGAATCCCGATCATGCCGAGATCGCCCAGTACCCGGTCAAGATCGAGGGCGAGGACGTCCTGGTCGACGTCGAGGGTATCGAGCCCAAGCACGCCAAGCCCTGACGGCCGGGCCGGGCTGAGGGAAAGGAACGGCGATGAGCGGTGACGGCGCGGCCGGCAAGAACATGGTGGGCCCGGTGCTGCGCGTCGGCGAGGTCGCCGATGCCGTGGTCGAGGCCCTGCAGGAGGACAATCCGGGCAAGAAGTTCGTGGTCGAGGACCGCATCGCCTACGTCCGGGCCGAGACCGAGGGCGAATGCGTGGTGCGCGCCGAAACCGTGGCGCAGGTGCTCGGCCGGCCCTTCAAGATCGCCGAGCTGGAGGTGAATCTCACCTCCTTCTCCGGCCGGATCGAGACCACCGACGACACCATGCGCTTCT
>JAPPMY010000112.1 GCA_028818855.1 Rhodospirillales bacterium
TGGGCGTTGACCAGGTACTCGCCGTAGAGCGCGGCCTCGCCGGTCGACGGGTTGCGGGTGAAGGCGACGCCGGTGGCGCAGTCGTCCCCTCTATTGCCGAACACCATCGCCTGCACGGTGACCGCGGTGCCCCAGTCGGCCGGGATGCCGTGCAGCCTGCGGTAGGTGACGGCGCGCGTGTTCATCCATGAATCGAGGACGGCGCGGATCGCGCCGGAGAGCTGCGCCCGCACATCCTGCGGGAAGCCGCTGCCGGTCTCGTCCTGCACCAGGGCCTTGTAAGCCTCGATCAGGCGGGACCAGTCGCCGGCCTGCATCTCGGTGTCGAGGCGGTAGCCCCGCGCTTCCTTCTCCTGCTCCAGCAGCTCCTCGAAGGCGCGGTGCTCGACGCCGAGCACGACGTCGCCGTACATCTGGATGAGGCGGCGGTAGCTGTCGTAGGCGAAGCGGGCATCGCCGCTGGCGCGCGCGAGGCCGTCCGCCGTCCGGTCGTTGAGGCCGAGGTTGAGGACCGTGTCCATCATGCCGGGCATCGAGGCGCGGGCGCCGGAGCGGACGGAGACGAGCAGCGTGCGGTCCGCATCGCCGAAGCCTGCGCCCGCGATCCGCTCGATATGGGCGAGGCCGGCTTCGATCTCTGCGTCGAGGCCTGCGGGCACGGAGCGGCCGGCGTCGTAGTAGGCGTTGCAGAGTTCCGTCGTGATGGTGAAGCCGGGGGGCACGGGGAGGCCGATGGCCGCCATCTCGGCGAGGTTGGCCCCCTTGCCGCCGAGCAGCGCGCGCATCCCCGCGTCGCCCTCCGCCTCGCCCCCGCCAAAGCGGTAGACCCAGCCGCCCACCTAGCCCTCGATCTTCGAGAAGTCGGCGACGCGATCGAGCGTGGAGCGGATCTGCGAGAGCATCAGCAGCCGGTTGCGGCGCAGCGCCGGGTCCTCGCAGTTGACCGTGACGTTGTCGAAGAAGGCATCCACGGGCTTGCGCAGCTCTGCCATGGATTTCATCGCCGCCTCGAAATTGGCCTGCGCCAGCGCAAACTCTACGGTCGTGTTGGCTATGGCAATGCGCTTGTGGAGGGTGCGCTCCTCCGCCTTGTCCTTATCAAAGAGATCGGTATCGGGCTCACCTTCGTAGCTCTGACCGTCCTTCTTCTCCTCGATGCGCAGGATGTTGGCGGCCCGCCGATAGGCGATGAGTAGGTTGGTGCCATCTTCGCTATCGAGGAAGCGTCCAAATGCAAGGACGCGGGCCAGTAGGCGCACCAGATCGTCCTCGCCGCTCGCCCCGAAGACGGCACTTACCCAGTCGTGTCGAACGCCCCTCTTACGCAGATCAATCTTGACCCTGTCCACGAAGAAGGCGAGCAGCGCGTCGCGCGTGGCCTCTGGTCCCGGCTCCTCGGGCAGTATGCCGTTGTAGCCAGCAAGAGCGTTGGAAAACGCTCGTTTGAGGGGCAGGCTGTAAACATTCTCGATGATGAGCCGAATAGCGCCAATCGCGGCGCGGCGGAGCGCAAAGGGGTCCTTCGAACCGGTGGGTCGCTCGTCAATGGCGAAGAATCCGGCCAGAGTGTCCAGCTTGTCTGCGAGTGCCACCGCGACACTCACCGGCGCGGTTGGGCAGGAATCACCTAGCCCCTTTGGCGAGTGGTGATCGGCGATGGCTTCAAAGACCGAGTGCTCCTCGCCGTCGAGGCGTGCGTAATAGCGGCCCATGGTCCCTTGGAGGTCGGGGAACTCGCCGACCATCTCGGTCACGAGATCGGCCTTACAAAGAAGACCCGCACGTGCAGCGTCGTCCGGATTGGCGGCTGAAATCGCTGGGCAGAGGATGTGCGCCAGCCTCGCGATTCGGTCAGCCTTTTTGCGCATGGAGCCGAGGCGGGCGTGGAAGACGACGCCCTCCAAGGCTGGCAGCTGCTCTTCCAACCGCCGACGTCTGTCTTGATCCCAGAAGAAGCGGGCATCGGCGAGGCGCGCCCGCAACACCCGCTCATTGCCGGCGACAACGGCGGTGCCGCCGTCTCCGATATCGGTATTAGCGACCATGACGAAGCGGGGCGCCAACTTGATGATGGGGTCTGCGCTTCGCAGACTGAAATAGCGCTGATGTTTGCGCATGGCCGAGCGAGGCACCTCTTGCGGCAAGTCCAACAAGCGCTCGTCGATGGTGCCTGGCAGGACAACGGGCCATTCCACCAGGCCAGCATTCTCGGCCACTAGCCAATCGTCCTCCACGAGCAAGAGGTCCTCGCCCGCGGCCAGCGCCTTGGCATTCGCTTCAATTTCTCGGGCTCGTCGTTCCGGTTCCAACATGACCTTGGCTTTTTCGACGGTCGCCGCATAGCTGTCCACATCGGCGATGGTGAGCGATCCGGAGGAGAGGAAGCGGTGGCCTAAAGTGGTCCGGCCGCTCTGCACCGAACCGAAGCGGAAAGGCACCACTTGATCGCCCAGCAGGCAGAGGATGGAGCGGATGGGGCGGACCCAGCGGATGCCGCTCTCGTCCCAGCGCATGGACTTGGGCCAGGAAACGGCGGCCAGCGCCTGCGGCAGCAGGTCGGCGAGCAGGTCGGCGGTGGGGCGGCCCTCCTCCTGCTTTACCGCGAACCAGACCGGGCCCTTGGGCGTCTCGCGCTGCTCGCAGTCGTCGAGGGTGAGGCCGGTTGATTTCAGGAATCCCTGGATCGCCTTCTCGGGCGCATCGACGCGGGGACCCTTGCGCTCGACCGTGATGTCGGGCTGCACCGCCGGCAGGCCGGGCACGATCAGGGCGAGGCGGCGGGGCGTCGCGTAGGACTTCACGTCCTCGGCGTCGAATTCGAGCCGGGCCTCTTCAAGCCGCCGCAGGACCTGCCGCTTGAGTTCGTCCGATCCGCCCGCCTGCATCCGCGCCGGGATTTCCTCGGAGAGCACTTCCAGCAGAAGGTCAGGCATCGCGCGCGCTCACTTGGCCGTCCCCGCCAGCCAGGCCTCGCAGCAGGCCTTGGCGAGCGCGCGGACGCGGCCGATGTAGGCGGCGCGCTCGACCACGCTGATCGCGCCCCGCGCATCCAGCAGGTTGAAGAGGTGGCTCGCCTTCATGCACTGGTCGTAAGCGGGGAGCGCAAGCGGCTTGTCGGCCGCCAGCAGGGCGGCGCACTCGGTTTCCGCGTCGTCGAAGTGGCGGCGCAGGCGGTCGACGTCCGCGTGCTCGAAGTTGAAAGCGGAGAACTCGCGCTCGGCGCGCAGGAACACGTCGCCGTAGACCGTGCCGTGGCCGTCCCAGTCGAGGTCGTAGACGTTGTCCACGCCCTGCACGTACATGGCGAGGCGCTCCATGCCGTAGGTCAGCTCGACGGGCACGGGGTCGCAGTCGATCCCGCCCACCTGCTGGAAGTAGGTGAACTGGGTCACCTCCATGCCGTCGCACCAGACCTCCCAGCCGAGGCCCCAGGCGCCCAGCGTGGGGCTCTCCCAGTCGTCCTCGACGAAGCGGATGTCGTGGGCGTGGACGTCGATGCCGAGCGCGCCCAGGCTGCCGAGGTACTGGTCCTGCACGTCGTCGGGCGAGGGCTTCAGGATCACCTGGAACTGGTAGTAGTGCTGGAGCCTGTTGGGGTTCTCGCCGTAGCGCCCGTCGCCCGGCCGGCGCGAGGGCTGCACGTAGGCAGCGGCCCAGGGCTCAGGGCCGAGACTGCGGAGCGTCGTCGCAGGATGGAAGGTGCCGGCGCCCACCTCCATGTCGTAGGGCTGCAGGATGACGCAGCCGCGCTCGGCCCAATAGGCCTGCAAGCCAAGGATGAGCGACTGGAACGACCGGTCGCGGCAAGTGGCGTCCATCGGTGGTCAGCGATTCGGGTGAATGGGCGGGCGGACAATGCCCCCCGCCAGGGCAGCGGTCAACCGCGCGGATGCCGCCCGGCTGCCGCGGGAGCGCGCGTCAGCGGTTGTCGTCGATGTTCTGGTGCTCCTCGTGCTCGAGCGGCTCCGCGGCCTTGGCCTTGGCGCGCACCCGGCCGATCGCCTTAAAGCCGAACCAGACGGCCGCAATCAGCACCACGAGGATAAGCAGCTTCATCGGACTGAACATGTCTCACGCTCCCATCGCACGGCAGGCCGCGCGGCGACAGCCGCAGGCGCGCCGTTACCTTTGCCGGTAACTCTGAAGCCCCGACGCGGGCGGGTCAAGCACTGTCTCGTCGACAGTTGTCTCGGGATTGTGAACCGGGGCGGGATTGACGCTGCTGAGGCCAGCAGCCATCGTCCGCCCGTGCCGCGACCGCTCAGCATCGTGATACCGACCCTCGACGCCGCCGACGCCCTCGGCGCGACGCTCGCCGCCTTGGCGCGCGGTATCGCGGGCCTCGAGGAGCGCGGAATCGGCGTGGACGTCGTGGTCGCCGACGGCGGCTCGCAGGACGGCACCGCAGACGTCGCCCGCGCGAACGGGGCGCGGGTGACGGCGGCGGAGGCCGGGCGCGGCCGGCAGCTAGCGGCCGGCGCGGCGAAGGCCGAGGGGATGTGGCTTCTCTTCCTCCATGCCGATACGCGCCCGGCGCCCGGCTGGGACGAGGAGGTGAGCGCCTTCGTCGCTGCCGCCGCCAACGAGGGCCGCGCCGCCTGCTTCCGCTTCGCCCTCGACGACCGGGCCGCCGCAGCGCGCCTGCTGGAGCGGCTGGTGGCGCTCCGGTGCCTGCTCTTCGCGCTCCCCTACGGCGACCAGGGGCTCCTGATCCACCGCAGCCTCTATGAGGTGCTCGGCGGCTTTCGCCCGCTGCCGATGATGGAGGACGTGGACCTCGTGCGCCGGCTGGGGCGCCGCCGCCTCGCCTATCTGAGAACGCCGGCGGTCACGTCCGCCGTGCGCTTTCGCCGCTCGGGCTACGTGCCGCGCATGGTGCGCAACGTCTGCTGCCTGCTGCTCTTCTCGCTCGGCGTGCGGGCCGAAACCGTGGCGAGGCTCTACGGATGAGGCCGCGCAGGCGCCACCTCGCGATCTTTCTCAAGGAGCCGCGCCTCGGCCGGGCGAAGGGGCGCCTCGCCCGCGATGTCGGGCATGGCGAGGCCTGGCTCTTCTACCGGAGGCTGGTGCGCCGCGTGCTGCCGCCGCTCGCGCGGGACGCGCGGTGGACGACATGGCTCGCGACGACGCCGGACGGCTGGCGCGGACGGGAGCCCTTCTGGCCCTTCGCGCCGCCGTGCCTGCCGCAGGGCCCGGGCGATGTCGGCCAGCGCATGCTGCGCGTCTTCCGTAGCCTGCCGCCAGGGCCGGCGATCATCGTCGGCAGCGATATCCCGGACCTCGCACCCGCCCACGTGGCGCGCGGGTTCGAGGCTCTCGGGCGCGCCGACATGGTGCTGGGGCCGGCAGAGGACGGCGGCTACTGGCTGATCGGGCTCTCGCAGCGGGCGCGGGCGGTAAACCCCTTCGCCGGCGTGCGCTGGTCGAGCCCGTGGGCGCTCGCCGATACCGAGCGTGCGTTGCCTGCGGGGTTGCGGCTGGCGCTGGTCGACCGCCTCGCCGATGTCGACGACGGGCCCGCGTACCTGCGCTGGCGGGCTCAGGTGAGCGTAGACATAGGACCCGGAAGTCAGGCGAGCGACTCTTCGAGTATGCGCGCTCAGGAGAGCGGCTCTTTGATCCCGCGCGCTCGGGCGAGCGACTCTTTGATCCCGCGCGCTCAGGAGAGCGCGACACACTCGATCTCGATGTCGAACTCCATCGGCCAGGACGCCATGGCGACGAAGGTCCTGGCCGGTGGGTCGTGAGGGAAGTAGCGCCCGTAGATCTCGTTCACGATCCGGTAGTAGGCGGCGTTCGTGACGAAGACCTGGCACTTCACCACGCGGTCCAGCGACGAGCCCGCGCTTTCCAGCGTGTGCTTCAGGACTTGCATCACCTGCTCGGTCTGCACGTCGATCCCGCCCTTTACCATCTGGCCCGACTCGAGGTCGAGCGGCGGCAGGCCGGAGACGTAGAGGAAGCCGCCTGCGCGCACGCAGGGCGAGAGCGGCACGCCGATCCTGCGCAGCGCCTCCGAGAGCTTGGGTATCTCGACGATTTCCTTCTCCACCGAATTTCTCCTTCTCCGGGGCTCCTGTATGGCGCGCGCGTCAGGCTGCGCCCCTTCTCTCCGTCTCCTGCAGGCGGGGCATCAGCTCGACCAGGTTGCACGGGCGCCAGCGATAGTCGAGCTGGTAGCGGAGGATCTTGTCCCAGCCGTCCTTGCAGGCGCCGGGCGATCCGGGAAGCGCGAACAGGTAGGTGCCGCCGGCGACTCCGCCCGTGGTCCGCGATTGTATCGTCGACGTGCCGATGAGGTCGTAGCTCAACTGGCGGAACAGCTCGCCGAAGCCCAGGATCTCCTTCTCGTAGACGTCGTGGAAGGCCTCCGGCGTCACGTCGCGGCCGGTCACCCCGGTGCCGCCGGTGGCGATCACCGCGTCGATCTCGGGGTCGGCGATCCAGGCCTTGAGCGCGGCGACGATCCCGGCCCGCTCGTCGGGGATGATGCGTCGGTCGGCGACGTGGTGGCCGGCTTCCTCGATGCGGTCCACCAGAACCTGCCCGGAGCGGTCCTCCGCCAGTCCGCGGCTGTCCGAGACCGTCAGCACCGCGATGTTGACGGCACGGAAGGGCCTCTTCTCGTCGATCCCGATCATCGCTCCGCCTCCCCGTCCTTCATTCTGTCCTCGACGGCCAGCAGGTCGCGCCACACCTCGCGCTTCGCCGACGGCGTGCGCAGCAGGTAGGCGGGGTGAAAGGTCGCCGTGGCCTCGATCGTGCCTTCCAGGCGCGGCGTCGAGAAGGGGAACCACTGGCCGCGCAGGCGGGTGATGCCCTCGCGCCGGTTGAGCAGGGCCTTCGCGGCGATGCCCCCCACCAGCACGAGGATGCGAGGCGCGGTCAGCTCGATCTGGCGTTCGAGGAAGGGCTGGCAGATGGCAAGCTCCTCGGCGGTCGGCGAGCGGTTGCCGGGTGGCCGCCAAGGCAGCATGTTGGTGATGTAGACGGCCGAGCGATCGAGGCCGATGGACGCCAGCATCCGGTCCAGTAGACGCCCGGCCGGCCCGACGAAAGGGAGCCCCTGGCGGTCCTCCTCGGCGCCCGGCGCCTCGCCCACGATCATCAGCCGGGCTGCGGGGTTGCCGTCGCCGATCACGGTGTTGGTGGCCGTGCGCTTGAGCGCGCAACCATCGAAGGCGCGCACGGCCGCCACGAGCTGATCGAGGCTGGTGCAGGCGGCGGCGATCTCGTGCGCGCTCCAGGTGGCATCGCCCGGCGGCAGCAGCGGTGCAGGCGGGGGAGCCGGCGCGGTCTCCTGCGGGGCGGCCACGGCGGGAGCGGGTGCGCTGGGCGGCGCAGCCACCGGCGCGGGCTCACGGGCCACCGCCGCCGGAGCAGCCTTCGCCGTGGCGGCTTCCCGGTAGCGGTCCCGCGGCACGTCATCCATCGCCCGGTCGACGCCCGCGAGCACGTACCAGTCCAGCAGCGCCCGGATCGCCTGATCGCCGCTCATCGCCGGCACGATATCAGAGGCGGACCGCAAGCTCATCCGCCGGCGCGTCGCAGAAGACGGGCGCCTACGGCTTCCTGTCCCCGCTGCGCGGCAGGTCGATGACCCGGCCGCCGTCCCTGCGCGGATCGAAGTCGTATCCCTTGCGCACCTCGACATTGCGCAGGATGACCTCGAGAGCGGTCGCATCGAAGGGATCGACATCGATCGGCTCGCGGTACTTCGCCTTCAGGCTGTGCAGCATCTCGCGCTCGTTGGGCATGAGGCTCTCCTCGATCGCGTCCGCCGCCTCGATCAGGCGCTGAAGCGCGACGAAAGCCGCCAGCTCGACCATCCCGGCCTCCCTCTCTCCTCGTCCTCTCCTTCCAAGCCATCTTCCGCCGTTTGTCAAACGCACGGGCGATTGCAACGGCCGGCACGGCGGCCCAGGATGGAGCGAGGTGGCCAAGCGCAGGCGGCAGGGGGAGAGACCGATGAGCGACTACGAGATTTTCGACGCGGGCGACGTGGTGCTGCAGAAGGGCGCGACGCTCAGGGACGCCAAGCTCGCCTACAAGACCTACGGCACGCTGAACGCCAAGAAGGACAACGTCATCATCCAGCCGACCTGGTATTCCGGCCACCACACCGACGTGGAGTGGACCATCGGCGAGGATCAGGCCCTCGACCCCAGGCAGTACTTCATCATCGTGCCGAACATGCTGGGCAACGGCCTCTCGTCGTCGCCGAGCAACACGCCCGCGCCCTACGACAAGGCGCGCTTCCCGCACGTGACGGCCTGCGACAACGTGCGCCTGCAGCATCGTCTGGTCACCGAGGTCTTCGGGATCGAGCGGATCAAGCTCGTGACCGGCTGGTCCATGGGCGCGCTCCAGACCTTTCACTGGGGCTGCCTCTACCCCGACATGGTGGAGCGCATCGTGCCGACCTGCGGCTCCGCCAAGTGCTCGCGCCACAACTTCGTGTTCCTGGAGGGCGTGAAGGCAGCGCTCACCGCCGACGACGCCTGGAAGGGTGGCTGGTACGAGAAGCCGCCCACCAAGGGCTTGCGCGCCATGGCGCGGGTCTACGCCGGCTGGGGATTCTCGCAGACCTTCTACCGGGTGGAGGAGGACCTCAAGCTCGGCTTCTCATCGCTCGAGGATTTCCTGGTGGCGTTCTGGGAGGGCTTCTTCATCCACAAGGACGCGAACAACCTGCTCGCCATGCTGTGGACCTGGCAGAACGGCGACATCGGCGACAACGAGCTCTACGGCGGCGACTTCAAGAAGGCGCTCGCCGGGATCAAGGCCAAGGCCATCGTGATGCCTGGGCGCACCGACCTCTACTTCCCGCCCGAGGACAGCGAGATCGAGGTCGCGAACATGCCGAACGCCGAGCTTCGCGTGTTCGAATCCTATTACGGCCACTTCGCCTCGAGCTTCCTCAACCCGGCGGACGTGGCGTTCCAGAACGAGGCGATCAGGGAAATCCTGGCGAGTTAAGCCGTCAGCGCGCCCGGCATATCAGTTGCCGCCCACGACGATGGTTCTGAGCGAAGCCTGTCGGGTAGGCGAGGATGCGGTCAGGCGGCGTCTCGAGGGCCTGCGCGCCAGGTCACGGCCTCACGCAGGCCGTCGAGCAGCCCCTCGAGCTTCGCCATGCGCTCGCGGAGTTCCGCTTGGCCCTCGCGCAGCTCGGTCTGGCCTTCCCGCAGCGCGGCGATGTCGTCCTTCAGCTCGGTGCGCAGCTCGCCGATATCGCCCTTCAACTCGGTGCGCAGCTCGCCGATGTCGTCCTTCAGCTCCGTGCGCAGGTCGGCGAGGCTGCCCTCAAGTCTGCCGACATCGCCCTTCACGTCTGTTCGCAGACCGGCGAGGCCGCCCTCAAGTCTTCCCACGTCCCCCTTGAAGTCCGCACGCAGCGCTCGCATGTCCGCGCGCGTCCACGCGAAGAGCCCGATAACCAGGGCCGCGAGGCCCACGAAGCCACCGATCTCGACCATTGCGGCCCACCATCGCCCGCGCCGCCGGCATGCGTCAACGACAATTGGGCTGATATGCCGCGTAGGGAATATCTGTGGGCAGAGAGGGACATATCGGGCGGGCGGCCCCGAATCGACGGGGAAAAGTCGCGGGCAGGAAGGCGCTAACCGCGCCCGATAAACGGCATCCTGGTGGCCATCACGGTCATGAACTGAACGTTCGCGTCGAGCGGCAGGCGCGCCATGTAGACCACCGCCTGGGCGACGTTCTCGACCGCCATCGTCGCCTCGGAGGCCACGGAGCCGTCGGCCTGGGGCACGCCCTGGCTCATGCGCTGGGTCATCTCGGTCGCCGCGTTGCCGACGTCGATCTGGCCACAGGCGATGTTGTACTTGCGCCCGTCGAGCGAGGTGGAGCGCGTGAGCCCCGTCACGGCGTGCTTGGTCGAGGTGTAGGGCGCGGAGTTGGGCCTCGGCACGTGGGCGGAGATCGAGCCGTTGTTGATGATGCGCCCGCCCATGGGCTCCTGCGCCTTCATGATGCGGAAGGCTTCCTGGGTGCAGAGGAAGACCCCTGTGAGATTGGTGTCGACCACCTGCTGCCACTTGTCGAAGCGGAGGTCCTCCAGCGGCACGGCGGGTGCGCTGATGCCGGCGTTGTTGAAGAGCAGGTCGAGCCGGCCGTACCTGGCCTTCGTCTCGGCGAAGAGCGCCGCGACCTCGTCCTGCCTGCCGACGTTGCAGGGCACTGCAAGCGTCGTATCGGGGCCTGCGCCGGCCTCGGCGATGGCGCTCTCCAGCGTCTCCCGCCGGCGGCCAGAGAAGACCACGGCCCAGCCGTCCGCGAGCAGCGCGTGCGCCGCCGCCTTGCCGATCCCCTGGCCTGCGCCCGTGACGAGGGCGACCTTGCGCTCAGCATTCATGCGTGATGTCCCCGCGCGCCGGCCGCCGCGCGGGGCGGTGTGCGCCTTGTTCGTGAGCCGCCGCGTATAGCACGGTGCGGAACCATCGCGAAGCAGAGCCTACCGCGCGCGCTTGCGCTCCCGCAGGTCGTGGCAGCCGGCGACCCGGCGCGGGTCCACGTCGGCCGGGAAGAGGCTCACCTTCTGCACCTTCTGGGTGCTGGTGACCGGCAGCGTGTCGAGGAACAGCAGATAGCCCGGCGCCTTGTAGTAGGCGAGCCGCTCCAGGCAGAGATCCTGCAGCGCCGTCGCCGCGTCCACGTCCCCTGCGGTGTCCTGCGCCGGCACGATGCAGGCCATGACTTCCTCCTGCCGCAGCTCGTCGGGCACCGCGATCACCGCCGCCTGGGCCACGCGCCCGTCGGCCTGGAGCACGGCCTCCACCTCGGCGGCGGCGATGTTCTCGCCGCTGCGGCGGATGATGTTCTTCTTGCGGTCGACGAAGCAAAGCATGCCGTCCGCCGCCTGGGTCACCACGTCGCCGGTGTGGAACCAGCCGCCCCGCCAGGCCTCGGCGGTCGCTTGCGCGTCCTTCAGGTAGCCGGAGAAGAGCCCGCGCCTCGGGTCGTCGCCGATCATGCGGAGCGTGAGCTCGCCGGGAGTTTCCGGCGGCACCTCTCGGTCTTCGTCATCGACGACGCGGACCTCGCAACCGGAGAGCGGGCGGCCGAAGGCGCGCGTGTCGGCCCGCCTGGGCTCGACGCTCGACCACGTGGGCATCGCCACCTCGGTCATTCCCCAGCCCTCGATGAGCGGAAAGCCGAAGCGCGCTTCGAACGCCGCGTGGTGTTTCGGATCGATGCCGGCGCCGGCGCCGAAGCGCACCGCATGGGCGCGGTCCTCCGGCCCCGGCGGCAGGCTGAGCAGGAGCGGCGGCATGATGCCGAGATAGTGGATGATCGTTGCCTTGGTCGCCGCCACGTCGGCCCACCAGCTGCGGGGATGGAAGCGGTCGGCCATGACGATGCAACCGGCCGCGTTCAGCATCGCCATGCTGCCGATGGCAAGCGCGTTCGCGTGGTGGAGGGGCAGCGGATTCAGCAGCCGCTCGCAGCCTTCCTCCAGCGCCATCATGCCGCCCGCCTCCCGATACCAGCGCCCGGCGTTGAGGAAGTAGCGGTTGGTGAGGATGCAGCCCTTGGGCCGCCCGGTGGTGCCCGAGGTGTAGAGCAGCGCCGCCTCGTCGTTGGCGCCGGGAGCGCCCCCGCCGGCGACTGCGCGGGGCGCCGGGAGCCGGGCCGGGAGGGCGGCGGCATCGACGACGGGCGGCGGGGCGGCGGATCCGGCGACAGCGGCCTCGACATCGCTCAGCCGCTCCGGCACCGAGACCACCAGCGCCGCCTCGGAGTGATCGAGGAGATAGACCATCTCCTCCAGCCGGTAGGCCGGGTTGATCGGCACGATGGCGCAGCCGAGCGCATTGAGCGCCCACCAGTGCAGGTGGAAATCGGGCCGGTTCTCCAGGAGCAGCGCCACGCGGTGGCCCCGGCCGTAGCCCGCCGCGCGATAGAGGGCGCCGAGCGCCGCCACCCGCTCGCGCGCTTCGCCGTAACCGATCTCGACGCCGTCGGGATGATAGGGCCTGCCGGCCATGGGCGGGGCGCAGAGGCAGCCGCCTTCAGGCACCCGCCGGGCCGCCGCCTCGAACAGCTCGAACACCGTCTCCGTCATCGCCGCTCCGCTTGTTGACCGCCGCGGCCTGGGGAAACTACCTTCTGGCCCGCCGATGACCCGAGCCGGACCCGCCGGCCGCCGCCACCGCGGAGACCATGCCCATGGGTGCAATCGAGGACAAATACTTCCACCGCCCCGCAGGCGAGATCACGTTGCTCCCGCCGATCGACATCGAGCTTGCGCGGACGGCCCTCATCGTGATCGACATGCAATATCACGACGCCCATCCGGAGCAAGGCGTCGTCGCCGCGCTGGAAAAGCTCTATCCGGGCTCCACCGCGTACTACGCGGAGCGCCTCGGCAAGGTGGTGCCGGCGATCGGCCGCCTGCTCGATCACGCCCGCGCCACGGGCCTCAAGGTGATCCACGTGGTCGTTGGCTCCAGCCATCGCGACCTGCGCGACTTCAACAAGCGCATGCGGAGCTGGATCCTCGACCTGGAGGAGCGCTCCGGCATGGCCGACTTCTACTGGACAGAATCGCCCACCTACCGGATCCTCGAGGAACTCACGCCGGCCGACGGCGAGACCGTGTTCCAGAAGCGGAGCTACGGCGCCTTCAACAGCACCAACTTCGAGAACCTGCTGCGTGAGATGGGGATCGACACCCTGCTCGTCACCGGTTGCGTCACCAACTACTGCGTCGAGACGACCGTGCGCGATGCGGCGGACCGGGGCTTCGCCTGCGCCCTGATCGACGAGGCCGTCGCGGGCTTCAGCCAGGAGTCCCACGACGCGACGCTGGCTTCGCTGCGCGGCGGCTTCGCCGCCGTCATCCCGACGGTCGCGGACACGGTGGCGATGCTGGACGAGATCGCAGGGCGCGCCGCACCGCGCGCCGCCGCAGAGTAGGGGAGGGCGTATGGGCAAGTTCCACGAACCCGATCTGGGCTCCAGTCCTGACGACCCCTTCGCCCGCGACGGCGAGGGCAAGCTCATCCGGCGCGCCTTCTGGCTCGACATGAGCGACCGCTCGCTCGTGCTCGCCATGACGCAGGGTGTCGGTGCCGCGCTCAGCAACGACCACAAGCGCGCTCACCTCGCGGATATCGGCCGTGCTCACGTGATCGACCAGGTCTGCGTTCAGGAGATCCTGCCGCCGGAATGACGGGCGGCAGGAGCCACGATCACCCTTCGCAGAGAAGCGCGGAGGCCCGCTCGGCGACGGCGACGATGGCCGCGTTGACCGGCCCCGCGGTGAGGCTTGGAAAGATCGAGCCGTCGACGACGTGAAGCCCCGACACGCCCACGACCGAGAGGTCCGGACGGACGACGGCGGCTTCGTCCGTCCCCATCCGGCAGGTCCCGACGGGATGGTGGTGGGTGAAGGCGGCGTGCTCGATGAAGGCCAGTCGTGCGTCCTCGCCCGCGAGGTCGCCGGGCTGCGGCAACAGCTCCTCGCCGCGCCAGGGTGCATAAGCGTCCGCTCCGCCGAGGCGCCGCGCCCAGTCGAGCGCTTCCAGAAATTGCAACCGGTCCTCCGGCGCGCTGAGGTAGGCCGGATCGACGATGGGCTTCGCATGCGGGTCTGCCGAGGCGATGGTGAGACGACCCCGGCTCTGCGGGTGCGTGATGCCGAACATCAGGGTGTACGCCTCGCCGGAAGCGGGGATGCGGATGCGCTCCGCAAGGGCCTCAGAGACCACGGGGAGCGTGACGCACGCCACCACGAGGTCCGGCGCCTCTTCGGGCGACTGCCCGCGCGCGTGGATGTAAGTGAGCGCCTCCGAATGTTGCGTCGCGCTGGGCGGAAGCGGCCTGCGGGCGCGGTACACGTTTCCCGCCGCAAGCAGATGGTCCTGAAGGTTGCGGCCGACGCCCGGCATGTCGCGCCGCACCGCGATGCCGAGAGCCGTCAGCGCTGAGCCCGGACCCAGGCCCGAGCGCATGAGTATCGCGGGCGTGCCGATGACCCCGGCGGCCAGCACGACGGCGCGCCGGGCGGCGTAGAGGTGGCCCGTGCCGCCTTCCAGGGCGCGGACTCCGGTTGCGCGGCCGCTCTCGTCGAAGGACAGCCGGTCGACCAGCAGGCCGGTGCGCAGCGCGAGATTCGGCCGGGCGCGAACGGCCTCGGTCAGGTAAGCATCGGCAACGCTCTGGCGCCGGCCGTCCACGATCGTGAGGGTGTTGAGCGTCGGCCCCGCCAGGTCCGGCCCGTTGTGGTCGCGGATCGGACCGAGCCCGAGCGCCCTCCCGGCCTCGCAGTGGGCGAGGCTCAGCGGGTGCGGCGTGGCGGGCTGGCAGAGCCGCACGGGGCCCTTCCCGCCATAGCCCTCTTCCGGCGCGAAGGGCGAGGTTTCCGAGCGGATGAAACAGGGCCGCAGGGTCGACCAGTTCCACCCGTCGGCGCCTGCCTCGGCCCACCTGTCGAAGTCCTGCGGGTGACCGCGAACGTGACCCATCGCGTGGATCGCGCTGGACCCGCCGACGACACGGCCGCGCGGCCAGGGGTGCGCGCGGCCTGCCGTGGAGCGCTGCGGCACGGTCGTGAACTGCCAGTCGATCTCGGTGCCTTGCAGGAGGGGCCAGGCGGCAGGGTCGGCGATGGCGGGGTCCTCCGGTTCTCCGCCCGCTTCCAGCAAGAGGACGTGCCGGTCCCTCTGCTCGCTCAGCCTCGCGGCCAGCACGCAGCCCGCCGACCCGGCGCCGACGATGACGATGTCCGCCTCGCTCATTCCGGTGCCGGCGCGTTCGATCCGGTCAATTCCAGCCTCGCGCCCTCATTCTTCGTCGCCTTCGCCTTCGCGGCGCCCCTCCGGGATGCGAACGCCATGCCGCACCATGCGCCGATCCGATAGGGTAGATTGATCCACGCAAGGCCACACGCCAGGCGTGGCCGTGAAGCCTACGC
Source organism: Rhodospirillales bacterium (assembly GCA_028818855.1). Lineage (GTDB taxonomy): Bacteria > Pseudomonadota > Alphaproteobacteria > UBA828 > UBA828 > WTGU01. The sequence goes on from JAPPMY010000112.1 coordinate 14,945, forward strand.
AGATGCCTACGGAGGAGAATGCCATGACCGATGCCGCCGCCTACGAACCGCCACGCGTCTGGGAATGGGAGCGTGAGAATGGCGGCGAGTTCGCCTCCATCAACCGCCCCGTTTCCGGCGCGACGCACGAAGCGGAGCTGCCACGCGGCACGCATCCCCTCCAGCTCTATTCGCTTGCCACGCCCAATGGCGTGAAGGTCACCGTCATGCTCGAGGAGCTGCTGGCGGCCGGGCACAGCGGCGCCGAGTACGATGCCTACGTCGTCGACATCCGCGAGGGCGCCCAGTTCGGCTCCGGCTTCGTCGCGATCAATCCGAACTCCAAGATCCCGACGCTCGTGGACTACTCGCTGCCCGAGCCGACGCGCGTGTTCGAATCGGGTGCGATCCTGCTCTACCTGGCGGAAAAGCACGGCGCCTTCCTCCCTGAGGACCCGTCGGCCCGCGCAGAGTGCCTCTCATGGCTGTTCTGGCAGATGGGCTCCGCGCCCTATCTCGGCGGCGGCTTCGGCCATTTCTATGCCTATGCGCCGTACAAGATGGAGTATCCGATCGACCGCTACACCATGGAAGTGAAACGCCAGCTCGATGTCCTCGACAAGCAGCTTGCCGAGACGCGCTACGTGGCGGGCGATGCGTACACCATCGCCGACATGGCGATCTGGCCGTGGTACGGCGTGCTGACGACCGGCAAGCTCTATGACGCGGCCGATTTTCTCGCCGCGCAGGACTACGGGAATGTCGTGCGTTGGTACGAAGAGATCGCCGCGCGGGACGCGGTGATCCGGGGGCGCAAGGTCAACCGGATCAATGGGCCGCTGGAGGATCAGCTCCACGAGCGCCACGACCCGTCGGACTTCGCGCTTCGGACTCAGGACAAGATCGGAGCGGCGACATAGCCTGGATTTTTCACCGGGCTCATGAATCGCCGGGCACGGTGCCTTTCGGCAGGCTTTCGACGTGGGCGCAGATGTCGCGGGGGCGCGTCAGCCAGATGCGCTCGCGCAAGGGCGCGATATGCTCGAAGAAGCGGCGCAGGTGGCGCACGCGGTAGGGCCGCCCCATCACGAAGGGATGGAGCGAGATGGGGAACACCAGGGGCTGCCCCTCGCTCTGGGCCAGCATCTCGTCGAAGCCGTCGATCAGCATGTCCACGAACTCTGGCGCCGTGTGGCCGTACCAGACGATGCTGCGGGTGTCGTTGCACTCGACCGGATAGGGCATCGCCAGGATGCGGCCGGAGCGGGTCTTCATCCAGATCGGCTGGTCGTCGGAGGTCCAGTCCATGAAGTAGCGGTAGCCCGCCTCCTGCAGGAGGTCGGGGGTGACCGCGCTGTTGGAGATCCAGGGGCTCATCCAGCCCGCGGGCCGGCTGCCCTCGTGGCGCGCGATGGTCTCGGTCACTTCGGCGATCAGCGCGGCCTCGGCCGCCTCGTCGAGGTGCTCCTGCATGTCGGAGTTGGTGATGCCGTGGCCCAGGATCTCGTGGCCGCGCTCTCTCAGCGCCACCGGAATGTCGGGACAGTGCTCGTAGACGGCGAGGTTCATCTGGGCTTCGATGGGCACGTCGAAGGCGTCGAACAGCTCCAGCATGCGCCAGATGCCGACCCGATTGCCGTAGTCGCGCCAGGAATAGACGCTGTGGCTGTTGGCCTGGTCCGGCGGCGCGATGGCGGCGCCCTTGCCCTCGCCGAAGCTGAACTGCTCGACGTTCACGGCGACATAGACGGCGAGACGGGTCCCGTTCGGCCAGTCGTAGACCGGGCGCGCGGTGATGCTGGAGTAGGGGTAGCGGCCGTGGGTGCGAATCATGAGGACCCCGATCCCGGTCGCCGCCTTGAGCGACCCCGGCCGATCAGTCCCGCGCGGCGGCCTTGCCGACCGGGTTGAAGTCGTGCTCGCCGACGCCCTGGACGAGGGTCACGCGGCAGCCTCGGCCGCCCTCGCCTGAGACCCGGTGCGCGGTGAGCGGCGGCACGACGCAGTGGTCGCCGGGTTCGAGCGCGTGCCGGGCGCGGGGCGCGCGGGTCTCGATCACCACCGTGCCTTCGAGGCCCACGAACACGTCGGTGACGGCCGTGTGGTAGTGCCAGGGAACCTCCTCGCCCGCGGCCAGAGTCATGACCTGCACGCGCATGCCGTCGGCCTCGGCGACGATGTCGTGGGCGGCGATCGAATAGGGCAGATCCTCAAGCGCCGTCATGGCGTCTTCCGGTCGTTCGCGGTCCGGTGTGCATCGGCCAGCATACCCCCTTTGGCCGCGCTCTTGGATGGATTCGACGGCCCGACCCTTCTGCGCCATGATCCGGCCCACTCACGGCACGGCACGGATGGGGGATGCGTCATGGCCAAGGTACTCGTAATCGTTCCCTTCGCCTTCGACGAGGAGGGGCTGGCGAACCGGCGCTCGCAACTGGACTCGGTGGCGCTCGGGCCCGACCTCGAGTTCGACTTCCGCGGCGTCAAGGCGGGGCCCGCGCTGCTTGACTGCTACCACGACTACGCAATGGCCGACATCGCGCTCTTCGAGGCGGGGCTCAGCGCCGAGGACGACGGCTACGACGCGGTCTGCATCGACACCATGAGCGATTCCGGCATGAACGCGCTCCGCTCCGTGCTCGACATTCCCGTGATCGGGCCGGGCCGCGCCTCCTTCATGACGGCGCTGATGCTGGGCAACCGCTTCTCGGTCGTGACCCAGTGGGACGGCTGGATCCCGCTCTACAAGAAGGGCACGCAGGAATACGGCGTCGCCGACAGGCTCGCCTCCATCCGCTCCATCAACGTGATGCCCGACGTGGAGAACCTGCTGGGTGGCAAGGAGGAGGTGGTCTTTCCCAAGCTGGTGGACTGCGCCATGCGCTGCATCGAGGACGACGGCGCCGAGGTGATCCTGCTGGGCTCCACCACCATGCACCAGGCACACGGCCACATGGCGGCCAACCTGCCGGTGCCGGTCATCAACCCCGGCCCGCTCACCTACAAGCTCGCCGAGTTCGTGCTGGGCTTAGGCCTCACCCACAGCCGCAAGGCCTACCCGAAGCCCAGCGTGCCGAAGCCCGCCATGGTCCACGCCATGATGGACGGCGCGGCCTCGGCCGGCGACTGACGCGGGGAGGGCGAGAGCATGGCAGGACGACTGGAAGGCCGCGTCGCGCTCGTCACCGGGGCCGCGAGGGGAATCGGCAAGGCCTGCGCGCGCGCGCTCAGCACCGAAGGCGCGCCGGTCGCGCTCGCCGATGTCGACCGGGAGGGCGGAGAGGCGCTCACGGCCGAGCTGGCTGCGGACGGCGCTGAGGCGATGTTCATCGCCCTCGACGTGACCAGCGAGGCCGACTGGGAGGCCGCGATCCCGGCGATCGTCGACCGCTTCGGCGGCCTCGACGTGCTCGTGAACAACGCCGGTGTCGGCATCGTCGAGCCGCTGCCGGAGGTGACGCTGGAAAGCTGGCGCAAGTCCATGTCGGTCAACTGCGAGGGCGTCTTCCTCGGCACCAAGCACGCGATGGCGGCGATGCGGCCAGGCGGCTCGATCATCAACATCTCGTCGATCCTGGGCTTCACCAGCATCCCGAGCCTCTCGGCCTACAGCGCGACCAAGGGCGCGGTCAGGCTCTTCAGCAAGGGGGCCGCGCTCGACGGCGCCAAGGACGAACGCCGCATCCGGGTGAACTCGATCCACCCCGGCTACATCCACACCGAGATGATGGAGGCCACCTGCTACCGCGACTACGGCAGCCTGGAGGCGGGCTTGCGCGAGCTTGCCAAGCAGCATCCCATCGGGCGCGTCGGCAAGCCGGAGGACATCGCCAACGGCGTGGTCTTCCTCGCGTCCGAGGAGTCGAGCTTCGTCACCGGCACCGAGCTGGTGATCGATGGCGGCTACCTCGCGGTGGGCGGCTACTCGGTGTTTCCGTAAGCCGGGGAACTGACGCCTCCGCCGGTGACAGGTTCCGCCGTTACGTGTCAGGGTCAAACGAATAGAAACACCCCCACCTCACCCCGGCCCTCTCCTCCCCAGGGAGGAGAGGGAGAAGGGGCGGCGCCGTATTGCGTTCCCCCTCCTCCTGGGAGGAGGGGGGCAGGGGGAGGTGGGTCTTGGCTCAGCGTTAAGCACACGGAGTAAGTAGCATGAACGCTGCCATCAATCGCCGCATCACCCTCGCCGCACGGCCCGTGGGCATGCCGAAGGAGAGCGACTTCGCTCTGGCCGAGGAGCCGGTGCCCGAGCCCCGGGCGGGCCAGGCGCTGGTGCGCGTGCTCTATCTCTCGCTCGACCCCTACATGCGGGGCCGCATGAGCGCGGCCAAGTCCTACGCCGCACCGGTCGACATCGGCGGGGTGATGACAGGCGGGGCCGTGGGCGAGGTCGTGCGCTCGGAGACGAGCGGCCTCAAGGAGGGCGATCTGGTCGAAGGCATGTTCGGCTGGCAGGAGTACGCGCTTTGTACGCGCGGGGCGGTACGGGTGCTGCCGGAGGACGGCCATCCGCCCTCCTACACGCTCGGCGTCCTCGGCATGCCGGGCGCCACCGCGTATTTCGGGCTGCTGGAGGTGGGCCAGCCGCATCCCGGCGACACGGTGGTGGTCTCGGCCGCCTCGGGCGCCGTCGGCGCGGTGGTCGGGCAGATCGCCAAGATCGGCGGCTGCCGCGTGGTCGGCACGGTGGGCAGCGACGAGAAGGCGGCCTACATCACGGACGAGCTGGGCTTCGACGCGGCCATCAACTACCGCACGGCGAACGACATCGGGGCGGCGCTCGACGCGGCCTGCCCCGCCGGCATCGACGTTTACTTCGACAACGTGGGCGGGCCGATGACCGACGCGGTGATGCAGCGCCTCGCCTTCAAGGCGCGCGTCGTGGTCTGCGGCTGCATCCACCACTACAACCTGACCGAGCCCTACCTCGGGCCGAGCCACCTGCGCCACATCCTCGTCAACCGGGCGCGGGTCGAGGGCTTTCTGGTGTTCGACTGGCTGGCCCGCTACCCGGAGGCCTTCGCCCGGCTCGGCGCGTGGCTCGAGGACGGCGCCATGCGCTACAGGGAGCACGTGTTAGACGGGCTGGAGAACGCGCCGGAGGGGCTCGGCATGCTGTTCGAGGGGAGCAACTTCGGCAAGCTCGTGGTCAAGGTGGCGGAGCGCTGAAGCCGTGGCCGAGGCAGGGGTCAGCGCGCCGGAATCGACGATCGTCGCACTGATCGACGACATCTTCGGGGCGCTGGGCTTCACGGCGGACGAGCGCGCGGTGCTGACCGAGACCCTGCTGGAGGCGAGCCGCGCCGGCTACCACTCCCACGGGGTGATGCGGATCCCGACCTTCGCGGAGAACACGCGGGACGGGATGATCGTGCCGGCGGCAGCACCCGTCGTGGTGCACGAGACCGAGGCGGCGGCGATGATCGACGCCCGGCGTTGCCTAGGCCCGGTCTCCTGCGTCTTCGCCGTGGAGCAGGCCGGCGCCAAGGCGCGGGCGCAGGGCATCGGCTGCGCCGCGGTGCGGAGCGGCAACGACGTCGCCCGGCTCGGCGCCTACGTGGGCGGGCCGGCGCGAGACGGCCTGATGACGCTGCTGCTGGTGAACGACGCAGGCGGCGGCGCCTGCGTCGCGCCCTTCGGCAGCGCAGCCCCTTTCCTCAGCACCAACCCGCTCGCCTGCGGCATTCCCCGCGCGCCGGGAGAGCCGCCGCTGGTGATCGACATCTCCACCTCCGTCGTGGCTCTGGGCAAGATCAGGATGGCCGCCAACCTGGGCGAGCCGGTGCCCGAGGGCTGGCTGATCGACCGTGCGGGCAGGACGACCACGGAGCCCGGAGGCTTCTTCGACACACCGCGCAGCGCGTCGCTCCTGCCCCTCGGCGGGGCGGCGGACGGTCACAAGGGCTTCCTGCTCAGCCTCATCATCGAGGCCTTCGCCGGCGCGCTGGCCGGTGCGGGCATGAGCCGGGGCAACGAGAACGAGGACCAGGGCAACGGCCTCTTCGTGCTCGCCGCCGACCCGCGGACGCTCGGCACGGGAGGCGCGTTCGTGCGCGCGATGGAGGAATTCGTGGCCGGGCTGGAGGCGCTCCCGCCGGCGGAGGGCAGCGCAGGCGTGCGGCTCCCCGGCGCGCGGGCGGGCGGCGGACCGGGCGGCCCCTACCCCATCGACGGGCCGACCTGGGCGCGGATCACAGCCATTCTCGATGCCCTCTCGCTCAGCACCGACTACGACGTGACGCCCACTGCGGGCGGGGAGCAGTAGCCGCTGTGGGCGACGGGCCGGCGCGAAAGGCGCGCGCCCGTGCGTGGTTCGAAGCGCTGCGGGACGAGATCTGCGCCGCCTTCGAGGCGATCGAGGACGAGGCGGAGAGCGCGGGCGCCCGCCCCGGCCGCTTCGCGCGCAAGGCCTGGGAGCGCCCCGGCGGCGGCGGCGGGGTCATGGCCATCATGCGGGGCCGGGTGTTCGAGAAGGTGGGTGTCAACGTCTCCACCGTGCACGGCACGTTCTCCGAGACCTTCCGCCAGAAGGTCACGGGCGCGGCGGAGGACGGCCGCTTCTGGGCGAGCGGGATTTCGGTGGTGGCCCACATGCGCTCGCCGCTGGTGCCGGCGGTCCACATGAACACGCGCCACATCGTCACCAGCACGTGGTGGTTCGGCGGCGGCACCGACCTCACCCCCGCCTTCCCGGACAAGCGCGACACGGCGGACTTTCACGGAGCGCTGAGGGCGGCCTGCGAGCGGCACGACACGGCCTACTACCCGCGCTTCAAGGCGTGGTGCGACCGCTATTTCTACCTCGCCCACCGCGAGGAGCCGCGGGGCGTCGGCGGCATCTTCTACGACGATCTCAACAGCGGCGACTGGGACGCGGACTTCGCCTTCACCCAGGATGTCGGCCGCGCCTTCCTCGACATCTACCCGGCCATCGTGCGCCGCCGCATGACGGAGCCCTGGACCGAGACGCAGCGCCAGCAACAACTCGAGCGCCGGGGGCGCTACGTCGAGTTCAACCTGCTCTACGACCGCGGCACGCGGTTTGGGCTGGAGACCGGCGGCAATACCGAGGCGATCCTGATGTCGCTGCCGCCCGAGGTGCGCTGGCCCTGAGCGACGCGGCCTCGCGCCACCCCGCCTGCTCTCTTGCGGCGGTTGCGGCGCGCTCGTAGCGTAACCCCCATGACGGACGTGGAGAACGACGGCGGAGCGGATACCGCAACACTCGGCGGCAAGCAGGTGCTGTTGGTGATCGCCGGCGGCATTGCCGCTTACAAGTGCCTCGACCTCATCAGACGGCTCAGGGAGGCGGGCGCCGGGGTGCGCTGCATCCTGACCCGTGCCGGCGCCGCGTTCGTCACGCCGCTCTCGGTCGAGACGCTGACCGGCGAGACGGTCTTCACCGACACGCTCGCGCTCACCGACGACAGCGAGATCGCCCACATCCGGCTCGGGCAGGAGGCGGACATCGTGGTGGTGGCGCCTGCGACCGCCGACATCATGGCCAGGATGGCGCACGGCATCGCCGACGACCTGGCGACCTCGACGCTGCTCGCCGCCGACAAGCCGGTGCTGGTGGCGCCCGCGATGAACACGCGCATGTGGGATCATCCGGCGACCGAGCGCAACCGCGCGCGGCTGGAGGCGGACGGCGTGCGCTTCGTCGGCCCCAATGACGGCCCGCTGGCGGAGGGCGAGAGCGGCCCCGGCCGCATGGCGGAGGTGCCGGAGATCGTGGAGGCCATCGCCGACGTGTTGAGCGGCACGCGGCCCCGCGCGCTTGCCGGTCTACGCGTGCTCGTGACCAGCGGCCCGACCTACGAGCCCATCGACCCGGTGCGCTTCCTCGGCAACCGGTCCTCCGGCAAGCAGGGCCACGCCATTGCGGCCGCCTGCGCCGACGCGGGCGCAGCCGTGCTGCTCGTCTCCGGTCCGACGCAGCAGCCCGCGCCCGCAGGCGTCGAGACGGTGCGGATCGAGACTGCCGAGGAGATGCTGGCGGCCTGCCAGCAGGGTCTCCCTGCCGATATCGCCATCTGCGCGGCCGCGGTCTCCGACTGGCGGGCGGCGGCTCCCCGGCAGCAGAAGATCAAGAAGCCCCGTGGGGGCGGTGGCGCACCCACCCTGGAACTCACGGAGAACCCGGACATCCTGGCCCGTCTCGGCGCCGCCGGCCCTGAGCGCCCGCGCTTGGTGATCGGCTTCGCCGCCGAGACCGAGGACCTGGAGGCGAACGCCGCCGCCAAGCTCGCGGCCAAGGGCTGCGACTGGATCCTCGCCAACCGGGTGGCGGAGGGCGCGGTCTTCGGCGACGACGAGAACGACATCCACCTGCTGACGCGTGAGGAGGACGGCGCGCCGCCGGCGGTCGAGCGCTGGCCCCGCATGAGCAAGGCGGAGGTGGCGGCGCGGTTGGTCGCGCGCATCGCGCAAGCGCTCTCCACCGACAATGACGACGGATGACCGTACCGGGGGAGACGCCGCTCGAGGTCACGGTCACGCGCCTCGCCCATGCACGCGACCTGCCGCTGCCCCGCTACGCCAGCGCCGGCAGCGCCGGGCTCGACCTCCATGCCGCCGCCGGCCCGCTCACGCTTGAGCCGGGGGCGCGCGCGCTGGTGGGGACCGGTCTCGTGCTGGCGCTCCCCGACGGCGTCGAGGGGCAGATCAGGCCGCGCTCCGGCCTCGCGCTCGAGCATGGCGTGACCGTGCTCAACGCCCCCGGCACCATCGATTCCGATTACCGGGGCGAGATCGGCGTGCTGCTTGTCAATCTGGGCGAGGGCGCGTTCGTCGTTGAGCGCGGCATGCGCATCGCCCAGCTCGTGATCGCGCCGGTGGGTCGCGCGCGCCTGGTGGAAGGCGAGACAGAGCCCACCGGCAGGGGCGTCGGCGGCTTCGGCTCGACCGGCCTTGGCCTCGAGAGCGAAGAAGGCTCGGGGGCATGAGCAGGCGCCATTGATCGCATGCGGCGCCCATTGCACAATGGTTTGCCGGTGCCGGGGGGCGCCCGGCCGGTCGCGAACGGGAGGCAGGCATGACGGTGAAGCGCGAGAGTCGGTTTGGTGTCGGGGCCGTGCTGCCCATGATGCTGGTCGCAGGCTTGGCGGTGGCGGCGCTCACGGGCCACGCCGCGGGCGAGGCCCGCGCTGACCACCACCACATCGAGCTGGTCTCGATCGACGCGGACGGCAGCAAGACGGCTCAGTCGTGCGCCGGCATGACCGCCGCGGACGGATCGTCGTGCCTCGACCCGGCCGCAACCAGTGAGGTTGCGACCACGGCGGTCGACGAGCACGAGGCCCCCAAGGCCATGAAGAAGAGCAGCTGCCCGAGGGCCTCCAAGTAGCCCGCCTGCACTAGCGCTTCGGCTCGGCCCCCCTCGCCTGCCGGACCGGCGGCGAGGCGAGTGGGTGTCGCCTGACCCAACGACCTGACCTGACCATGGCACGAGACCACCCCGATGCGGCTGCCACCCCTGCCGTGACGGCACCTGCGCCGGCCGTGCGCGGGCGCATCTACGACAGCATCGCTGAGACCATCGGCTCGACCCCGCTGGTGCGCTTCAACCGCCTGCCGGCCGAGGCCGGCTGCGCCGCGGAGATCGTGGGCAAGCTCGAGTTCTTCAACCCCCTCGCCTCGGTGAAGGATCGCATCGGCGTCTCCATGATCGAAGCGGCGGAGGCGGAAGGCAGGATCGAGCCCGGCCGCTCGGTGCTGGTCGAGCCGACCTCGGGCAACACCGGCATCGCTCTCGCCTTCGTGGCGGCGTCGAAGGGCTATCGCCTGATCCTCACCATGCCGGAGAGCATGTCCATCGAGCGCCGCCGCATCCTTCTGCTGCTGGGCGCCGAGCTGGAACTCACGCCGGCGGCCAAGGGCATCCCCGGCGCGCTCGCGCGGGCCGAAGAGCTGGTCGAGACGATCGACGGCGCGGTGATGCTCCAGCAGTTCGAGAACCCGGCGAACCCGGCGATCCACCGCGTCACCACCGCCGAGGAGATCTGGCGGGACACCGGCGGCGCCCTCGACGCCATCGTTTGCGGCGTCGGCACCGGCGGCACGGTGACCGGCATCGGCCAGGTGCTCAAGCCCCGCCTGCCCCGGCTCAAGCTAATCGGGGTCGAGCCCGCGGCGAGCGCCGTCCTCTCCGGGGCAGAGGCCGGGCCGCACAAAATCCAGGGCATCGGCGCGGGCTTCGTGCCGGGCGTGCTTGACCGCTCGGTGATCGACGAGCTGATCCAGGTCAGTGACGAGACCGCCTTCGAGACCGCCCGGCGGGTGGCGCGGCTGGAGGGCATCCCGGTGGGCATCTCGTCCGGCGCCGCGATCGCCGCAGCGCTCCAGGTGGGTGCCCGGGACGGGATGGCGGGCAAGCGCATCCTCGTCATCGTGCCGTCCTTCGCCGAGCGCTATCTTTCCACCGACCTGTTCGCGGACCTATAAGACTTCGCCATGTTCAACGAACGCCAGCTTGAGCGCTATGCCCGCCACATCCTGCTGCAGGAGGTGGGTGGGCCCGGCCAGCAGAAGCTGCTGGATGCCAGGGTGCTGGTGGTGGGCGCCGGCGGGCTCGGCTCGCCCCTCATGCTCTATCTCGCGGCGGCAGGCGTCGGCACCATCGGCGTGGTCGACGACGACGCGGTGGCGCTCTCCAACCTGCAGCGGCAGATCGCCCACACCGAGGCCCGGATCGGCCACCCCAAGACCGAGAGTGCGGCCGAGACGGTCGCGCGGATCAACCCGGAGGTGAGGGTCGAGTGTCACCCGGTTCGCCTCGATCCGGGCAACGCCATGGACCTGATCGGGCGCTACGACCTCGTCGCCGACGGCAGCGACAACTTCGCGACGCGCTTCCTCATCAACGATGCCTGCTACCTGTCGCGGACGCCCCTGGTCTCGGCCTCGATCCTGCGCTTCGACGGCCAGCTCGCGACCTTCAAAGCGCACCTGGGCGGCGACAACCCGTGCTACCGCTGCATCTTCCCCGAGGCACCGCCGCCGGGGCTGATCCCGTCGTGCGCGGAAGGCGGAATCCTGGGCGCCGTCGCGGGCTCCATGGGCTCCCTGCAGGCGACCGAGGTGCTGAAGGAACTGCTGGGGATCGGCGAGAGCCTGTCCGGCAGCCTGATCGTCTACGACGGGCTCGCCGCGGTGTTCCGCAAGATTAAGGTGAAGCCCGACCCGGCCTGTGCGCTCTGCGGCGAGCGGCCCAGTATCGTCGACCTCTCCGGCCACACGGGCGCAGACGCTGAGCACTGCGCCGCCTAGCCGTCGGCGCTCACCACGCGGATCATCTCGTCACGGGCGAAGCGGGGCACATCACCGCCCGATTGGAAGCCGACGCCGTGGCCTGCTTCGGCGCGGGCGATGGGTGCGCAGGAAAAGCCTTCCGCCGTGAGCGTCGCGAGCGCCGCCTCGGCGGTGCCGGCGGGAAAGGCCGCGAGCAGCGCGCCCGAGGCGAGCAGGCCCCAGGGGTCGATGCCGAGCGCCTTCGCCATCGCGCGCCCCGGCTCGTACCAGAGGACCGCGTCGCGCGCGACAACGAGCCGGATGCCCGCCGTCTCCGCCATCTCGTAGAGTCCGGCTGAGAGCCCGCCCTCGGTCGGGTCGTGCATGGCGGTGGCGCCGAGCGCGGTGGCCCGAAGCGCGGCGTCCACCACCGAGATGCCGGGGTCGGTCAGCGCGCCCGCGCCGGCCGCCAGCATCGCCGGCGCGACCCTGCCTTCGAGCTGCGCGCCTGCCTCCGCCGCGAGGACAGCGGCGCCCTCGACCGGCGCGGGGCCGATCTGCAACACCACGTGCCCCGGCTCCAGCGCGGCCGTGCGGGCGAAGCCGCCATCCTCCCTCAGACCCATCATGTGGCCCACGACCACGGTGCGGCGGACCGCGTCGGTGATCTCGACATGGCCGCCCACCAACACGGCGTCGAGCGCCGCCAGCGCCTCGTGCATCCGCCGGTAGAGCGCGCGCACCTCATTGTCCGTGGTCCCCGGCGGCAGCAGGACCGTCGCGGTGAACCAGCGGGGCCTCGCGCCCATCACCGCGATGTCGTTCGCGTTCACGAGCACCGCATGGGCGCCGACGTCCTGCCCGGTCAGCGTCACGGGGTCGCTCGCGGCGATCAGCGCGCCGCCCTGCACGGCGACGACGCCCGCGTCCTCGCCCACCGTCGGCGGCAGCAGAAGCTCCGGCGGCACGGGCCGGCCCGTCACCAGCACCTCGGCCAGCAGCGCAGGCGGCAGCTTGCCGGCCTCGAGAACCTCGTCGCTCATCTCACAGGTCTCACACGTTTGTCTGCCACTGAAAACCTCGGCAGCGGCATGTAACAGACAACCGGGACGTGTGCCACCGCTCCCAACGCGACCAGCTTCCCGGATTCCGGTAGAGGGATTCGGGAATTCTCGGTCGGGTGTTCCGCGAGCGAGCGGGGATCGGGCGGCGGCGCGGCGTCAGATCGGCGGGGCGATCGGCTCGAGAGCCTCGAAGTCGCGGCGCACCACCCAGGCGGGACGGCGCGAGCGGCCGTGCTTGTTGTCGATGGCGTTGTAGGTGATCGAGGCCATCGTGCGCGGCCAGGGCGACATGTTCGGCCCCGAGCCGTGAACGACGTTCGTGTGGGCGAAGATCACCGACCCGGGCCCGCCCTTGGGCGCTTCGATCCCGCGCGCGCCTGCGAGCCGGGCGACGACGGCGTTATCGGCCGCGCGCAACGGGTAGCTCGTGGTCATGTCGTCAACGGCGGTCTCGTAGGCCGGCGCCCTGTGGCTCGCGGGCACGATCATCAGCGGCCCGTTGAACTCGCGCACCTCGTCGATAAAGACCAGCGCGTTGACGAGGCGGGGCTCGGGCATCCCGTCGTCGTGGAAATAGGTCGGGAAGTCCTGATGCCACTGCCAGAGCGCGCCGTGGAACGGGCGCTTCATGTTGATCACGCACTGGAACAGGTAGACCTCGCGTTCCAGGAGCTGTCGCACCGGCCCGAGCAGCGCCGGATGCCGCACGAAGCGCCCGAAGGGATCGCTGAACGCCTGCGGGTTCATCACCGAGCGCACCGTGCGGCCGTCGTTCTCCAGGATGACCTCGTCGCGCTTGAGCCGGCAGAGCGCGTCGAGCGCCGCCCGCACCCGGTCGATATCCTGCGGCGGGATCAGATCCGGCACGAAGACGAAGCCGTCGTCGCGGTAGCGGGCGCACGCCGCCGCGCTCAACCGGGGGAGATCGGACTCGCTCATCGTCGGGTCTCGCCCGGAAGCGGCGTCCGTTCGGCCGCCCCGCCTCTTGTGTCGCGGTAGCGGGCGGGCAGGCGGCCGGAAAGCGTCATCACCGCATCCAGCGGCGTCATCCCGAACCACGCGGCAAGCTCCGCCAGCCCGATCGCCCCGTCGCCTTCGCCGCCGAGAAGCAGGACTTCATCGCCGGGCTCGGCGTCCGGGGCGTCGGCGAGATCGAGGACCATGTGCTCGAGCGAAACCGCGAGGATCGGCGCCCGCCGGCCGCGTATCAGCGCCTCCGGCCGGCTGCCCGGCACGGGGCGCACCAGGCCCTGGGCGACGCCGATGGGCGCCACGCCGGTGCGCCGGCTGTGCCGTATGCCGTAGCTGCCGCCGATGGCGATGTCGCTCCCCTGCGGGTGCGCGGCGACCTGTATCAGCCGGCTGCCGACCTCGGCCAGGACGGGCCGGTAGGCGGAGAGGTCGGCAAGCGAATCGTCGGCGAAGGGCGAGAGGCCGTAGAGCAGATGGCCCACGCACACCGCGCTGGCACGGTCGGACAATCCGGCGGCCACACAGGCGCTTGCGCGTGCCTGGGTGAGCGGCGGAGAGAGGCCGCGATCCTGCAGGCGCTCAAGCAGGGCATCGAAGGCCGCGAGCCGGCGTGCCGCCCAGTCGCGCCCGTGCGCATCGCCGAAGGGCAGGTGCGTATAGAGACCCCGGACCTCGAGGTTCGGCAGGCCGGCGAGCGCGGCGAGAAAGGCCTCGGCCGCCTCCAGCGGCACGCCGAGCCGGCCGAGACCGGCGTTGACCTTGACGTAGACCGGCGCCGCCGCCCCCGAGGGCGCTGCCCGCGCCGCGGCTTCGGCGCCCGCCCGGTCGACCACCGTGGGCACCAGCCCGGCATCGACGAGATCGGCCATCCCCGCCGGCAGGGCGCCCGCGAACATGACGACGGGCGTGCGAAGCCGCTCGGACTTCAGCCGGCAGGCCTCGTCGAAGGAGCCGGTCATGAACGCCGCGAGCCCGTCCGCGTCGAGCGCGCGGGCCACGGGCACGGCGCCGTGGCCGTAGGCGTTGCCCTTGAGCGCCACGATGCACCCCTGACCGGGGCCGATGCGGCGGCGGATCTCGGCGAGGTTCGCCCGCAGCCTGCCCAGATCGTAAAGCGCCCAGCCGGGATGCGCGTCGTCCGCCATACGAGCGTTCTCCTCGAAATCCGCTCAGTGTACCCGGCCGCCCGGCGGGTCAGACCGCCCCCGCGACCACCGCGAGCGGCGCGAAGGCTTCGATATCGCTCATCACGTCGATGACCGCGGGCCGCTCGGCAGCGAAGGCGGTCTCGAGCGCGCCGGGGATGTCGGCGGGGTGCTCGACGCGCAGGCCGAGCGCCCCCATGGTCTCGGCGATGGTGGCGAAGTTGACGTCGCCGTAGGTCCAGAGCTCGCGCCCCTGCTCCGATTGCTTCCCGCCGTAGGCGCGGTCGAAGCCGGGCGCCCCCTGGTTGCCCGAGCTGTTGTTGTTCACCAGCGTGACCGTGTTGATGCCGCAACGGACCGCCGTCTCGATCTCGCCCAGGTGGTACCAGAAGCCGGCATCGCCGGTGAAGACGAAGACCGGGCGATCCGGCGCGGCGCACTTCGCGCCGAGACCCGCCGGGAAGGCCCAGCCGAGATGGCCGGCGCTCCGGATGTAGCTCTGCCGGGGCGAGCGCAGGTCGTACATGCCCCCCATCCACATGCCGGAGTGCCCCGTGTCGGCCATCACGATGGCGTCATCCGGCAGATGGCGGGAAAGCTCGTGGCAGATGCGCTCCGGCCGGATGGGGACGGCATCCGATTCCAGGAGCGGCTGATAGCGCGCGCGCCATTCCCCCACAATCCCGCGCGCGCGGGCTGCCCACGGCGCGCGACGCTCGGCCGAGCGTGCATCGGCGTGGTCCAACATCCAGGCGAGGGCCAGCTTCGCATCGGCGCAGACTGCCGCCTCGAGGGGGTAGTTGCGCCCCAAGGACTGGGGCTCGATATCGATCTGCACGGCCGGCGTGCCGATGGGCGGCACCTGCCAGAAGTGCGTGGTCATGCCGCCGGTCTCGGAGCCTGCGAAGCAGACCAGGTCGGCCTCGCCGACGACCCGGTTGGCGCTCTCGCGGGAGTAGGTCCCGACGACGCCCACCGAGAGCGGGTGGTCCCCGGTGATCGTGTCCTTGCCGTGGAGCGAGGTCGCGACCGGGACGGCGAGGCGCTCTGCGAGCGTCACCAGCTCCGGGCCGGCGCCCGATGCGCGAACGCCGCCGCCGGCGACGAACACCGGCCGCTCGGCCGCCTCGATGGCTGCGAGCGCGGCGCGGGCGTGCTCCGGGTCGGGCGCGGGCCTGAAGGGCGGCACGCGCGCGAACAGCGCTTCGGCCAGCGGCTCCATCTCCGCTTCCTCGTAGTCGATCTGCCCCTCGTTGCCCCGGAACTGCAGGTGCACCGGGCCGGGCTTGCCCGA
>JAPPMY010000043.1 GCA_028818855.1 Rhodospirillales bacterium
ACTGCCCGCCCGAGAGCGACCCGATCGGCCGCTTCTCGAACCCTTCGAGGCCGACTGCGGAAATTGCGTCGGCGACGCGCGCGCGGTGACTGGACCGCAAGCCCGCAAAGCCGCCGATCTCCCGCCAAAGGCCCATCGCCACGATGTCGGCAACTGCGATCGGGAAAGACCGGTCGACGTCCGATTGCTGCGGCAGGTAGGCGATGTCGTCGCGCGCGAGCCCGCCGAAGGCGATCTGACCCTGGAGCGGGCGGAGCGAGCCGGTCACCCCCTTCAGCACCCTGGACTTGCCGGCCCCGTTGGGTCCGACGATGGCCGTCAGGCTGCCCTCGTCGATCTCGCCGTGAAGGCGATGCACGGCCGGATGCCGGTCGTAGCCGAGGCTCAGGTCCTGAAACTTGAGCGCGTAGGTCATGGCCCACCCGGCGTCGACGTCGCCCAGAAGAACGCACCCCAGAGCGCGGCAACGATCAGGGCCGCGCCCAGAAGCCGGGGGCCGGCGCCGAGCGGCAGCAGCCGGATTGAAGCTGTGTGCCGTCTCCTCATGCCGGCGCTCCCTGCCGAGCGGCGGCGCTCACGTCCGCCCGCCGCGGCGGGCCGTCCGGATACCGGCTCTCCACGGGTGCGGCTCCCGTTCCCGCTTAGGCCGCGCTGGCTTCCGCGCAGCGCGCACACATGCCCTCGACCTCGACCGTGCGGCGTGTCGCGACGAACCCGAGGACAGCGGCATCCTCGGCTAGCAGTCCGCCGATCCGCGGATCCTCCAGCTCGACCGAGGCACGGCAGCCGCTGCAGATGAAGAACAGGCAATCGTGGTCGCGCTCGGGATGGGCGCACGGGACGTAGGCGTTCAGGCTCTCGATCCTGGAGACGAGACCCTGCGCCATCAGGAAGTGAAGCGCCCGATACACGGTCGGCGGTGCGACCGGCCGCGACTCCCTGAGCTTGACCGCTTCGATCAGCTCGTAGGCGCCCGTCGGCCGGCCCTTCGCCCACAGCAGCTCCAGGACACGCTTCCGCAGCGCGGTCATCTGTACGCCGCGCTCCTCGCAAATCGATACTGCCAGCGCGACCCGTTCGCGCGCCGAGTGCGGCCCGCGGCAGTCCGGACCGGTGCGGGGTCGACTCGGCGGTTTCGTCATCGCCTCATCTCACCTTGCGAAGCATATTGTGATGTTATAACGTTTCTTATCGCTTCCTACAAGCGCCGGTGAATCGACGGCCAGGACGTGAGTCACCGCATGACCTTCAACAGGAGAAACGATGAAGATCTCAGGACTGGCAGCGTTGGCCGGTGCGGCGGCGCTGATCGCGCCAGCGGCTGTTCAAGAAGAGGACGCCATCGACACCGGTGGTAAGATCAAGATCAGGGCCCTTTCGGAGAGTCCGGCCGAAGGAGACGCCACCTAGGGAAAGTCTGAACAACCCCATCTTCGCGGCTTCAGGGGGGAGGCCGCCGCAGCGAGTACACTGCTCTGCTGTTCGTGCTCTTGCATGAGGGATTTCTGTGGCTGCCAGCGTGTGTTGAAGCGCGTCCGGGAGCCATGCTAGAACTTCAAGTAAACTTGAGGTCAAGACCATGAACACCCGACGGCCTCAGAGGTTCACCCTCTCGATCGGCGACGTCGCCCGCCGGACGGGGCTCGCCACGTCGGCGCTTCGCTTCTACGAAGAAAAGGCGCTGATCGAATCGATCCGCACGCCGGGCAACCAGCGCTGCTACACCCGGGACGTGATTCGCCGGGTCTCGTTTATCCGTGCTGCCCAGCGGGTCGGCTTGTCGCTGGAGGAGATTCGCGCGGTTCTCGACGACCTGCCCGCGGGTCGTACTCCTACCCGCGAGGATTGGGACCGGCTCGCGAGGCGGTGGACACCGTGGCTCGACGAACGGATCGCCGCCCTTGAGCGCCTGCGGGACAAGCTATCGTCGTGCATCGGCTGCGGCTGCCTGTCGCTCGACACGTGCGCCCTCTACAACCCCGACGATGCAGCCGGCCGCCTGGGCCCCGGTCCTCGCTACCTTCTGGGGGACTCCCTTCGCGTGACCAGCCCCCGTGTGGGCATTCATACCGACGCAGAGTAAGTCTTCGGTGAAGGCTGCGAGCTATGCGGCGAGGGCCTGCTGCCGATCGGCCTTCCAATGCCAGGGTAGGAGCTCGGGCAGACGGTTCTGCGGCATCTCGGCGATGCGATCGAGAACGTCGGCAAGCCAAGCCTGGGGGTCGATGTCGTTGAGCTTGGCGGTGCCGATCAGGGTGTACATCGCAGCGGCCCGCGCGCCGCCGCGATCGGAGCCGGCGAAGAGCCGTGATTTGCGTCCGAGACAGAGCGGCCTGAGCGCCCTCTCGGCGGCGTTATTGGTGAGACAGATGCGACCGTCATCGAGGAAGCGGGTGAAGCCGTCCCAGCGCTTCTGCATGTAGTCCATCGCCTTGGCCACGGCGGCGTGGCGCGAGAGCCCGGCGCGCTCCGTGCGCATCCAGTCTTCCAGCTCTGCGACGAGCGGCACTCTCGCCGTTGATCGTGCGCTCGATATCGAACAGCGCGTCCATCCGCGTCACCGCCTCCAGCGCCAGCGGCGAGATCGGCGGCGCGCTCTTGCCGCGCCTCTTGCCAGCCGCGATATCGGCGAGCTCATAGAACTTGCGTTGTCCATGGCTCCAGCAGAGCGCCTCGGTAACGGGTCCGGGCGAGCGGCCGGGCTCGTAGACCTTCGTCGCGCTGGTGCGGCGCGCCCGCCTGACCCGCCCCGCTGCTGTCGCCAGGTCTGCCCACGGTCCCTCACAGGCCCTCCGCGCCGGGCAAC
>JAPPMY010000293.1 GCA_028818855.1 Rhodospirillales bacterium
TCTCTGCGACCGCAAGCAGAAGGGCTGACGGCCCCCTTCCCGGACGTCCTGCCGTCCCGCCCCCGGCTCTCGGGCCGGGGCAGGCGGCGGGGCGTCCTTCCGTCCATTCCCGGATCGGCAGGTGGGAGGCCGTCATGGCTCATCGCGATATCGCGAAGAAGCGGCGCAATCTCGAACGCTTCCACGAGCGTTCCGCTGAACGGCGCGCAGCGGGGCTCTGCCTCAAATGCGGGAAGGTTCCGCCCGCGCCGGAGAGGACGCTCTGCGAGCCTTGCCTGGAGAAGCGCCGCGCCGCCGACCGGGCCCGCACCGTCCGGCTCCGGGCCGAGGGCAAGCCCCGGCGCGATGTCGATAAGGCGCGCGAATACGAGCGCGAGCGCAGCCGCCGCCAGCACGCCGAGCGCCGGGCCGCCGGCATCTGCACCAGGTGCGGCAGCGCCCCGGCGTCTCCGGAACGCACGCTCTGCGAGCCCTGCGCCGAGGCGCGCCGCGCGCACGACCGCGAGCGCCACGCCCGGGCCAAGGCTCAAGGGATACCGTATGGCGGGCGCGATCCGGAAGCCAAGCGCCGGGCGGACCGCGAGCGCAGCCGCCGGCGCAGCGAAGCCCGCCGGGCGGCCGGTATCTGCGTCCGTTGCGGCAACGCCCCGCCCGCGGTGGGCCGGGCGATGTGCAAGCCGTGCCGCGAGGACCGGCGGCAGGCGAAACGCGACCGCAATCGCGAACGCCGCGCCGCCGGACTGTGCGTCACCTGCGCTACCCCGACGCCCGGCGGGAAAGCCTATTGCGAGCCCTGCGCCGCGGTCCGCGAGGAGCGGCGGCAGCGCAACCCGGGGGCGAGGCTGGAGGCCGGCCGCCGGCGCTATGCCGAGCGGCGCGCCCGGGGCGACTGCCCCAAGTGCGGCAAGCCGGCCCAGGGGGTGGCCGAGTGCCAGTCCTGCCGCGAGGCCGCGCGCGCCCGCTACGACGCCCGCCGGGCGGCCGGTATCTGCGTCAAGTGCAAGACCCCCACCCACGGCGGGACGGCTTACTGCGCGCCCTGCCTCGTCGCCAAGGAGGAGCGCCGCGACCGCGAGGCGGAATACGCCGCCAGACGCGCCCGCTATGCCGAACGGCGGGCGAAGGGCCGCTGCGTCCAGTGCAACGCGCCGTCGCCCGGCGTGGCGCGCTGCGAGCCCTGTTCGCGCAAGCACCGGGAAAGCTCGGGGGCGTTCCGCGGCATTCCGATCTGGGACCCCACCTGGACGGTGATCGAGATCGCCACCGGCCGGGATCTCGGCACCTTCGACAGCGAGGCCGACGTCGCGCTCTGCCTCGTCTTCGAGAAGCTCGGCCGCGACCAGGTCGAAGTGCTGTGCGACGCGAGTCCCATGAGTTCGTTTACCGCGCCCCCGTGGTGAGCCGGCGCGGCGCGGCGGGGGCATTCCCTGCTGCACCGCCGGCCCGCCATCCGCAGTCCGATCCGAACAGGGAGCACCGACGATGACCGAGTTGGACATCGAGGCGAGACGCGCCCGTGACAGGGAGCGCTACCATCGTCAGACCGCCGCGCGCCGCGCCAGGGGCCTCTGCCTGACGTGTGGCAAGCGTCCGCCGGCACCGGAGCGGACCCGGTGCGAGCCGTGCGCCGCCAAGAAGCGGCCCGGCGACCGCGCCCGCTATCACAAGCAGGCCGCCGCGCGCGTCGCCCGGGGTCTCTGCCCCAAATGCGGCCATCGCCCTCCCGCGCCCGAGCGCAGCCAGTGCGCGCCGTGCCTGGAGAAGGACGCCGCCGCCGGGCGGGCCAGGGACGCGCGGCTCAGGGCCGCCGGCATTCCGCGCCGCGATCCCGAGAAGACGCGCGAGTACGAGCGCGGGCGCAATCGCCGCGTGGCCGAGGCGCGCCGCGCCGAGGGCATATGCACGTCCTGCGGCAACGCCCCGGCGGCGCCCGGGCGCGTCACCTGCGAACCCTGCCTGGGGCAGCGCCGCGCCGACGACCGCGCCCGCTACGCCGCCGGCAAGGCTGCCGGAAAGCCCTATGGCGGGGCCGACCCCGAGGCCAAGCGCCGGGCGGCCCGAGCCAGGCACAAGCGGCGCAAGAAGGCGTGGCGCGCGGCGGGGCTCTGCGTGAAGTGCGGTGAGCCGCCGGAAATCGAGGGCACGGCCACCTGCGCCTCCTGCAAGGAAAAGCGCCGGGTTCGGGGTCGCCGCAAGTATGCCGAGCGCCGGGCCGCCGGGCTCTGCACCAAGTGCGGCACGCCCGCCTTCGACGGCATGACCTATTGCGGCCCCTGCGCCCTCCTCCACTACGCGCAGCAGTCGCCGGAGCGCCGGAACGAGAACGCGCGGCGGCGCTATGCCGAGCGGCGCGCCAGCGGCCAGTGCACCGATTGCGGCGCGCCCTCCCAGGGGGCCAGTCGCTGCGCGCCGTGCGCCGAGCGTTCCTATCACCGCTCGCAGCACTTCAAGGGCATCCCGGTCTGGGACCCGAGCTGGACGGTGATCGAGATCGCCACCGGCCGCGAGGTCGGCACCTTCGACAGCGAGGCCGACGTCGCGCTCTGCCTCGCCTTCGAGAAGCTGGCCCGCGACCAGGTCGAGGTGCTCTGCGACGCCTCGCCCATGAGTTCGTTTACGAGTTGGACCTGACCGGCGGGCCGGGGCGCGGGGGGGGGGGGCCGGGGGGGGCGGCCCCCCCCCCCCCCCCCCCCCCCCCCCCACAAACAAAAAAAAAAAAAAAAAAAAAAAAAAAAAAAAAAAAAAAACCCCCCCCCACCACACTAGCGGTTATTTCTGAAACCAGTCGGCGTTGATCTGGGT
>JAPPMY010000108.1 GCA_028818855.1 Rhodospirillales bacterium
TCGCGCTGCTCTTCCTCACCGGCGTTCTCTACGGGCTGAGCTATTCGCTCACCGGCGTCGGCATCGCGAGCGGCATCCCGTTTACCAGCTTCGTCCTCTTCATGGGCATGGGCGGCGCCGCCGTGGCCCTGCTGCTCTCGCTCGGCCAGGGACGGCTGCCGCCGCTCAGCCTGCGGCACATCATCTCGTACGCGATCGCCGGCATCAGCGGGCAGGGCGTGCCCTACCTGACCGTGGGCTACGTCAGCGGCGAGGGCGTGCCCGCCGGCATCATCAGCATGCTCGTGGTGCTGGCGCCCATCCTGACCTATGCGGGCGCCGTCGCCTTCCGGCTCGAGACGGTCTGGTGGCCGCGTGTGATTGGCCTCGCCGTCGGCATCGTGGGCGTCGCCCTTCTGGTCGTGCCCGAGACGAGCCTGCCCTCGCGCGAGCTGGTGCCGTGGATCCTGCTCACGCTCCTGCTGCCGATCGGCTACGCCACGACCAGCCTCGCCACTGCGCTGATGCGCCCGCCCGCGACCGAATCGCTGCACTTCGCCTTCGGCTACTTCTTCTTCGGCACGCTGCCGATCCTGGCGCTGGTGGCGGCGACGGACGGGTGGTGGTGGTTCGACGGCCGGATGGATGCCGGCGACTGGGCGCTGATCACCGCCACGTTCGTGCAGACGCTGGGGATCTACCTCTTCGTCGAGTTGATCCGCTTTCTCGGCCCGGTCTTCTTCTCGACGGTGAACTTCATCGTCGCCCTCGCAGGAATCGGCTGGGGCTTCCTCTTCTTCGGCGAGACCCACAGCCACTGGGTCTGGCTCGCGCTCGTCTGCCTCATGCTGGGCGTCATCTTCGTCATCCAGCGCCGTCCCGAGCAACGAGAAGCGGGCTAGCCGCCGGCCGGGGCGGCCGCAACGCCGCTCCCGGCCCTGGCGCGACGCATCTGCTCCATGTCCATCCCCCACATCGCGCTCGCTCTCGCCGTGACCGGCCTCTGGGGCTTTTCCTTCGTGGTCATGCGCGAGCTGCTCGACGCGCTGCCGCCGCTCATGCTCGGCGGGCTCCGCGTCGCCACCGCCGCGCTGCCGGTGCTGATCCTGTTCCGGCCGCCGGCGATCGCCTGGTACTGGACCTTAGGCATCGGGCTCACCCAGGGCACGATCCAGATGTCGCTGGTGATCTTCGGCATGGAATTCGGCATGCCGGCGGGGCTGAGCTCCCTGCTTCTCCAGTCCCAGGTCTTCTTCACCACGATCTTCGCCTTCGCGATCCTGCGCGAGAGGCCGGGGCGCGCCCAGTATGCGGGAATCGCGGTCTCGGGCGCAGGCATCGCGATCATCGGGCTCACGCTGCCGGGCGGGCCGACGATCACGGGGCTGGGCTTCGTGCTCGCGGCCTCGGTGTGCTGGGCCTGCTCCAATATGATCATCAAGCTCGCCGGCACCGACGATCTGCTTCGCCTGATCGCCTGGGCGCACCTGATCGGCGTGGTCCCACTGCTCGGGCTTTCCTACGTCTTCGAAGGCGGGGCGGCGGCCTTCACCGCGCTTGCCGACATAAGCTGGGTCACCATCGGCGAGCTTTTCTTCCTCGGCCTGATCGCCACCTGCTTCGGCTTCATGCTGTGGAGCTACCTGCTGCGCCAGTATCCGGCCTACCTGGTGACGCCCTTCTCGCTCGTCATCCCCATCTCGGGTCTCATCAGCACCGCGCTGCTGCTCGACGAGAGCCTCGGGCCGCAACGGCTCGCTGGCGTGGGGCTCGTCTTCGTCGGCCTCGTGCTCGCGACGCTCCGCTTCCGCGCGCGCGGCACCGTGCGGCTGTAGAGTCCGCCGCAGGCTGGCGGCGGGGGCAGCGCGCGGGTACTCTCGATCCCCTCACGCCAGGGAGACAGAAGATGCTCGTCCGCACCCTTGCCGCAACAGGGCTGGCATTGGCCCTTGCCTTCATCGTCGCCGCGCCCGGGCAGGCGGAAATCGTCTGCGACACCGGGAGCGTGGAGGACGGCACCTGCGACCCCGGCACCGGCAAGCAGATGGCCGACAGCGGCGGAGCATCCGCCATCTCGGCCGACGACCTGCCGGTCGATGCCATCCGGAAGATCATCCGGGATTACCTGCTCGAGCACCCCGAGGTGCTGATCGAGGTGCAGCAGGCGCTGCAAGCCAGGCGGGCCGCACAGGAGGCCGAACAGGCGCGGTCAGCGATTCAATTCTACCGCGACGAGCTGCTCTCCGACCCGGAGGCGCCGGTCGCGGGCAATCCCGACGGCGCGATCACGCTGGTCGAGTTCTTCGACTATCGCTGCGGCTACTGCCGGCGGGTCAAGCCCACCGTGGAGACCCTGCTGGCGGAGAACGACGACCTGCGCCTCGTCTTCAAGGAGTTCCCCATTCTGGGGCCGGAATCGACGATGGCGGCCTACGCGGCGCTGGCGGCGCGGGGCCAGGGTAGCTACGAGGCGTTTCACTGGGCGCTGATGGAGACGGACGGCTCCTTCGATCGCGACCACATCCTCTCCGTCGCCCGTTCCGTCGGCCTCGATACCGAGCGCCTCGCCCGCGACATGGAGGACCCCGCCCTGGACGCGCTGATCGAGCGGAACGCCGCGCTCGCCAGTGCGCTCGGCATCAGCGGAACGCCCGCCTTCGTCGTCGGCGATCGCCTGATCGGCGGCGCGCTGCCGCTGGAGCACTTCCGCATCGCCATCGCCGACGCCCGCCAGGCCCTGCAGGACGGCGCCGAGTAGCGTTAGAGCGCGTCCGTTCTTGACGGACGCGCGACAGGCCGCGACAGCGGCCCGCCGC
>JAPPMY010000214.1 GCA_028818855.1 Rhodospirillales bacterium
CCGGCGCGTTCGCGGATTCGGGGGAGGCGATGGCGGCCCTTGGGTCGCTCGCCGTTACCGTCCCCTGCGGCCTGCCGCTCGCGCTGGGCTGCCGCCGCCTCTGGCGTCTCGGCTACCGGCGCGGGGCCTGGGCGGCGGGCATCGGGCTCGGCGTGCTGACGATTCCGGCGACGGTGTTCGCCGGCCTGCTCGGCCCGGTGGCGATCGCAGCCTGGGCTGCGCTGCTCAGCGTGCCGGTGTGGCTCGCCTGGCTATGGCTCGCGCGGCACGGCTGACCGCCGACGGCGATGGGCCGGCTGCGGAGCCTCGGCGTGGCATGCGAGGCTCAGCCGGCTGCCGGACGGCGAGGAGCCGGCTACGCAGTGGAGGGACAGGCGAAACGGCCGCTGCCTTCAGCGAAACGGCCCCCGCCTTTGGCGAGACGGCGACGGGCCGGCGGCGCAGCAGGCTGACGGACCGGATAGGTGCGGCCCGTATCAGCCGAACATCAGCGAGGCGTTCCGGTGCTCGATGGGATCGGAGACCACGAGGCCGCCGCGGTGCCGGTCGGAGGCGGGGTCGAGATACCGGTACTGGATGGCCTTCAACCGGTCGCCGTAACGATGCCGAAGTCTCTCGGCGGCCGGCTGGACATGGATGTTGTCGACATGGCCCGAGCAGTAGGCATGGCAGGCGATGGGATAGAGCAGGGCGGAACAGACGAGGTCGCAGACCTGGAGACCGGCATGATTGTCGCTGTGGCCGAAGGTCGGCAATTCGACGATGCGCGGATAGCGCCGCGCCGTCGCGCCGAACTTCTGCGTGAAGATCGAGTGGGAGACGCGGACGTTCTTGAACTTGTTCCGGCTGTCGGCGATGCAGGCGCCGATGTCACCGGCTTGGGCGAGGTGGTGGTCGAAGTAGCTGCATATGCCCTGGATCGACGAGGTGTAGACTGAGGTGGCGTCGAAGGTCGCGCCGGGGGCCTTGACCCAGATGCGGGCGACGAGCCGGACCTCGTAACGCTGCAACAGGCCCATGATGCGATCGAGAAAGCCGTAGGCATGCTGGCGCTGGCGCGCGTTGCCCCGTGTCGCGTTCCTGCGGATTTCGGCGCCCTTGATTTCGGGCAGGATGCGGTCCGGCGGCCTGGGCGACGGATAGGGCAGGTTCGGGAAATACCGGTGCTTCAGGGCAAGGAAGTCGGCCGTGAAGCTCGCGAGGTCGGCGGCGTCGACGAAGAGCCCGCCGATGACCAGGACGGGTTGATCGTTGGGTTGCGGCGGAGCGGCAAGTGCTCCGAGGTCCCCCGCCTCGTCGATGAAGCAGATTTTCATCCCGGCCCGAAAAATGGCTATGGCCACCATGGTGGTGGCCATAGGGTCTGCCGCCCGCAACGGGGTCGGCAATTCAGAAGTTCTGGGGACATCGTATGGAGGACCTACGCGGGAATGTCAATCCTGCGCAGTCGCTCGCGTTGGTCCGTGGGCTTTCTGGCGCCCCTGGGGGCACACGCGCGACCACGGACGAGGACGGGCCGGCTGCGCAGCAGGAACGGCCGGCAAGGACGCGGTTCCGCCGGGGCCGGCTACCTCGCTGGATCGAGCCGCGGGCGCAGCATCTTCGGGCCGCAGGCCAGCACGAAGAGTGCAAAGGACGCGACCCAGGCGGCGGCGGACGCATGCAGCGCGATGCTTCGCGGCACTGCCGGGGCGAACATGGAGACGGCGAGCAGCGCGAAGCTACTTCTCGCTCTTCGGCGCAGGTTCTGTGCGTTGTTGGATCGATGGCAGATCCGACCAAGAAATCTTCGGGAGATCGGCGTCGGGCATGCGTTCCCTTTGTGCAACCCGGCGGATGATCGCCTTCAGCACCCGCTCCAGAAAATGACGTTCCGGCGAGCTGAATTCCGTGGCGACGCCGTCCGCCTTTCTCGCGTCTGCCCCGCCCCTGTGCGCCGACAACTCACCGATCTTGTCCAGAATCCGCTCATCGACATTGTACAGTTTGGCGGCGGCAGGCCGCTTCCTCTTCCGTTTTCCTGTAGAGGCCTCAAGGACGGTCAGGCAGAAATTCGCCATGCTGGCCAGCGGCTCGCGGCCGCCGCGATAACCCAGATAGCGCTGATGCATCGTTCTGGCGTCCGGATTGAGAGCGACGTCGGACGGCGGCTGGGGATAAGCAGGAGGTCGAGTCAGCACGCTCACTGCGAGGGAGGCAGACGGGGCGGGGATGTACGCCGCAATGCTCATCCGCCCGGGCGTCGGCTTTCGATCGACGATTTCCGGCTTCTCGAACGCCAATCGGAATGAATCGGAACTGCCGTATTCCAGGGTGGCGTCGAACTCCCACTCGCGGATGTATTCCGCGACGGCTTCCCTCGCCTGCTCCTCGGTTGCGTGATGCTCCTTGAGCTCGAACCTGACCTTCCCGTCCTCGACCGTCAGACGGAAGCCCGGTTCCTCCCGGTCGAGGGGCTCTGCATGGCTGTAGTCGATCGTATCGCCATGATCGATGCGGTAATTCAGAGCTACCACATGGGGATCGTTCATCGTCAGCCTCGGCGTTCGGCGGGAATGTCAGGGCATCCGCCCGACCGCCCCATTCTTCCTGCCCTGCGTCTCACCGTTTTCGGTGATTCCAGTGTTGTGCGCGTCTCCTCATACATCATGAACAAGCGCTCAACGCTGTCGCGCTGGGAAATTGGCGCGTTGTCGCTCAATGCCAGGCGCCGCCGTCGGGATCGTCGTCCTCGGCGCGCATCGAGGCGGCCGCCATGGCGGTCCAGGCCTCGCGGTCGTAGCCGAGCCT
>JAPPMY010000196.1 GCA_028818855.1 Rhodospirillales bacterium
TACTGCGCCTCGTCGATCTCGATCGAATCGATCACCAGCACGCCGCCGCCGTCCGGCGCCTCGTAGGTGAGCCAGCCGTCGTGCCCGTGCGTGCCGGGGCCGCCCGAGAGGCCGACGCAGAACTGGTTCACGTAAGGCACCGCCTCGCCGTCGCGGTCGTCGATGCCGGAGACCACGCCGAGCCCTGCGGAGAAGTTGCCGCCGCCTTCCGCCAGCCCGTGCGGCGCGCCGATCTGCGCGAAGCAGCACTGCACGGCGTTGATGAGGCGGTCGTTGACGTTGGTGGTGGCGACCGAGGTGCCGGCCGGGAAGGTCGGCCGGCCCACCACGCAGCCGTCCCTGAGCTTGACCCTGATGCGGCTCGCGCTGCCCTCGTTGTGCGGGATCGTCGGGTCGAGGTTGTAGAAGACGCCGATCCGGCAGGAGCCGGCAGCGCAGGCCTCGGAGAGGTTGACTCCGCCCGGCACGCAGTCCGGATTGTCGCGCAGGTCCACGGTGATGAGCCCCTCCTCCGGCTCGACCGTGACCTCGGCCGTGATCGGGATGCCGTCGTCCGCGACGCCGGGGATCGGGTCGTGGCTGCAGGTGTAGCGCCAGGTGCCGGCGGGGAGCGCGCGGATCGCCGCCGCCGCCCTGCGCGCGCCGTAGTCCATCCATGCCTCGACGAAGGCGCGGATCGTGCCGATGCCGTACTGCGCCACCAGCGCCTTCAGCCTGCGCTCGCCGATGCGGCAGGCGCCGACCTGGGCGCGGTAGTCGCCGTACCAGACGTTGGGCGCGCGGATCTTCTGCAGGCCGATGCGCACGATGTCCGCCTTGTCCTCGCGCCCCTCCTGGATGCGCACGCAGGGGAAGTGCACGCCCTCCTGGTAGAGCGTCGCGGCGTAGGGCAGGTAGGTGGTGGGCTCCGGCGCGCCGACGTCGGCATGGTGCGAGCGCGACAGCACCCAGAAGAGCGGCTCGCCGTCGGCGAATACGGGCACGCAGAGCGTCATGTCCGCGTGGTGCGTCACCCCGTGGTAGGGGCTGTTGTTGAAGAAAGCGTCGCCCTCCTTCACGTCGTCGAAGAGCGCCGTGATCGGCCGGGTCGTCAGCTCCAGCGCGCTCACGTGGATCGGCATCGCCTCCTCGACGCAGATGAGCCGGTGGTCGTAGGTGAGGATGCCGCAGGACATGTCGCGCGCGTTGGTGATGACGGCCGAGCGCGAGGCCCGCATCACCGTGTTGCTCATCTCGCGGATGATCGCTTCCAGCCGGCGGGAGAGGACCGCCATCAGCAGCGGGTCGAAGCGTTCTACCGTCTCTGCCATGACGCTGCCCTCAACCGCCGCCCGCAGGGGCGATGTGGAAGTTGCCGTGCGCGTCCGCGCGCGCCCTCTGGCCCGCGAGCAGCAGGATCGTCGTCGTATCGCTGTCGATCAGCGCAGGCCCCGCGACCTCGGCGCCCGCCGGCGGCGCGTTGCCGTCATAGGCGGGGAGCTGGCGGAAGGCTCGCTCCTCGCCGAGATAGACGGTGCGCCGCCCCCGCTCGGGCAAGGTCCTGCCGCCACTCGCGCCGGCCGGTGCCGCCTCGGCAGCGCTGCCGGTGCCGATGGCGCGCACGGTCCACGTGGTGAACTCGACCTCGCCGTCGTCCTCGCGGATGGTGTGGATGCGCTCGTGCATGTCGTGGAACGCAGCCGCGAGCGCCGGCACGTCGCCCGCGCCAAGCCCGCCGTCGCCCGGCTCGAAGAGCGCCTCGATCTCCCAGGACTGGTACTTGTAGCGGGCCTGGAACGCGTATTCGTAACGCCGCTCCCCTTCCGGCACGCCCGCGCGCTCGAGGAAGCGCCGTGCCCGCGCCTGCAGCGCCGCCAGGGTCTGGTTGACCGCATCGAGCGCGAAGTGCCGGTCGCTGGTGTGGAGCGTCGCCGTCTCCTCGCCCCTGATGTCCGTCACCAGCCCGCCGAAGGCGCTGAGCCCCGCAGCGACGCCCGGCACCATGAAGCGCTCGATGCCGAGCGCGCGGGCCATCTCGCCGATGTGGCAGGCGGTGGCGCCCCCGCCGGCCACCAGGAAACTCTCGCGCGGGTCGATGCCCTCGTTGACCGTGATGTCCTCGATCGCCGCGATCATGTTCTCGTTGCTGGTCACGTGGATCGCGTAGGCCGCTTCCGCCACCGCCAGCCCGAGCACGTGCGCCACCCCGCCCACCGCGCGCTCTGCGGCTTGCGCGTCGAGGGGCAGCCGGCCGCCCAGGAAGTAGTCGGGGTCGAGCAGCCCCAGCACCAGGTTGGCGTCGGTCACGGTCGGCCGCGTGCCGCCCCGCCCGTAGGCCGCAGGGCCCGGATCGGCGCCGGCGCTCACCGGCCCCACCCGCAGCAGGCCGCCGGAATCGACCCAGGCGATGCTGCCGCCGCCGGCGCCCACCGAGCGCACGTCGATCTTGGGCAGGCCCAGCAGGTCGCCCGCGATCGGCGCCTCGGTGGTGCGGATCAGGCTGCGGCTGCGGATCGCCGAGACGTCGAAGGTCGTGCCCCCCATGTCGATGACGACGATGTCCGGCTCGTCCGAGAGCGCCAGCGCTGCGATGGGGGCGAGCGTCGGCCCGCTCATCACCGCGTGGATCGGCCGCGCGGCGATCTCGCCCACGGTCATCATGCCGCCCTGGCAGTTGGCGACGAGGAGCGTGCCGGAAAAGCCCGCGTCGCGCACCGCGCTCTCCAGCCGGCCGAGGTAGGCGGGCACGATGCCGTGCAGCGAGGCGTCGATGGCGGTCGCGATGGTGCGGCGGTACTCGCGCGGGATCGGATTGAGCGCGTGGCTGAGGGTGACCGGCACCTCCGGCCACAACGCGCGCACGATCTCGCCCACGCGCCGCTCGTGCGCAGGTTCCGCCACCGACCAGAGCAGGCTGACGGCGATGGCATCCACCGGGCAGCGCCTGAAGTGATCGACCGCGTCGCGCGTGTCCTCTTCCGAGAGCGGCGCGATTTCGTTCCCGCGCGCGTCGATGCGCCCGCGCACCTCGAACGTGCGGTCGCGGGGCACGAAGGGCCGGGGGTAGTCCAGCCGCCAGTCGAAGGCGCGCTTGCGAGGCGCCTCGCGCAGCGTGAGCACGTCCGGGTGGCCGGCGGTGCAGATCAGCCCGACCGCGCCGGTCCGCCCCTCGACCAGCGCGTTGGTGGCGACCGTGGTGCCGTGAACGATGCGCTGCGCGCGCGCGAGAAACTCGGCGAGGTCGTTGCCGAAGGCGCGGGCGGCGAGCGCCAGCGCGTCCATGAAGCCCTGCTCGAACGCGGGCGGGGTGGAGGGCGCCTTGACCACCGCGAGCCGCGCCCCGTCCGAAACCACGCAGTCGGTGAAGGTCCCGCCGATGTCGATCGAGACCTGGTACTGGCTCACCCGCCCTCCGACGCCGTCTCCTCAAGGCCGCGCGCATCCTCGCAACCGGCAGGCAGCGGGTGCAAGGGCGGGGCGCACGGGCCGGGCGCCGGCGGGGAAGACTGAGGGCGCTTCAGCGGCTGTCGTCGTGAACCCAACCGGCCACGGCCCGGCGGCCACACCACATCAGCGGATCGATGATTGAGAGGTCTGCTACCGGCGAGAAGCTGCCGGTGGCATAGCGCACGGGACGGTGCTCATGGAAGCTCAGCCGGATTCCCGCAGCTTCGAACCGCGCGACGTCGAACAGCCCCCGTCCGCCCGCCGCGTTGCGGTACTCGTCGGCCCCCAGCGCCTTCGAGACGAGCAGTCCCCATTCGTCCGGTTCCGCCCGAGCGGGCAGGTCGAGCGTCATCTCGCTCAAGCGCTCGCACGGCGTCTCGATCTCGAGATATCGGCAGATTGTCCGCAATCCGCAGGTGTTGAGATCGGCTAGCGTCGCGTGATCCGGCGCGATGATCTCGCGCACCAGTTCGCACGTTTCTTCGTAGTACGGCGCCTCGTACGCGTAGACCCTCAATCGATCCGCCAGGTCTGCCCGCCAGTCGGACCTGCTTATCTCTGCGGCCGACACGGGGCCCAGGGTCGCCCCCTTCGCGACGGGCACGGAGATGTAGCTCCATGACGTGTCGCGGTTGATAATCCTGTTTCGACTCATCCACGTCTTTCGGCGATACGCCACGGTGTCGAAGATAATCCAGCGGTCGCACGCCGCGATCAGCCTGAATTGCTCGAGATAGGGAAAGAAATAGGGTTGCATGACCCCCAGGATCACGACGCATAGTCCTCCAGCGGTGTCCCGGCCAGTTCGGCCCGGATTGCCTCCCGGATGTCTTCAGGCAGCTCCGAGCGCCAGCGTTCCGCCACTGAAGGATTCTTGAACACCGCGTAGGTTCGATCATCGTGACGACTCTCGGACTCCTCCAGGAACGCCAGCGTTTCCGGGCGCAACGCGCATCCCGCGAATTCGAACAGGTCGCTCGCGATCCTTACCCGGTCACGCACAAGTTCCTCGTATCGGCATACTCGATAACGCGCGGGCGCCTGCCTTTCGAGGGCCAGAAAGCGCATCGTCAGGTCGCGCCAATCGTCGAAGCCCCAGTATTCCCCGGGTCCCTCGATCTTGCGGCAGGCCCCTCCCCGCCACTCGTCGGCGAACCTCGCCTGCGCAGGAAACTCCTTCGAACGCCACCAGCTATTCAGCATGCCGCCAGGGTGCCGCACCAGATAGATGGCCTGGGCATCGCTGAAAAGCTCCATGCAGCGCTGGTAGAGGTCGTGAAAGCGCGTGTCCTTGATGGCCAGCCGCTTGACCGTTTCCATGGAGCGCGGCGGAAACGTGCTCAGCTCGCCGGTTACACGACGAAAGTTCTGGGTTATGAACTCGTCATCGGCATGGAGGGCGTAACTGAAGCTGGAGGCCCACTCTTCGCGGGAGGAATTCTGATCGAGACGGTTCTTGAATTCCCAGGAATAATTGGGGGAAAGACGCACAATGAAGTCCGGTGACGACTCGAAGATCTGCGACAGCCACGTGGTCCCGGACCGAGGCATGCCAAGCAGAAACAGGGGCCGGGTGACGAGTCTCTTGCTCGGCTTCATCGGGCTACGATCATGGCATCAAACCGGTAGTGACTTGTATATAGCGCGGTTGCCTGATCGCACGGTTCGCAAGTGAGCCCGAGTTCGTCACACAACGCAGTCAGTTCGTCGCGGTCCCACCAATGCCCTATCGGCTCTGTTCCTTCAGCCTCGCTAAGCTTGTAATCGGACCATCGGCTTGGCGTGTTGTAGAACATCCTTAGCTTTGCGCGCTCTGGAATTGAACCCGCAAACAGGATTAGACGGTCTCCCAGTTGGTCCCTCAACGCTTCCAACATGGCTCGCGTCTCGGTTGTTGTCAGATGCTGCAGCACTTCGTAACAGTACACTTTGGTGACTCCCGGCACTGGTAGCGGGCCGAGCTTCGCAAGATCACCGGCATGGTAGCTGCAATTTGGCTCAGCGTGCCAGCGCCGCGCGACGGACAACAGGGGCGCCGACACGTCGATTCCGGCCATCCGTGCAACATGTGGCGCGACTCGTTGAGTCAGTAGTCCATTCCCGCAGCCGAGATCGGCAACAACGTCCTCACTCCCAAGCTCCAACCTAGCCATAATGGTCTCTGCGATGAGATCGATCTGGTGCGACTCAACGGGTTGACCCGTCACAGTCTTGCCCACTTGACGCAACGATTCCGCCATGCTTTGCGTGGCGCGTATTTCAACTTCATTCCAGTGCTTGCGCCAATCCTTCATATCCAACACTCAGCTTCGATCAGTGAAGCGCCGGCTATCCGAGGGGACTTGTCCCCATCGATCACCTGGAAACGTTTCTGCTACTGGCTGCGAAATCAACTGTTCGTTACCCGCCTCAACATCATGACCAACTCTTCGGTATCGACGCGGGCGACGTCCGGGTGGCACGGCACGTTGATCATGTGGCCGTAGAGCCGGCAGGCCACCGGCGTCGGGGCGAGCGGTTGGTAGTACTTGCCCAGCGTCAGGAGAGCGTTACTTATGCGCGGCTTCGGAATCGCCTCGCCCGCCACGAAGGGCACGCTTGTCGCGACAGTCCTGTGATCCACCGGGAGCAACGGCCGAAGGCCGACCCTTTCGCAGATGTAGAATATTCTGCGCGCCTGCATCTCGTAGAACGGAACCCATTCCGGCGCGCGCTCGAGCCGGTCCAGGTGAAAGGCGCACGCGACCTCGGAAATCTTGCCGTTGTTCAACCAGCTTCCGGCGCGCCCTGATGGCAACGCGCCGTAGTCGAGCAGTTGGTACAACTCCTCCGCCGCCGCGGCAGGCAATACGACGAGGCCGCCCTCGCCCACGCCGTAGGGCTTGGTGTGATGCAAGCTCAACGACTGGTACGCGACCGATAGAATAGCGCTGCGCACCCCCGCTGCGTTGTCGACAATGAGCGCCTTGTCGTTCGCCTCCGCGAAGACGGTGTAGCGGTCGACGTCCCGGCAGAGTCCGAACGGATTTGTCAGGACGATTCCGTCGTATTCGCTTGCCGGAATCCCGGAGAGTTCATCGAGCGAGAGCAGGCCACGCTCATCGCAGTCCACCATCGCCGCGCCGGCGAAGTAACCGCGCCCCAAGTTGCGGAACGAGAATGCGCTGACCACCCAGCGCAGGCGCTTTCCGGCGCGGGCGTCGTGCAGTCGTGCCAACGCTTCGAGCGCCATGCCGCCGTTGGCACAGGGGACGACGGCGCGCTCCGCGCCAAGCCCGAAGTACGCGTGGTAAGCCTGGGCCAGCGCACGGCAGAGCGGGCCGCGGTTCGTCCAGTGGTTCTGCTCGCCCGGCAGCCGGAGAAGCTGCTCGATGCGACCCAGGTCCGGGGTCTTCTCCTCGACAAACGCGACCCGGGCCAGCGAGGGCCGGGTTGAGTCGGGCGACGCAGCGGCCCTGCCCACCGCCTGGGATACCCCTTCGAACAGGTGGCGGACCGGGAGCGCGGCGTCGCCGCTCAGCGCGTTGTACGTCTTGACGATGTCGGCCCGGTAGGCTTTGCCCCACGGTCGCTTCAGGATGTCCGGCGGATGGCAGATGCTGAAGGCCAGCCCGCCGTCCACCCAGCGCACGCCCGGATGGCGGTGGTGCATCCGCAGGATCCAGTAAGGCGCGAGTGTTCCCGCCTGCAGCAGGACCACCGCGGGCTTCGTCGCACTTCCGAGCGCGGCACGGATTCGCGTCTCCGTCTCGTCTCGCGTCTCGCGCGCACGGCTGGGGTGTATGGGAATGAACTCTCCGTCGCCCACCCTCGCGAACTCGAAGAACGGCGAAAGGTAGTCGGGTCCCACGAGCACGACGCGGTAGGAGCCGAGCCGTTCGAGGAAGCGGCCGATAGTGCCGTCGTTCACCGCCTGCTTCAGCAGCAGACCGTTGGCGAGACGCCGGAACGGCGCCGAATAACGCGCCAGGACCGGCACGGACCGCTCGGGGCGAAAGGGTGTGCCGATGATCCGGCCGTCCTCCGGCCATGCGCTCAGCTCGAGGCATACGTGCAGGGACGGCGGGTGGCTCCTGGCCGAGGCCTCGAGAAGGGCGAGAAACTGATCGACGAATCCACCCAGAAAGAAATGAGGGCGGCGGGCGATCTCGTCGGCTCGCGCGCGTTCCTCATCGCTCTCCGGCCACCCCATCTCGAACTCGACATCGGCCAGCGCCTCCCAGAATCCGTGATTGATCTTCAGGTAGGCGAAGGACTCCTCTCGATCGAATGCCCGCAGGAAGGCGTCGAGGTCGGGAAGGTCGTCGTGCATGGAGTCGGCCGTGTCGGGCTCGCGACGGCTGGAGGGCTCATCCGCCCGGAATGCTAGTCGACGCGTGCCGGCAATACCACGCGGGAAAGGCCGTGCATGAGTGCCGCGCGGCGTGTGCTATGCTCCCGCACACATAGCGCTCATGGCCGGAAACGGCGAGGTCGTGATCAGCGCCGGATCAACACGGCGCGCACGGGAGGGGATACCATGAGAACGCTTGCGATGATGGCTGCGATGCTCGTCGCGGCCTCGCTCTGGATTGTGCACGCAGAAGCGGCGGAGACGTACACGGTCGATCCCGTCGACCGGGTGATGACGGTGGCCAAGGCGTCCAACGTGCGTGCCGGCCCGGGGCGGGATTATGCCGTGCGGGTCGTGCTTGCCGAGGGCGCCGCCGTGCGCGTGACCGGCATCGTGCGCGACCGCGGCTGGCTGCAGGTCGATCTGCGCGGGAACGGGGATGCGAGCTACATCTACGCGCCGCTCGTGAAGGAGGCGCGGGCAACCGCGCCCCTGCAGCCGTTCGGCTCCGACTGGTCTGTCACCGAAAACCAACCGTGCCAAGTGTGGAACGGCGGCCTGGGGCACAAGCACAAGAGCTTCACCTGGTCGGGCGCCTGCGTGAACGGCGTGGCCTCGGGCAAGGGGCGGCTCGTCTGGGTCAGCCGCTTCGGCAAGAACGTCTACGAAGGCGGCATGAAGGCCGGCAAGAAGCACGGGGTCGGAAAGCTCAGGTGGAGCGACGGCGCCCGCTACGAAGGCGAATGGCACGAAGGCCACAGGCACGGCTTCGGGGTTTACAAGTGGGCCGCCGGCCACCGTTACGAGGGCGGGTGGAGCGGCGACCGGCCGCACGGAACCGGCACCGCCTACTTCGCCGATGGCGACGTTCACGAGGGCCAGTGGCGCCGGGGCTGCTACGGCGAGCGGGACGGCATCTGGTCCGCCCTGATCGCGACCGTCGAGGACTGCGGCTTCAACTGAGCCGGCCGACACCGGAGCATCCGACGTCCGGGCGACGGCTGGCGAACGGCTCACCCGGCGCTCCGAAACCTGCTATGACTGCGCGCGAGACGCAGGCAGGCGGGCGATCGGATGGCGAAGCGGTTGAGCGAGGCGCAGCAGCGGGGCTTCCGCGAGGCGGGCTACTGCGGGCCCATCCGCGTCATGAGCGCAGACGAGGCCCGGCGCTACCGTGCGGCGCTGGAGCGCTTCGAGCGCCGCTGGCCGGACGAGCGCCACATGCTGGACCAGGGCGCATCGCTCCTCTGCCCCTGGATCGACGAATTCACCCGCCTCCACGGCCTGCTCGACCCCATGGAGGACCTGCTCGGCCCGAACCTGCTGGTCTGGGGCGTCTCGCTCAGGCTCAAGGAGCCGGACGGCCGAACCTTCGCCGGCTGGCACCAGGACACCGCCTACTGCGACATCAGGCCGATCGTGGTGATCGCCGCGCTCGCGCTCTCGGATTGCAGTGAAGAGGCCGGATGCCTCCGCGTGATCCCGGGCTCCCACCGCGGCGCGCTGCTGCCGCACCGCGAGCACTTCGGCACCGACAGCCTGCTCACTCGCGAGCAGCAGATCGACGCCCCCGTCGACGAGGCCGCTGCGGTCTCGCTCCCGATGGCAGCGGGCGAGGCAGTCCTCTTCGACAACGCGATCTGCCACGCCTCCGGCCCCAACGCGAGCCGAGACCGGCGCATCGTCTTCCTCGTCGAGTACGTGCCGACGCACGCCTTCCAGCATGAGCCGCGCGAGTCCGCGATGCTGGTGCGGGGCGTCGACCGCTTTCGCCATTTCGACGTCGACCCGCGCCCGGCCGAGGAGATGAGCCCGGCGGCGCGGGCGGCGTGGCGGCGCAAGGTCGAGGTGCAGGCCGAGGTGCTCTACCGCGGCGCTGCGCATCCGCGCCGGGCACTGGCCTCGGGGAGTTGAACGGCATGGCGGAGGCACGGCGCAAGTTCTGGGGCTGGGGCCTCGAGTCGGAAACGCTGAGCGAGGCCGACGCGGGCAGGATCGCGCGCCGCGTCGGCGCGCTCGCCGGCCTCAGCCCCGGCCCCTACAGGGCGCCGCCCGCGGTAAGCGAGCTGGCCTTGCCCGCGCCCAGGGTCGCACCGCCCGCTGCGCTGGCCGCGCTCTGCCGGAGCGACACCTACAGCCGCGCGAGCCACACCTACGGCAAGTCCTACCCGGACTACGTCCGCGCCTGGGCGCGCGACTTCGCCGTGGCGCCGGACGTCGTGGCCTACCCCGAGGACGAGGCGGATGTCGCAGCGCTGCTCGACTGGGCGGGCGAAGCGGGGCTCGCGGCCATTCCCTACGGCGCGGGCTCCACGGTGGTGGGCGGCGTCGAGCCCGCCGTCGGCGACGCGTACGCGGGCACGCTCACCATCGACCTCGGCCGCCTGGACAAGGTGCTGGAGATCGACCGGGCCTCCCGTGCGGCCCGCATTCAGGGCGGCGTGCTCGGGCCCGCGCTCGAAGCCCAGCTCAAGCCGGCAGGGCTCACGCTCCGGCACTTCCCGCAGTCCTTCGGCTTCTCCACCCTCGGCGGCTGGATCGCCACCCGCTCCGGCGGCCACTACGCCACGCTCTACACCCACATCGACGAGTTCGTCGAAAGCCTGCGCACGGTGACGCCGGCCGGCACCATGGAGAGCCGCCGCCTGCCGGGCTCCGGCGCGGGCCCCAGCCCGGACCGGCTGATGATCGGCTCCGAAGGCTCGCTCGGCATCATCACCGAGGCCTGGATGCGCCTGCAGGACCGCCCGACCCATCGCGCCTCGGCCGCGCTCCGCTTCGCCGACTTCGGCGCGGCGGCGGCGGGCATACGCGCCACGGGCCAGGCCGGGCTCTACCCGACCAACCTCCGCCTCGTCGATTCCGAGGAGGCCCGGCTCGCGGGTGCGGGCGACGGCAGCTTCCACCTCGCCGTGCTCGCCTTCGAAAGCGCCGACCACCCCGTGGACGCCTGGATGAGCCGCGCGCTGGAGTGCATGGCCGACCACGGCGCGGTCTTCGACCCGGAGGCCGTGAACCGGGCTCGCGACCCGCTGGCGGACGCGTGGCGCGAGGCCTTCATCCGCGCGCCGTATGATCGCGAGGGGCTGATCGCCCACGGCCTGCTGCACGACACCTTCGAGACCGCGATCACCTGGGACCGCTTCGAGGCGTTCCACGCGCGCATCAAGGCGGCGACGGAGCGCGCCATCCGGGAGGCGACAGGCAAGGCCGGTCACGTCACCTGCCGCTTCACCCACGTCTACCCGGACGGGCCGGCGCCCTACTTCACCTATCTCGCGCAGCCCGCGCCCGGCGCCGAGATCGAGCAGTGGCGGGCGATCAAGGGAGCGGCGTCTGACGTGCTGATCCGGGAGGGCGGGACGATCACTCACCACCACGCCGTCGGCCGCGACCACATGCCGTGGTACGAGACCCAGAGGCCAGCCCTCTTCGGCGAAGCGCTCGCGGCAGCCAAGCGCGCGCTCGACCCCAACGAGATCCTCAACCCCGGCGTCCTCCTCCCGCCCCGGAGCGCCGCAGCGCTCGCGGAGAGCGGTTAACCCCCGCCCTGGCCGCCCGGCAGGGCCGATTCGGGGAGCGCCTGGGTCTCGGGCTCGGCTGGCGGGGGTGAGCCGGCGATCGCGGCTTCGGCGGCGATGACGCGGGCGGCGGCGGGGACAGCCGTCCGAAGCGCGGTGCGCACCACCCGCGTGGGATCGACGATGCCGGCGCGGGGCAGGTCGCGGAAGCGCCGCGCGCCAGCGTCGTAGCCCCAGCGCGGATTGTCGTGCGCGAGCGCGCGGGCAACGGCGTAGGGGCCCTCGCCGCCGGCATTCTCCACGATCCGCCGCATCGGCGCCTTGAGCGCCGCTTCCAGCGCCGAGACCCCCATCGCCTCGTCGTCGCTGCCGGCGTGGACACGTCTGAGCGCGCGGGAAGCCTGTACGAGGGCCACGCCGCCGCCGGGCACCACGCCCTCGGCCGCCGCCGCGCGGGCTGCGTTCAGCGCGTCCGTCGCACGCTCCTTGCGGGCGCGAAGCTCGGATTCGGTCGCACCGCCCAACCGCAGGTGCGCGATGGCGGCGGCGAGGCGGGCAAGGCGCTCCTGCAGCTTCTCGCGGTCGAAGCTCAGGTACTTCTCGGCCTCCGCCTCGCGGCGCAGCATGTTGCAGCGCTGCTCGATCTCCCGCGCGTCGCCCGCGCCGTCGACGATGGTGGTGCGGTCGCGGGCGACGTGCACCCGCTTCGCCGCGCCCATCATTGCGGGCTTCAGGTTCTCCAGCTTGTTGCCGAGCTCGTCGGTGACGATCTCGCCCCCGGTCATCACCGCGATGTCTTCCAGCATGAGCTTGCGCCAGCGCCCGAAGCCCGGCGCCTTGACCGCAGCGACGCGGAGCCCGCCCTGCTGCTTGTTGACGATCAGCGTCGCCAGCGCGTCGCCCACCACGTCCTCGCCGACGATGAGCAGCGTGTGCGAGGACTTGGCGAAGGCGCGGAGCGCGGGCTCGATCGCATCCACGCTGGAGATCGTCTTCTCGTGCATGAGCACGTAGGCGTCCTCCAGGGTGGCGGTCATGTCATCCTGGTCGGTGACGAAGGCGGGCGAGACGTAGCCCTGATCGAAGCTCATGCCCTCGTGCACCGAAAGCTCGGTCTCGACGCCCTGCGCCTCCTCGATGGTCACCACCCCGTCCGGGCCCACCTGGCGGATGGCTTCGGCCAGGTGACGCGCGATCTCCCCGTCGCCGCCGGCGGCGAGCCGGGCCACGCGCTCCAGGCCGCCCGCCGCCGGCAGGGGGCGGGACTGCGCCTCCAGTGCCGCCGTGACCGCGGCGAGACCGCGTTCCATCCCCCGCTTGACGCTCATGGGGTCGGCACCGGCGGCGGTGGCGCGGTGCCCTTCTTCCATCAGCGCCGCCGCCAGTACCATCGCGGTGGTGGAGCCGTCGCCGACCTCGTCGGTCACCCTGGAGCCGACATGGCGGACGAGGCGGCCGCCCATGTCCTCGAAGCGGTCGTCGAGGTCGAGGTGGCGGGCGATGGTGTAGCCGTCGGTCGAGACCCAGGGCTGGGCGTGGCGGCGCTCGATCAGCACCGCGCGCCCGCCGGGGCCGAGGGTGGTGCCGACGACGCGGCCCACCGTCGCGGCACCCCGGAGCAGCCCGGCCCTGGCCTCGAGCCCGACTCCGACCCGCTTGGGCCCCGGTATGCCGCCGATCATCATGCCGCGCGCCGCGCCCGCGGCCAGCCGCTGACGAAGGCTCTCGCGGCGCCCGTGCCGGCTCAGCCCTCGTAGTCGATCGGGGTCGCCTCGCTGTCGTCCTCGTGCCGCTCCCAGTAGAGGTCGCGCAGCCTCCCGGTCAGCGGGCCCACGGCGCCGTCCCCCACCGGCTCGTGGTCGATCTTCGTGACCGGCAGGATGCCGCCCGCCGTGCTGGTGAGGAAGACCTCGTCCGCGCCGCGCAGGTCGTCCGGCGAGACGGTGCCGACCGCGCCCTTCACGTTGAGTTCGCCCAACAGGTCCAGCGCGGTCCGCCGCGTGATGCCTTCGAGGCAGGTGCCGCCCGGCGTCGTCGCGGTGCCGCCCTTCACGGCGAAGACGTTGAAGCCCGGCCCCTCGGCGATGTTCCCCTCCAGGTCCACGACCACCGGCATGTCGCAGCCCCGCTCGTAGCTCTCGAACAGAGCGCGGATCATGTCGCCCCAGTGGAAGTTCTTGGCGGTGGGATCGATCGAGCCCGGCGGAATTCGCAGGTAGGAGCTGAGATGGAGGTCGATGCCGCGGGCGCGCATCTCCTCGTCCGCGATCCAGACGAAGGGGATGACGAAGGCGATGAAGCGGTTCTCGCAGGCGCGGGGGTCGCGGGTGCCCTTGGGCGGCATCCCGCGCGTGCACAGCACCTCGACGTAGGCCTCGCGCAGCTGGCTGAGGCGCATCAGCCGCATCAGGATCGCAACCACCTCGTCCCGGTCGTGAGGGATGGACATGCGCACGCTGGCGAGGCTCTTCTCGAAGCGGTCGAGATGGTG
This sequence comes from Rhodospirillales bacterium, assembly GCA_028818855.1. Taxonomy (GTDB): domain Bacteria; phylum Pseudomonadota; class Alphaproteobacteria; order UBA828; family UBA828; genus WTGU01. Next base: position 13,772 of record JAPPMY010000196.1, read on the forward strand.
GCCGAGCCGGAAGAACTTGCCGCCCCAGACGTGCACCACGTCGTAGGTGACGTCCGAGCGGGTGAAGCCCCAGTCGAGGATCGGTATCCGCGCCTCGGCGATCGGCACGTAGGCGCCGTCGATGAAGGCGGCGCCGTCCGCAAAGCGGTTCTCCAGCCTCACGACGCCGTCGGGCGTCGCTTCCGTGACCCGTGCCATCAGCACTCTCCCTAGTTCGCGATTCGAGATCGGGCGACAGTGTGCCGTATCACGCCGGCGTTCGCATCCCGTCGGCGATCTTCTCGGCGATGGCGATGGTCGTGAGGTTGGTGTTGGCGCGCGGGATCGTCGGCATGACCGAGGCATCGACGACGCGGAGCCCCTCCACGCCGCGCACGCGGCACGCGCCGTCGAGCACCGCATGCGGGTCGCCGTCCGGGCCCATGCGGCAGGTCCCGCAGACGTGCCAGCCGGGCCAGACAGCGCTCTTGATCCAGTCCGCGAGCGCACGCTCGTCCTTGACCATGCGGTGCACGTCCCGCCCACCGGCGAGCGTGCGCCGGAGCAGCAGGCGCCCCGGCCCGCCGAGGTCGAGCAGCATCCGCGCCGCGCCCGTCTTCAGCCAGGTCCCCGCCGAGGGCACCATCAGGCGGCGGACGGCATCCGAGTAGCCGGCCAGGAACCAGAGCGTGATCTGGTCCCTCACCGCATCCGACTCCATGATCGCGTGAAGGCGGCGGAAGCCGTCGACCAGGCGCACGAGATCGCGCTCGTCCGACAGCATGTTGAGATCGACGCGGGGCTCGTCGTGCGGCGAGGGCGTCTGCAGGCGCACCGAGCCCTGCGAGTACGACTTGTTCACGACCAGGAGCATCGTCCCCATGGCCTGGCCCAGCGGATGCCAGCCGGCGGAGTTGGTCGGCATGAAGAGCATGTCGCCCGGCGGACATCCCTGCAGCCCGGAGGAGAAGCGCGCGCCGAAATAGATGTGGCGCCGCTGCCCGGCCGGCACACGGGCGCGGGGCTTGAGATGGGCGGCGACGCTGACGCTCGCGTGCTCCAGCAGGTTGCCGCCGACGCCCGGCAGATCGGCCACCACCTCAATCCCCAGCACGCGCAGGTGCTCCGCCGGGCCGATCCCGGCGCGGAGCAGCAGGGCCGGCGAATGGAGCGCGCCGGCGGAGACGATCGTCTCCCGCGCATCGAAGCGGACGGTCTTTCCCTTGCTCACCGCCTCGACTCCGCGCGCCCGGCCATCCTCCACGAGGATGCGCGTCACCCGGGTCTCGGAGCAAATGGCGAGGTTGCGCCGCCGCCGGGTCGCCGCGTCGAGATAGCCGATCGCCGTGGAGACCCGGCGGCCGTACTGGTTCGAGAGCGGGACCGGATAGCAGCCGTCGGCGTCGCTGCCGTTGACGTCGCCGCCGAGCGGCAGGCCGTCGTCCTCCATCGCGGCCAGCGCCGCGCGGCTGAACCCGCCCCATTCCTCCGGGAAGAGGCGCCGCACGGGGATGCGCCCGGCGCTTCCGTGCCCCTCGCCGGCGAAGTCGACGTCCCGCTCCAGCCTGTTGAAGTAGGGCAGCAGGCCAGCGTGCGACCAGCCGGGGAGCCCCATCGCCTCCCACTCGTCGTAGTCGCTCCGCATCCCGCGCACGGCGAACTGGCCGTTGATGGAGGACCCGCCGCCCATGACACGGGCCTGCTCGAAACGGCTCGGCTTCTGGGACGGGTCGACCTCGGGCGAGCGGTTGTAGACGCGCAGGTCCTGCCAGTGAAAGCGCGGGTCGAAGTAGGCCAGCCCCGGATAGCTGTCGAGGATGATGTCCGGCACCGTCTCGGGCGGCGTGTCCGGTCCCGCTTCGAGAAGGGCCACGCGTGTCGCGGGGTCGGCCGAGAGGCGATGGGCCAGCACGCAGCCCGCCGAGCCGCCGCCCACGATCACGTAGTCGAATGCCTCTTCCACGCGCGATGCTCCCGACACGACCTCGTTGCCGTCCGCCGTCACGGGGTGACGGACCCCGCTTCCCGGCTAGTGTAACGTAGCGCGTGCGCCGTCAAGGCCGTTGCCTGCAGGTGTTTCATGGCAGCACGATCCGTCGCGGTTATCGGTGCCGGCATCGTCGGAACCGTCGCCGCGTGTTTCCTGAGACGAGAGGGCCACGCGGTCTCGCTCTGGGACCGCGATGCGCCGGGCTCCGGCGCCTCCTTCGGCAACTCGGGCGTGATATCGCCTGCCGCCGTGATGCCCGTGGCGATGCCGGGCCTCGCGAGGAAGGTGCCCGGCTGGCTGCTCGACGAGACCGGCCCGCTCTATCTCGACTGGCGCGAGCTTCCGCGCCTCGCGCCCTGGCTCGTCGCCTTCCTCCGCGCGGGCCGCGAAGACCGGGTGCGGGCGATCTCGAAGGCGTTGGCCGCCCTCAACGGCCCCACCCTCGAGCTGCTGATGCCGCTCCTGCAGGAGGCAGGACTCGACGCGCTGGTGCAGCGAAAGGGCATGCTCTACGTCGCCCCGGCGGGGCAGGAGAGCGCGGGCGAGAGCCTCGCCGTCTCGCTCCAGCGGGCGGCGGGCCACGCGGTGGAGACGCTCGACGCCGGCGCCCTGCGCGACCTGGAGCCCGCGCTCGCGCCGGGGTTCGCCGGGGGCGTCCTGGTGCCGGCGGCGGCCCACACCCTCGACCCCCACCGTCTCGTCACCGGGCTTGCCGCTCACTTCGAGCGCCAGGGTGGCACGCTGAGGCGCGGGCGCGTGGACCGCATCGTGGCCAGGGCGCCGGACCGCGCCGCCATCGAGGCTGGCGGGGAAGTCCTGGAGTACGACACCGTCGTCGTGGCGGCCGGCGTCTGGTCGCGGCTGCTGGTCGCCGGGCTCGGCTACCGCGTCCCTCTCGTCTCCCAGCGCGGCTATCACGCGACCTTCACCAACCCCGGCGTCGCGCTCGGCAGGGTCGTCCTGCCCACGGCCGTGAGTGCGACTCTGGTGCCGATGGCGATGGGGATCAGGATCGGCGGCACGGTCGAGTTCGCCGCCAGGGGCGCGCCGCCCAACGGCAGGCGTGCCGACGCGCTCTGCCGCCACGCCAAGGCCACCCTTCCCGCGCTCAACGTGGCCGAGCGCACGACATGGATGGGCGAGAGGCCGTGCATGCCGGACAGTCTGCCCGTGCTCGGCCGGGCGCCGCGCCATCCGGCGGTGCTCTTCGCCTTCGGTCACGGGCACCAGGGGCTCATCGGCGCACCGAAGACCGGGCAAGTGATCGCCGATCTCGTCGCCGGGCGGGACCCCGCCCTCGACCTAACGCCCTTCGCCGCCGACCGCTTCGGCCTCCTAGCGCGCCTCGGCTGAGAGGCCGAGCCGGAGCGCGGCCGGCATGGTCTCGGACGCAAGCTCGTCGCCGTCGCGGTAGCGCTGCTTCCAGTAGTCGCCGACGCCCGCCTGCCAGGGCAGCCAGAGCGGCGGCTCCGACCCATGCCTGCGCCGCCGACGCAGCGCCGCGGTCTCGCCCTCGTCCACCTCCAGCGTCACCGGGTCGATCGCGACGCCGAACCTCTCGCGCGCCGCCGCCGCCGTCAGCAGCTCGTCCCGCACCAGCTCCCGCACCGAGTCCGCGGGCCGCTCCAGGGGATCACCGTAGCCGCCCCCGCCCGTGGTGACGGTGACGTAGCGCTCGCCCTCGTAGATCACGTCCGGATCCGGGTGCGCCATGTAGAAGCGGCGCGTGCCGTCCGCGCTCTCCTTGTACTTGCACCCCCCGTTGCCCGGCAGGCCGCCGAAGAGCCCGAAGGGCGGGTTGAACGTGCCCTCGTACTCGAACTTCATGTAGAGGATGCCGTCGATCGGCCGGACGCTCGTCTCGATGCCGTGGCCGCCGATCCAGGTGCCGGCGCCGGCGCTGTCGGCCAGGAACTCGTTGTACTCGACGAAAAGAGGCTGGAGCAGTTCCACCATCTCCACCGATTCCGTCTGCATGCCGCCCAGGCAGCAGACGCATTGCGTGAGCGGCCAGCCGTCGGCGCCGTTGCAGGCCCCGCCGCCGGACGCCGCGACGAAGATGGATGCGGCGAACGGCACCGACGGGCTCACCCGGTTGTCGTCGCCCATGGAGAGCCGCTGCTGGCAGCGCCCCCAGCCCGCCGGCACGCGCTCCGGCGCGGCCTGCGCCAGCGCCTTCCAGGCCGCTTCGATCAGGATGTCGCCCGGATTGACCGTGCCCCACCACGTGCTCGCGGGCCAGCGCGCGTTCGCCACAGAGCCCTCGGGCGCCGTCACCCGGATGCGGCGTGTGCAGCCCTCGTTGCGCGGGATGGTGGGGTCGATGATGGTGAGCACGGGGATGCTGCCGCAGGCCTCCATCGTGGCCACGGTCGCGTTGCAGTGGCCGCCCGCTTGGCTGTCGCTGCCCGAGAAATCCACGTGGATGGTGTCGTCGTCGATGGTCACGGTGCAGGCGATGCGGATGTCGTGCGTGCCCTGCCCGTCGCTGTCGATCCATCCCTCGCCCTCGTAGACGCCGTCGGGAAGCGCGCGGATCTCGGCGGCCGTGCGGCGCTCGGCATAGGCGATCATCTCGGCCAGCGTCGGCACGACGACGTCGACGCCGTGGGTCTCGGTCATCTCCTGCAGCCGGGCGGCGCCGGCACGCACCGCGCCCACCATGGCGCGCAGGTCGGCCTCCAGCCAGTCCGGCAGGCGGACGTTGCGGAGGTAGAAGCGGATCGTGCTTCGGATCTCGCGCCCGCGCTCGAAGATGCGCACGGGCGGGACCTGGATCCCGTCCTGCCAGACGCTGGTGGACGCGAACCCGAAGGAGGCCTCGCCCGTGTTGTTCTGATGCGCGCGGATCGACGTCCAGAACAGGTGCCGGCCCGCCACGAACACGGGCATGACGACCGTGAGATCGGAGTTGTGCGTCGTCCCCATGTAGGGGTCGTTGATCATGAAGATGTCGCCGTCGTTGATGTCGTCCTCGAACTCCTCCGTGATCGCCCGGATGTTGAGCCCGCCGCCGATGGTGTGGATCGGCAGCGCGTCGTTCTGGTAGAGCATCTCGGCGTCGGCCGTGTAGATCGAGGCCGAGTGGTCGCGCGCGATCGAGATGATGGTGCTGCGCGCGCCGTGCTGCAGCACCGTCGTCATCTCGCCCGAAGCCTCGCCGATGGCGTGGAGCAGCACGGAGAACGTCACCGGGTCCACGCCGGGGCTCATGGCCTGGGATTCGAGCGCGAGCGTCCGGTCGCGTGCCGACATGGGCGTGCGGGCTCCGTTCAGTGCAGCCTGGCCAGGTCCTCGGCCGATTCTTCGCCGGGCTGCTTGCCGAGGATGATCATGGAGAGCACCTGGTCCTTGGTGACCTCGTCGGTGCGCCGCGTGCCCACCTCGCGGCCGCCGGACATGACGAAGATGCGATCCGAGATGTCGAAGACGTCGTGCAGGTCGTGGCTGATCATGAACATGCCGATGCCTTCCTGCTTGAGCCTGAGCACCAGCTCCTTGAACGCCGCGGATTCGCGCAGGCCGAGCGCGGCCGTCGGCTCGTCCATGATGAGCACCCTGGCGTTGAAGTAGACCGCGCGTGCAATGGCGATGGTCTGGCGCTGCCCGCCGGAGAGATGGAGAACCGGCGTGCCGAGGTTCGCGAACTCCGGGTTGATGCGGGCGATGACCTCGCGCGTCGCCTCGGCCATCGTCTTGTTGTCGAGCTTGCCGTAGGGCGTGGTCAGCTCCCGCCCGAGGAACAGGTTGGCCGCGGCGTCGAGATTGTCGGCCAGCGCGAGGTTCTGGTAGAGCGTCTCGATCCCGAGCGAGCGCGCAGCCCGCGGGTTGTCGATGGAGACGGGCTCGCCCCGCATCAGGATCTGGCCGCTGTCCATGGTATGCGCGCCGGAGAGGATCTTGATGAGGGTCGACTTGCCGGCGCCGTTGTGACCGACGATGCCGAGCACCTCGCCGGCGCCCACTTGGACGGTCACGTCCTCCACCGCGTGCACGCCGCCGAACGCCTTGAAGACGTTCCTCATCTCGACGAGCGGTGTGTCCGTCATGGCCGCCTCTCCGCCTCCGCCTTCGCCGTCACGGAGCCTCTACTCCCGGATCTCCGTGGAGCGCTGCCAGGCGTCCTTGATCATGTCCACCGTGGCGTCCGCGCGCCGCGCCGCCTCCAGGATGACCGCCTCGCGCCGCACCATGAGATCGAGCTTGCCGAGCACGCCCCGCACCGCGTCGAGCGGCACGACGACGGCGCCGTGCCTGTCGGCGTGGATCAGGTCGCCGTCCTGCACAACCATGCCGTGCACGTTGACCTCGCAGCCCCATTGCACGACGTGGACGAACGCATGGGAAGGCGCGATCAGCCCGGCCAGCACCTGAAACTCGGGCGCCAGCATGTCGATGTCGCGGACGCTGCCGTTGGTCACCACGCCCCGGCAGTCGAGCGCCTTGTGCACGGCGCTGAACACCTCGCCCCAGAAGGCGCCGTAGCCCGGGCGCTCGTCGACGTCCTGCACCACGCTGATCTTGGGCGCCTCGCCCGCGGCCAGGTAGTCGAAATAGCCCGCGCGGATGTCCATGTACTCCGCCGGGCTCCAGCGCGCGGGGTTCTTGGCGCGCATGGTCGCCGTCTTGGCGATGCCGACGATCGGCTTCATGTCCGGATAGAGGCAGTGCAGATGCTGCACCGTGTAGCCGTAGCCGCGGCGCTCCGGCACCACCATCTCCAGCAGGTTGCAGATGGTGGGCGTATCGATGTCGCGCAGCGCCTCGATCTCCGCTGCGGTGGGGATGTCGGTCATTCACTCACCTTTCCGTCTCTCGTCGTCGGCCATCTGACCGTCGCCGCCGCTCAGCGCGCCTCGGGCGAGAGGCCGAGCCTGAGCGCAACCGGCGTCTCCTCGACCACCAGCTCGTCGCCTTCGCGGAAGCGGGTCTGCCAGAAGAGCCCCTCGCCGGGACCGGCCGGCAGCGACATGGAGCGGTCCGCCGTCTCCTGCATCCGCTCGCGCAGCGCCTCGGTCTCCGCCTCGTCGACGGCCAGCGTCTCCGCATCGAGCACGACGCCGAAGCGGACGCGCGCCATCTCGGGCGAGACCAGCTCGTCCCGCACCAGCTCGCGCACCGCCTCGGGCGGCCGGTCCAAGGCGCTGCCGTAGCCGCCGCCGCCCGAACTCACGCAAACGTAGCGCTCGCCCTCGCGGAAGGCATCGGGGTCGGGGTGCGCCTGGTAGAAGTAGCGCTTGCCGTCCGGCGTCTCCTTGTACTTGCAGCCGCCGTTCCCCGGCAGGCCGCCGAAGAGGCCGAAGGGCGGGTTGAGCGTCCCCTCGTACTCGAACTTCATGTAGAGCAGCCCGTGGTAGGGCATCACGACCGTCTCGCAGCCGTGGCCGCCGATCCACTCGCCGGCGCCGGCGGAATCGATGAGGAACTCGTTGCTCTCGATGAAGAGCGGCTGGAGCAGCTCGACCATCTCCACCGACTCGTTCTGCAGGCCGCCCAGCGCGCAGACGCACTGGGTCAGCGGCCAGCCGTCGTAGCCCGCGCTGCCGCCCCCGCCCGAGCCCGCGACGAAGATCGAGGCCGCAAAGGGCGTGGGCGGGTCGGTCCGGTAGTCGTCGCCCATGGAGAGCCGCTGCTGAATCCGCCCCCAGCCCGCCGGCACCCGATCCGGCGCCGCCTGCGCCAGCGCCTTCCACGCGGCTTCGATCAGCTCGTCGCCGGGATTGGTGGTCGACCACCATGTGCTCGACGGCCACTTGCCGAGCGCGACCGTGCCCTCCCGCGCGCTCACCTTGATGTGGCGCATGCAGCCCTCGTTGCGCGGAATGGTCGGGTCGATGGTGGTGAGGACCGGAATGCTGCCGTTGGCCTGCAGCGAGGCGAGGGACGAGTTGCAGTGGCCGCCCACCTGCGGGTCGCTCTCCGAGTAGTCGACGTGCACCATGTCGTCCTCGATGGTGACGGTGCACGCTATGCGGATGTCGTGGGTGCCCTGGCCGTCGCTGTCAATCCAGGACTCGCCCTTGTAGACGCCGTCCGGCAGCGCGCGGATCTCGGCCGCCGTGCGCCGATCCGAGTACTCGATCATCTCGGCGACCGTGGCGAGGACCGTATCGACGCCGTGGGTGGCGGTCATCTCGCTCAGCCGCGCCGCGCCCGTGCGCACCGAGCCCACCATGGCGCGCAGATCCGCCTCCAGCCACTCCGGGAGCCGGACGTTCCGCAGGTAGAAGCGGATGATGCTGCGCACCTCCTTGCCGCGCTCGAAGATGCGCACGGGCGGGATCTGGATCCCGTCCTGCCAGACGCTGGTGGAGGCGTGGCCGAAGGAGGCCTCGCCCGTGTTGTTCTGGTGCGCGCGGATCGACGTCCAGAACAGGTGCCGGCCCTCGTGAAACACCGGCATGATCACCGTGAGGTCGGAGTTGTGGGTAGTCCCCATGTAGGGGTCGTTGATCATGAAGACGTCGCCCTCGTTGATGTCGTCGCCGAACTCTTCGATGGTCGCGTCGATGTTGAGCGCGCCGCCGATGGTGTGGATCGGCAGCGCGTCGTTCTGGTAGAGCATCTGGGCCTGGGCGGTGTAGATCGAGGCCGAGTGGTCGCGCGCGATCGAGATGATCGTGCTGCGCGCGCCCCGCTGCAGGACCCGGGTCATCTCGTCGGAGGCCTGCCCGATCGCGTGCAGCAGCACGGAGAACATCGTCGGGTCGATCCCTTCGGAAAGACCCTCGCTCCGCGTGCGCGGCCCGGCCGCATCCGGCGCCCGCATCGCCTCGTCCCCCGTCAGCTCGTCATAGGGCATCGCCGTTCACCCGATAGTCGTAGCCGGAGAGGCTCACCCGCACGGCGTGGCCGGGGAAGACGGTCACGCTCGTCGTCGGCTCCTCGATCACCGCGGGCCCGCGCACCGCGTGCCCCGGCTCGAGCCGCACGCTGTCGTAGATCGGCACCGTCGTCGCGCCCGCCTCGCCGCCGAAATAGGCGGTGCGATGGCCCCGGAGCGCTGCGGCCGGGTCGTCCGATGCACCAGGGCTGCGCCGCGGAGTCGGCATGCTGCTGCCGACCACGGCGTTGACCCGCCAGTGCAGGAAGTTGACCCGGTCACCTTCCATCTTGAAGGTGTAGATGCGCTCGTGCTCGTCGTCGAAGGCGCGGCGCAGGTCGGCCGCGTCCTCGAAGCGCCCCTTCGCGAGCGGCACGATCAGCTCGTGCGCCTGCCCCCAGTAGGCGGCATCGTAGAACCACTGGAAGTGAACATCGTCCGTCGGGATCGCGCTTGCCGCGAGATCGCCGAGCGCGTTCTCCTCCATCTCCGCGAACAGCCGGTTGACCGCGTCCACGTCCACCGTGTCGGAATCGGTCGTGAACGTCCTGGTGTAGTCGAAGGTCACGTCCACCACGGTCATGCCGAAGGCGCTGTAGCCGCCGGCCACGCGCGGGATGATGGCGCGGTCGATCCCGAACTCGTCGGCGAGGCTGCCCACCACCACGCCACCCGCGCCGCCGCCCGCGATCAGGATGGTGCTGCGGGGGTCGACGCCGCGCTCGATGGAGACCGCCGCCATCGCCTTCACCATCTTGAAGTTGGCGAGCCGGAAGATGCCGGCCGCCGCATCGACGATCCCCAATCCAAGCGGCTGCGCCACCTCTTCGTCGATCGCGGCCAGCGCCTTGTCGCGGTCGAGCTTGAGCCGGCCGCCGAGGAAGGCGTCGGGATTGACGTAGCCGAGCGCCACGAAGGCGTCGGTCACGGTGGGCATCGTTCCGCCGAGGCCGTAGCAGGCGGGCCCCGGATCGGCGCCGGCGCTCTCAGGACCCACGGCGAGCGCGCCGCCGGCGTCGATGGAGGCGATGCTGCCGCCGCCCGCGCCGATCGAGATGATGTCCGTGGCGAGCGAGCCGAGCGGCATCCCGGCGATCCTGAGGTTGCGCGTGAGCGCCGGCAGCCCGCCCCGGATGAGGCCCACGTCGAAGCTCGTACCGCCCATGTCGGCGCTGATGACGTTGATCTCGCTGCGGGCGAAGAACTCGCTCGCCACCTGCACCGCCGCGGCCGGCGCCGCCGCCGGGCCGGAGCCGATGCTCCGTGCCGGGTAGTGCAGGATCCTGGCGATCGGCGCGCAGCCCCCGTTGCACTGGATGATGAGGGGCTCGGCGGCGAAGCCGTGATCCGCGAGCCAGGCGCGCAGCCGCTCCAGGTAGCCCGCGATGGGCGGCAGCGTGTAGGCGCTCAGCACCGTCGCCGACGTGCGGTCCCATTCGCGGAGCTGCGGCAGGATGTCGGAGCTGATGACGACGGGAACGCCCGGCATCTCGTCGGCCAGGATGGCGCGGGTGCGCTGCTCGTGCGCGGGATTGACCTGCGCCCAGAGGAAGGCGACCGCCACAGCGTTCACCCCCAGCTCGCGGAAGCGCGCAGCCGCGGCCCGCACGTCCCCTTCGTCGAGCGGCGCCACCTCCTCGCCGCGATAGTCGATCCGCCCGCCGACGCCGAGCCGCCGGTGCCGGGGGATCAGCGGCTTCGGCCGGGCCATGCGGATGTTGAAGGGTTCCGGCTTGGTCCCGTCCATGAACTCCAGCACATCGCGAAAGCCCTTGGTGGAGAGCAGACCCGCGACGGGGCCGTTCCGCTGGATGATGGCGTTCGTGCCGATGGTCGTGCCGTGGACGATGCGGCTGCAGCGCGAGATGAAGGCCTCCTCGGAGCAGCCCAGCTCCTCGCAGGCCAGCGCGATCCCGCCCAGGATGCCCTGAAGCGGGTCCTCCCGGTCGCTTAGCGCCTTGAAGACCTGGATCGCGCCATCCCCTTCGTCGGCGACCGTGATGTCGGTGAAGGTGCCGCCGATGTCGATGCCGAGCCGCAGGGTCATGGCTCGTCCCGGTACGTGAGCATCGTGTTCGTCTCCTAGAACCCGCCGGCGCGGGAGCGGTTCTCGGTGCGGTTCATCCACACGCTGATCGAGACCGTGATAAGCAGGATGCAGCCGATGATGAAGGGCTGCCAGAAGGGCGAGACGCCGTTCAGGTTGAGGCCGTTGCGGATGACGCCGAGCAGGATGACGCCGACGACGGTGCCGAGGATGGCGCCGTGGCCGCCGCCGAGCCGCGTGCCGCCGATGACGGTGGCCGTGATGGCGTCGATTTCGAGCCCGATCCCGGTGGTGGTGAGCGCCGTGCCGGTGCGCGCGGTGAAGAGCAGCCCGGAGACCCCGGCGAGGCCGCCCATCAGGGCATAGCACATGATGACGACGCGGCTCACCGGCACGCCCGAGAGCCGCGCGGCCTCCTCGTTGCCGCCGATGGCGTAGACCCAGCGTCCGAACTTCGCGTAGCGCAGGAGGATCGAGCCCATCACCACGGCGCCGATGAAGAAGAACCCGGCGATGGGGAAGCCGCCTACGCGGCCGAGCGCCAGCGTGGTGATCCACATCGCATCGCCCTCGGCGCGATGGATCGTCCCTTCGCTGGAGATCAGCACGAGGCCGCGCACGAGGCTCGCCATGGCGAGCGTCGCGATCAGCGGGTTGATGCCGATGCGGCTGATGAGCGTGCCGTTGAAGGCGCCGAGCAGAGCGCCGGCGCCCACGCAGGCGATGCAGCCGAGCGCCAGGAACAGCGGATCGCCGGTGCCGAACACGAGCACCGCGACAAGCCCGGTCACGGCGGCGATTGCGCCGATGGAGAGGTCGAACCCGCCCAGGATCATCACCACCGTCATGCCGACGGCGGCCACGCCTACCATCGAGGACTGCGCCAGGATGTTCGAGAGGTTCAGCGGGTTGCGGAAGGTCTCGTTGGTGGCGAGCAGGATGATCGCCGGCAGCAGCAGGGCGATCATGAAGCCGTAGCGCCCGAGAAAGGCGAGCATGGGCTTCCAGTTCACGGATCCCCGCGCGCCGGACTCCCCGGCCCGGCTGTCGTCCGGACCCGTCACCGCCGGCTCCAGGACATCGCCCGAAGACCGTTGCCGGCGGCTCGCCCGTCAGAACGACGGGCCGGGCGACGGGGCGGCGGCGGGGGCCGGGCAGCGACCCGGCCCGCAACCGCCCCCAAACGTGTCACTCGTTCCTGGGACGGGACGCTAGAAGCCACGCCCCTCGCACTCGGCGTAGTTGGCCTGCGTGCAGTTGAAGATCGGCGGGACCTGGGCGAAGTCCGGCAGCATGGAGTAGTCGCCTGCCTCGCGCATGGCGACCAGGCTGTCCACCACGAGCGCGCCCATGATGAGCGGATCCTGGTAGACGGCGCCGTACATCTTGCCGGCGCCGATGGCCTGCTCTTCGGCCGAGCACAGGTCGATGGCGACGAACATGATCTCGGTCCGCCCCAGCCTCTGGGCCCAGTCGAGCGACGGCGGAACCATGCAGTTCCCCATGCTGTTGACGAGCGTGACGCTGCCCTCGATCGGGAAGCGCTGGAGCACGTCCTGGAAGCCGGTGAGCGCCTTGTCGGGCAGCCAGTCGGCGGTGACATCGACCCAGTCGTGCTCGACCCCCGAGGCCTCCAGCACCTCGGTCATGCCCTGCATGCGGCGCCGGTCCGGGCTGCCGCCTGCGGTGCCGCGGAACATGACGATGCGCTTCTCGCCCTCGACGGTCGCCAGCGCCTCCAGCATCAGGCGGGCCGAGAGCCGGCCGTACTCGATATCGTCGACGCCGATGTAGGGCACGCCCTCGATCTCGCCCAGCGCGCCCACCACCGGGATGCCGGCATCCAGCGCTTCCTGCACGGCGGGGAGGACGCCCGCAATGTCGATCGGCGCGATGGCGATGGCATCGACACCCTGCACGATGAATTCGCGCACGTTCTCGACCTGAACCGAGGCATCCCACTTAGGATCGCTGACGATGAGGTTGACGTTGGCGGCCTCGGCGGCGTCGCGCATGCCCTTGACGAGCGGCACCGCGAATGGCGTCGTCGAGACATCCCAGACCGTGACCCCGACGGTGAACTGGTCCTCGCTCCGGGCCTCGTCCGGCCCGACCACGACACCGGCAATCAGCGCTGCGGCACCAAGCGCGGCAACGATTCGCGAAAACTTCATGCTCTTGTCCCTCCCGTTCTCTTGCTTGTTATCCGACTGCGTCGCAAAGGCGCAGATTCGGCGGGAGAGCGTACGGGGCGCCCCGCGCACGGGCAATGACTTTCTGGCGGACGGCGCAGCGACGGGGCCTTGCCCCCTCCCCTCCCATCCGGGAGAGAGGCGCGGACGCGCGGGGTGCCGGCGGGCGCGCTTTCTGCCAATATGCGCGGCCACCGGTTCTCGGCGCGGGAGAAATCGCATGAGTGTCTGCATCGTCGGTTGGGGCCACACGGCGTTCGGCAAGCGCACGGACGCCGATACGGAGGCGTTGACGCTGGAGGCGGCCCAAGTGGCGCTCGCCGATGCGGGCATCGCGCCGACGGACGTGGACGAGATCGTCGTGGGCTCCACCGGGCGGCTCGCCGACCAGGCCTTCCCCTCGTCGCTGCCGCTTCAGATGGACGACGCGATGCGCTTCACGCCGTCCACCAACGTCGAGAACGCCTGCGCCACGGGCACGGCGGCGATCCACCAGGGCATGGCGGCCATCCGCTCCGGCCGCGCGCGCTTCGTGCTTGTGGTCGGCGTCGAGAAGATGACCGGCGCGAGCCGCGAGCAGGTGGCCGAGAACCTGCTCAAGGCCTCCTACGTGAAGGAGGAATCGCACATCCGGGGCGGCTTCGCAGGCGTCTTCGGCCTGATCGCGGAGAGCTACTTCCAGCGCCACGGCGACAAGTCCGACGCGCTCGCCGCCATCGCCGCCAAGAACCACAGGAACGGCGCGAAGAACCCGCTCGCCCACTTCCAGAAGGATCTCGGCTACGACTTCTGCCGCCACGCGTCGGAGAAGAACCCGCAGGTCGCGGGCCCGCTCAAGCGCACGGACTGCTCGCCGGTCTCCGACGGCGCGGCCGCGCTCGTGCTGACCGACGTTGAGACCGCGCTCTCCATGCCGAAAGCGGTGATCTTCCGCGCCGCCTCCCACGTCAACGACTTCCTGCCCATGAGCAAGCGCGACGTGGTGCTGATGGAAGGCTGCGGCGAGGCGTGGGCCCGCGCGCTCGGCCAGGCGGGGCTCACGCTCGACGACCTCGACTTCGTCGAGACCCACGACTGCTTCACCATGGCCGAGCTGCTCGAGTACGAGGCCATGGGGCTCGCGCCGCGGGGCGAAGGCGCCGAGGCGATCCTCGACGGCTGGACCGAGGTCGGCGGCAAGCTGCCGGTCAACCCCTCCGGCGGCCTCAAGTCCAAGGGCCATCCCATCGGCGCGACCGGCGTCTCGATGCACGTGATGAGCGCCATGCAGGTGACCGGCAACGCCGGCGACATGCAGTTGCCGGACGCCACGCTGGCCGGCATCTTCAACATGGGCGGCGTCTCGGTCGCCAACTACTGCTCCATCCTGGAGCCGATCCGCTAGGCCGGTTCCGCGCCGCATCCTGCGGCGCCCCAGCGACAGGGACGAGACATGTACGGGCGCGACGTCTTCATGGAGAGCCTGCTGGCGCACGGGGTCCAGCATCTGTTCGGCAACCCCGGCACCACCGAGAGTCCGCTGATCGACAGCCTCGCCCGCTACCCGTCGATCGACTACGTGCTCGCGCTTCACGAGGGCGTCGCCATCGGCGCGGCCAGCTACTACGCGCAGGCCTGCGGGCGCGCCGGTGTCGTCAACCTTCACGTGGCGCCCGGCCTCGGCAACGCCATCGGCATGATCTTCGGCGCACTCAGGACCAACTCGCCGATGGTGGTCACCGCCGGCCAGCAGGACACGCGCCTTCGCCTGCGCGATCCCATCCTCGGCCACGACCTCGTGGCCATGGCGGCGCCGGTGGTGAAGTGGAGCGTGCAGGCCGATAGCGCCGACGAGATCGCGCCGGTCATGCGCCGCGCCTTCAAGATCGCCCACGATCCGCCATCCGGGCCGGTCTTCGTGGCGCTCCCCATCAACGTGATGGAGCAGCAGACGGAGATCGAGGCGGTGGCCGCCGGCCCGCTCTACCGCGCGCCGCCGCCGGACGCGGACGGCGTGGCCGCCATCGCCCGGCACCTGCTCGCCGCCCAGGAGCCCGCCATCATGATCGGCGACGATGTCGCGCGCGCGGGCGCGCGCGATGCCCTCGTCGCGCTGGCCGAGACCGTGGGTGCGGGCATCTGGACCGAGCTCATCCACCAGCACCAGCCGGTCCCCAACCGGCACCCCAACTACCGGGGCCGCATCCCGTCCGATCCCGCCAACATCGCGCGGGCCTTCGGCGGTGCCGATCTGGTGCTGATGGTGGGCGGCCCCTTCTTCGAGGAGGTCTGGTACGCGCCGGAGGGCCCCTTCCCGCCCGGCGCGGCGGTGCTCCAGATCGAGGAGTCGACCGAGCGGCTCGGCCGCAACCACGGGCTCGATGCGGGCCTGATCGCCGGCCTCAGGCCCGCACTGGAGGCGGTCTGCACGCTGGTGCGGGAGCAGCGCTCGCCCGCCTACGCCGCCGAAGCCGGGGAGCGGAACCAGGTCTTCGTCTCCTTCGCCGAGAAGGAGCGGGCGGACCGGCAGGCCCGACTCGCGGCCACGGCCGAGCGCCGCCCCATGCCGGTGCCCGTCATGATGGAGGCGCTGGCGGCGGCCGTGCCGGAGGACGTGGTGATCGTGGAGGAGGCCATCACCGGCAGCCAGGAAATCCCCAAGGCCTTCGGCTTCGGCGGCGCGGGCGACTATTTCTGCGGGCGCGGCGGCGGCATCGGCCAGGGGATCGCCGGCGCGCTCGGCGTCAAGCTCGCGAACCCGGACCGCCCGGTGGTCTGCATCTCCGGCGACGGGTCCGCGATGTACAGCATCCAGGCGCTCTGGACCGCGGCGCGCCACCGGCTCCCCATCGTCTTCGTCATCCTCGCCAACGCCGAGTACCGCATCCTCAAGCACAACCTCGACATCTACCGGCGGCGTTTCGGCGTGCAGACGAACCACCCCTACGTGCAGATGGACCTGGTCGATCCGCCCTTGGGCTTCGTCGAGATGGCGGCCGGCATGGGCGTCGCCGGCACCCGCGTCACGGAGCCCGACGCGCTGGCCCAGGCGGTGCAGGACGCGCTCGCCTCCGGTGCGCCCCACCTGATCGAGGCCGCCGTCGAAGGCAAGGCCTGAGATGGCGGCAACGGGCTCGGAGGTCCGGATCGGCGTCGATATCGGCGGCACTTAAATTGACCTCTATTTTCGGATATCTGGACATGCGTA
>JAPPMY010000087.1 GCA_028818855.1 Rhodospirillales bacterium
CGATCTACGGCTGGCGCGGCGCCGAGGTCGGCAACATCCTCCGCTTCGAGCAGGACTTCCCCGGCGCGCAGGTGGTCAGGCTGGAGCGCAACTACCGCTCCACCGGGCACATCCTGGCCGCCGCGTCGGGGTTGATCGCCCACAACGCCGGCCGCCTCGGCAAGACGCTCTGGACCGAGGGCGAGGACGGCGAGAAGGTCCGCATCAGCGAGTCCTGGGACGGCGATGAGGAGGCCCGCGCCGTGGGCGATGCCATCGAGGCGCTGCATCGTGACGGCGAGAGCCTCGACGGCATCGCCATCCTCGTCCGCGCCGGCTTCCAGACCCGCGCCTTCGAGGAGCGCTTCCTCGCGATCAGCCTGCCCTACCGCGTGATCGGGGGTCTGCGCTTCTACGAGCGCCAGGAGATCCGGGACGCCGTGGCCTACGTCCGCGTCATGGTGCGCCCCGACGACGATCTCGCCTTCGAGCGCATGGTGAACCTGCCCAAGCGCGGCCTCGGCGAGGTCTCGCTGCGCCCGGTCCACGCGCTTGCGCGGGCGGACGGCCTCTCCCTCTATCGGGCGGCCGAGCGCTTGATCGAGACGGACGAGCTGAGGCCGCGCGCCCGCTCGGAACTAACCGGACTGATAGGCCAGCTTCGCGGCTGGCGTGCCGCTCTCGCCGCGACGCCCCATGCCGAGGTCGTGGGGTCGATGCTTGACGAATCCGGCTACACCGAGATGTGGCAGAAGGACCACTCGCCCGCCGCCCCCGGCCGGCTGGAGAACCTGAAGGAGCTGGTCGACGCGCTCTCGGAGTTCGAGGATCTCGAAGCCTTCCTCGACCACGTGAGCCTCGTCATGGACCGGGAGGGAGACGGGGCGGAAGAGATGGTCAACATCATGACGCTGCACGGCGCCAAGGGCCTGGAGTTCGACACGGTGTTCCTGCCGGGCTGGGAGGAAGGGCTGTTCCCCCACCAGCTCGCCCTCGACGAAGCCGGCGCCGCCCGCCTGGAGGAGGAACGCCGCCTGGCTTACGTCGGGCTCACGCGTGCGCGGCGCCGCGCGCACGTCCTCTTCGCAGCCAACCGGCACCGGCACGGCCAGTGGGTGAGCGCCATTCCGTCCCGCTTCGTGGCGGAGCTGGCGCAGGACCACGTGATGCTCGCCGAAGAAACGGGCATGCAGCCGGCGCCCGGCGGTCTCTACCGCGGCCACGGCGGGATGGGGAGCGCGCGGCGCCTCATGTCCGAGCATGCGGGTTACCGCAGCCGGCGGACGCCGCCGGTCATCGATGCGGTGCCCGTGGCCGCTGCCGGCGGGGCGGCGGCGGGCGGCTATACGGCCGGCGAGCTGATCTTTCACCAGAAGTTCGGCTACGGCCGGATCCGCTCGGTGGACGGCGACAAGCTGGAGATCGAGTTCGACAAGGCCGGCACCAAGAAGGTCATCGACCGCTTCGTTCAACCCGCCGACAGCGTGTGAGCGGGCCGCCCGAGATCCCTCAGCCGCGCAGCCGCCTGATGGTGCCGGTGGTGCTGTAGCCGGGCTCGTTCTCGGCGATGATGACGGCGCCGCCGTAGCCCTGCACGATATCCGCACCCACCACCTCGTCGACGGTGTAGTCGGAGCCCTTGACCAGGCAATCGGGGCGGAGCGCCTCGATCAGGCGCACCGGCGTGTCCTCGGCGAAGACGACGACCAGATCGACCGTCTCCAGCGACGCCAGCACCTGCGCCCGCGCCGCCTCGCCCTGCACCGGGCGCCCCCCACCCTTGAGGCGGCGCACCGAGGCATCGCTGTTGAGGCCGACGACGAGGCGGTCCGCCGTCTGCCGCGCCTGGCGCAGCAGCGAGATGTGGCCTGGATGGAGCAGGTCGAAGCAGCCGTTGGTGAAGCCGATGCGCTGCCCGCGCGCGCGCCATCCGGCGACCGCTTCGAGCGCTGCGCCGAGCGGCATGATCTTCGCCTCCGAGGCGGAGAGATCGCCCGCGCGGACCGCGCGCAGGAGGTCGGCGGCATGAACCGCCGCCGTGCCGGCCTTGCCGACCGCGACTCCGGCGGCCGCGTTCGCGAGCTGGGCGGCGGCGATGAGGTCCGCGCCCTGGCCGAGCGCCGCGGCAAGCGTCGCCACCACCGTGTCGCCCGCGCCGGAGACGTCGAACACCTCCCGCGCCTCCGCCGGGAGATGGGCGAGGCGGCCGTCGGCGGAGACGATCGTCATGCCGTCGCGGCTGCGCGTGACCAGGATCGCGCCGAGCCGATGGCGGGAGATCAGGTCGCGGCAGGCGGCGACGATGGCCTCGTCGGTCGCCAGGCTCTCGCCTGCGGCGAACCCCAGCTCGGCACGGTTGGGCGTCAGCACCGTGGCGCCGGCGTAGCGCGCGAAGTCGCGGCCCTTGGGATCGACCACCACGGGCCGGCCGGCGTCCTCGGCCGCCTCGATGAGCTGCCGCACCAGCTCGGGGGTCAGCACGCCCTTGGCGTAATCGGAGAGCACGACCACGTCGCAGGCGGCGAAGGCATCGCGGGCGAGGCCCAAGAGGCTCTCGGCGGAGCGCTGCGAGATCGCATCGGTCGTCTCCGAATCGGTGCGCAGGAGCTGTTGGCCGCCGGCGACGAAGCGGGTCTTCTCGGTGGAAGGCCGGCCGCGCTCGACCAACAGATGGGGCTCGACCCGCTCCTCACGGCCGACCATGCCGGTGAGCCTCCGCCCCACCTCGTCGTCGCCGATCACCGAGAGCAGGGTGGCCTGCGCGCCGAGCGAGACGAGATTGCGCACCACGTTGCCGGCGCCGCCCAGCATGTGGTCGTCGTGATCGGTCCGCAGGACCGGCACCGGCGCCTCGGGCGAGGTGCGCTCGACCCGCCCGTAGACGAAGCGGTCCAGCATCAGGTCGCCGACGCAGGCAACCCGGCTCAGGCCGAGCGATTCGATGGATGAGGCGAGGGTGGACGGGTCGGCCATGACCGGAGTGTCCCGGCGTCGTCACGAGCGAGCGGCTGCACGGTACAGCATCCCGAACCCAAGACAAGGCGTTCGGACCTTGGTAGGGGAGCGCGACTTCGGCATTCCGGTGCGCCCTCGAATCTGCGGCGATACCGCATCGAAGTGTCGAACCGCACCCGCAACGACGGTGTTTGGTCCTGACATCACTTGTCATTATGATGATTTAAACGACATTATAGTGAGCCATGAGCCAGATCACTGCACGTCTGCCGGACGGCCTCGTCGCCGCACTGGACGAGGCTGCGGCCAAGCTTAGGCGCAGCCGGGCTGAAGTCATCCGACAGGCCGTCGAACGCTACCTGGAGGATTTCGAAGACCTCTCGGTCGCCGTTGAACGCCTCCGCGATCCGAGTGATCGGGTGTTGGACTGGGATCGGGTCCGGCATGCGCTACGCGATTCGGATTAAGGAGAGCGCGGCAAGGGAGTTGCAGCGCATCGAGAGGTCCGACCGGGAGCGCCTCATCGCGGCCATCGATCGGCTGGCCGAGAATCCCTTTGCGGGCAGCGCGCTTAAGGGGGAGCTGCGCGGACTGCGGCGCATCCGGGTCGGCGACTATCGGCTGCTCTACGAGGTGCGGGAACGCGATCTGGTCGTGCTCGTCCTGCGTGCCGCTCATCGCCGCGAAGCCTATCGCCGCAGAGCACGGTGATCGGGGCCTTCCCCGCCCAGCATTCGGAGACAGCCGCCATCGCGCGCGGCCGCTTGCCCGGCCTGCGAGCGCGCGCCAATATCGGCGGCGCCATCACCGACCGGGATCCGCTCCATGACGAGCCGCTACGACGAGACCTACGCCCGCTCGCTCCAAGACCCCGAGGCTTTCTGGGCCGAGGCGGCCGAGGGCATCGATTGGGCGAAGCGGTGGGACCGCGTGTTCGACGGCTCACGCGCGCCCTTCTACCGGTGGTTCCCCGGCGCGGAGGTGAATACCTGCCACAACGCGCTGGATCGTCACGTAGACGCGGGGCGCGGCGAGCAGACGGCGTTGATCTACGACAGCCCCGTTACCGATACCGTTCAACGCTTCACCTATGCCGAGCTTCAGGGGCTCGCCGCGCGCTTCGCCGGCGCGCTCAGCGCCCGCGGCGTGGAGGCGGGCGACCGCGTCGTGCTCTACCTGCCGATGATCCCGGAGGCTGCCATCGCCATGCTGGGGTGCGCCCGCATCGGCGCCGTTCACTCCGTGGTGTTCGGCGGCTTCGCGGCGAACGAGCTGGCGACCCGGATCGACGACGCCAAGCCCAAGGTCATCGTCTCCGGCTCCTGCGGCATCGAGGTGAACCGCGTCATCGCCTACAAGCCGCTGCTGGACGAGGCGATCGAGCGGGCGAGCCACAAGCCCGAGCGCTGCATCGTCGTGCAGCGGCCCGAGCTGGAGGCGCCGCTCAGCGCCGGCCGCGACGAGACCTGGGCGGACGTCATGGCCGGGGCGGAGCCGGTGGACTGCGTGCCCGTCGCCGCCACGGACCCGCTCTACATCCTCTACACCTCCGGCACCACGGGCGATCCCAAGGGCATCGTGCGCGACAACGGCGGGCACCTGGTGGCGCTCCACTGGACCATGAACGGGGTCTACGGCCGTTCACCCGGCCAGGTGTGGTGGGCGGCGTCGGACATCGGCTGGGTGGTGGGCCACTCCTACATCGTCTACGCGCCGCTCATCTATGGCTGCCCGTCGATCCTCTACGAGGGCAAGCCGGTCGGCACGCCTGATGCCGGCGCCTACTGGCGGGTGATCTCGCAGCACGGGGTGAGCGCGATGTTCACGGCGCCGACGGCATTCCGTGCGATCAAGCGCGACGACCCGGACGCCACGCGCCTTGCGGACTACGACATCTCCTGCTTCGACACGCTGTTCCTCGCCGGCGAGCGGACCGATCCCGACACCCTCGCCTGGGCCGAGCAGAGCCTGCAGCGCCCGGTCTACGATCACTGGTGGCAGACCGAGTCCGGCTGGCCCATGGGCGCCAACTGCACCGGCCTCGGCGCGCTGCCGGTCAAGCCCGGCTCACCCACCAAGGCCGTGCCGGGCTATCGCATCGAGGTGGTGGACGAAGGGGGCGCGCAGGTGCCCGCCGGCACCATCGGCTCCATCGTGGTGAAGCAGCCGTTGCCGCCCGGCTTCACGCCGACGCTCTGGAACAACGATGCGCGCTTCGAGCAAGCCTACTTCACGCGCTTCCCCGGCTATTACCTGACCGGCGATGCCGGCGTCCTCGACGAGGACGGCTACCTCTGGATCATGAGTCGCACCGACGACATCATCAACGTCGCGGGCCACCGCCTCTCCACCGGCGCCATGGAAGAGGTGTTGTCGGCGCACCAGGACGTGGCGGAATGCGCCGTCGTCGGTGTCGCCGACGCGCTGAAGGGGCAGCTCCCCCTGGGCTTCGTCGTGCTGAAGGCCGGCGTCAACCGGCCGCCCGACGAGATCGTGGTTGAGCTGGTGCGCATGGTGCGCGAGAGCATCGGCCCGGTCGCCGCCTTCAAGCAGGCGGTGGTGGTCGACCGCCTGCCCAAGACCCGCTCCGGCAAGATCCTGCGCGGCACCATCGCGAAGATCGCCGACGGCGAGGCGTACAAGACGCCGGCCACCATCGACGACCCGGCCATCCTGGGCGAGATCGCCGAAGCCGTCCGCCCGCTCGGCTACGGCCAGGACTCCTGAGCAAACGCGGTGCCCGGGTCGCACCGGGGCGTTCGATCCGCAGGCGGGCGGGCCGCGACGAGGGCGAGAATGCGGGCCAGGGCGTTTTCGTGGAATACGGAAACGCTCTAGGATCGCGGCCGAGGATTCCGCAAGGGAGGCAGCGGTGGATATCGCGGCGCTGCGCGCGACCGGCGCGCGTCATCTGATACAGGGCGAGCTGCTTTCGGACGTGGTTCCGGCCGCAGACGGGCCGGTCTTCGTCCGCGCGGACGGCGCCGAGATCTACGATTCCGAGGGCCAGGCCTACCTCGACTTCAACTCGGGCCAGATGTGCTCCGCCATCGGCCACAACAATCCGCGCGTGACGCGGGCGGTGCGCGAAGGGCTCGGCACGCTCACCCACGCAAGCTCCGTCTACTTCAACGAACCGCAGCTTCGCCTCGCCGCGCGGCTTGCGGAGACCTTCGATGCGCCCCTCACCCGCTCGCTCTTCATCCAGTCCGGCGCCGATTCCAACGAGGCGGCGGTGCTCTTCGCCCGGCGCGCGACGGGGCGCAACGGCATCGGCGCGCTGCACCTGAGCTTCCACGGCTATACCGACGTGACCCGCGGCATCAGCTTTGCCGCAACCACGGCGGGGAATGGCCCCTCCATCCCGGACGTGCACGCGATCCCGGCCCCCTATGCCTACCGCTCGCCCGTGGGCGCCGACGGCGACGACTGGTGGGCGCCGCTGCTCGCCATCGCCTTCGACCTACTGGACCGCGAATGCCCGAACAACCTGGCGGCCGTGATCGCCGAGCCGCTCATCAGCGCGGGCGGGGTGATCGAGATGCCGCCGGGCTACCTCAAGGCGCTCAAGGCGGGGCTGGAAGCGCGCGGCGCGCTGCTCATCCTGGACGAGGCGCAGACCGGGCTCGGCAAGCTCGGCACCCTCTACGCCTACCAGCAGCACGGCGTGGTCCCCGACATCATGACGCTCTCCAAGCACTTCGGCGGGGGGCTCCCCATCAGCGCCATGGTGACGACGGACGCGATCGCCGCGCGCGCGCTCGACGGCGGGCTCACCTTCGGGCATTCGCATTCCTCCGATCCCATCGCGTGCACGGCGGGCCTCGCCAGCCTCGAAGAAATCCTGGCCGAGGACCTGCCGGCGAAGGCGCGTGCCATCGGCGCGTACTGGCGCGCGCGCATGGAGGCGTTGCAGCAGCGCTTCCCCATGATCGGCGACCTGCGCGGGAAGGGCTGCCTGCAGGGGGTCGAGCTGGTGCGCGACCGCGCGACCAAGGAGCCCGCGAGCGCGGAGGCCAAAGCGATCTACCGCGACTGCCTCGCCGATGGCCTGCTCTTCTCCGTGCGCGGCCAGCACGGCAACGTGCTCCGCTTCGTGCCGCCGTTCTGCACGAGCGAGGCGCAGATCGACCGCGCCGCCGCAATCCTGGAGCGCGCGCTCGCGCGCCAGAGCTGAGACGGCGATGGTCTTCGTTCACCTTCCGGCGGCAGCCGCCGCGGAGCCGCACGCATGAGCCGGCCCGCCGTCAGCGTTCTCGCGCTCGTCCTCTGCGCGGCGCTGGTGCTGACCATCAGCAACGGCATTCGCAGCAGCTTCGGCCTCTTCCTCACGCCGATGAGCCTCGACATCGGGGTATCGCGCGAGACCTTCGCGCTGGCCATCGCGATCCAGGGCCTCGTCTGGGGGATCAGCCAGCCGGTCTTCGGCGGGCTCGCCGACCGCCACGGGGCGATACCGGTCGTCCTGCTGGGGATCGTGATCTACGTCGCAGGCCTGCTCTGGATGGCCTGGGCAGGCGACGCGGTCGGGCTGCACCTGAGCCAGGGCGTGCTCGTCGCTCTCGGCATCAGCGCCACCGGGTTCGCGGTGGTGCTGGGCCCCGTGGGGCGCGCGGTGCCGCCCGAGAGGCGCAGCATGGCGCTCGGCATCGCGGCGGCCGGTGGTTCCTTCGGGCAGTTCGCGCTGGCGCCGGTCGGCGGCGCCCTGATCGACGGCGTCGGCTGGTCCTTGGCGCTCATCGCCTACTGCGGGATCGCGGCGATGATGCTGCCCTGCCTGATCGGCATGCGCGGCAGCCACAGGCCGCCAGAGGGGAGCGCCCAGTCGCTGAGCGAGGCCCTTGTCGAAGCCCGCGCCCACAGCGGCTTCTGGCTGCTCTGCGGCGGCTTCTTCGTCTGCGGCTTTCACGTCTACTTCATCGCGACCCACCTGCCGCCCTTCCTGACCGACGCTGGGCTCGCGCCGATGCTGGGCGCCACGGCGATCGCCGTGATCGGGCTCGGCAACATTGTCGGCACCTTCGCCGCCGGCTGGCTCGGCGACCGGCACCGCAAGAAGAACGTGCTTTCGCTCTTCTATCTCGGCCGCGCGGCGGTCATGGGTGGCTTCCTCGTGGTGCCGGTGACGGAGGCGAGCGTGCTGGTGTTCTCCGCGCTGATGGGGCTGCTCTGGCTCGGCACCGTGCCGCTCACCAGCGGCCTCGTCGCCCAGATCTTCGGGCCGCGCTACCTCGGCGCGCTCTTCGGCATTGTCTTCTTCAGCCACCAGCTTGGCTCCTTCCTCGGCGCCTGGCTCGGCGGCTATGTCTACGACACCACTGGCTCCTACGATGCGGTGTGGCTGACCGCCGTGGCGCTCGGCGTCGTGGCGGCCGTGATCCACTGGCCGATCCGCGACCGGCCGCTGGTGCGCCGGGAGGTCGGCACGGCATAGGAGGGCGCGGGCGGGCTGCAACGAAGGCGCTTGGCGCGGCGGGCGCGCCGGGTTTACCCTAGCGCATGGTGTCCTGGAGCCGCTGCCTGTGTCGCCTGCCTGCGCTGGTCCTGGCGCTGACGCTGGTGCTCGGCAGCATGGGGACTGCCTTGGCCGATCAGAACGACCCGGCGCTGGACGGGCTCTTCCGCGACCTCAAGGCCGCGCAGAGCCCGCAGGAGGTGCGCCGGATCGAGGCCCAGATCTGGACCCTCTGGTTCGATACCGGCTCGGAACAGATGGACCGCATGCTGCTCGCGGGCGACCGGGCGATGTCGGCGGGCCGCTTCGACCAGTCGTACGCGATCCTCAACGGAGTCATCGAGCACCGGCCGGACCTGTCCGAGGGCTGGAACCGCCGCGCGACGCTGCGCTACCTGATGGGCGACTACGACGGCTCGATCGCCGATATCGGGGAGACGCTCGAGCGCGAGCCGCGCCATTTCGGCGCGCTCTCGGGGCTCGGCCTCTGCAACATCGCGCTCGGCAACGAGGAGGCGGCGCTCGACGCGTTCGAGCGCGCGCTGGTCCACAACCCGCACATGCCGGGGGTCCAGCGGCGGGTGAAGCAGCTTCGCGAGCGCCTCGGCCGCCACGCGATCTGACCCTGCTGATTACCATCTGAGCGCGCGCCCCGGCCGGTTGCCCGTGACCCGGCCGCCCTCGCGCACGATGGCGCCGTTCACCATGACGATGTCGATGCCGGCAGCGGGCCGGGTCGGCTCGTCGAAGGTCGCCCGGTCCGCGATGGCGTCCGCGTCGAACATCACCAGGTCGGCATGGGCGCCGGCGCGGACCTCGCCGCGATCGGTGAGCCCGAATTGGGCGGCGGTGAGCCCGGTCATGCGGCGCACCGCATCCTCCAGCGTGAGCAGGCCGAGCTCGCGCGCATAGTGGCCGAGAACCCGGGGGAAGGTGCCCCAGAGCCTGGGATGGGGGTGGCGGTCATGGGGCAGGCCGTCGGAGCCGATCATGCTGTGCTCGTAGGCCATGATGCGGCGCACGTCCGCCTCGTCCATCATGAAGTAGATGCCGCCCGCCGGCAGCAGGCTCTTCGCGGCGGCGATCGGATCGAGGCCGAGTTCGGCGGCGACCTCCTCGAGGTCGCGGCCGGCATGTTCGGGGTGCGGCTCGGACCAGCTCACGATCACGCGCTCCGCCTTCTCCACCATTTCCGGCATCAGCACCGTGGAGCCTGCGGTGTAGGGATAGACGTCGAGGCCGATGGATTGGCGCTCGCGCGCCTTGTCGAGCAGCGCGAGCGTGTCGCGGCTCCGCCCGAAGTTCTGCCGGCCTGCGCACTTGTGGTGGGAGATGACGATGTCCGCGCCGGCCCGGCGGCCGATCTCGAAGGCCTCCTCCATCGCCTCCTCGACGCCGTCGTGCTCGTTGCGCATGTGGGTGACGTAGAGGCCGCCGGCCGCGCCCGCCACCTCGGCCACCGCCGCCACCTCGTCGGTGGTCGCCGCCTTGTTGGGGCCATAGATGAGCCCGGTGCTGAAGCCGAGCGCGCCGGCCTCCATCCCCTCGGCCAGGCGCTCGCGCATGGCGTCGATCTCGCCGGCCGTCGCCGGGCGGTCCACGTCGTCCATGGTGTCCAGGCGGAGCGCCGAGTGGCCGACGAGGAGCCCGGCATTGGCGGCAGGCGGGGCCGCGTCGAGCGCCGCCACGTAGTCGGCGAAGCGGGGATAGCGGAAGTCGGCGGGCCCGCCGAGCAGGTCGAGGGGCGGTGGCGTCGGGCGGCCGGGTCGGAGCGGCGCGAGGCTCACCCCGCAGTTTCCGGCGATCACCGTGGTGACGCCCTGGCTGGTCTTGGGCGTCATGTCCCGGTCGACCAGCAGCAGGTTATCGTCGTGGGTATGAGCGTCGATGAAGCCGGGAGAGACGATGCGCCCGGTCGCATCGATGGTCCGCGCGGCCGGCGCGCCTGCCAGGTCGCCCACAGCGGCGATGCGCTCGCCCGAGACGGCGACATCGGCCCGCGTTCGCGGCGCGCCCGTGCCGTCGATCACCGTCCCGCCCGTGAAGAGGACGTCGTACTTCTGCTCCGCCGCCATCGCTGCCTCCCGCTCTCGCCCGTGAACGCCGGGAGGACCATGACCGCAGCAGCAGGGCGTGACAACAGGCTTTGGCCGCGCCAACGGCGGCGGGTAAGGTGATCGCCGAGGCAAGGCCGCGCGCCGGATGTGCGCAGGCCACGCGGGAGAACGCGATGAGCGAGACCGAGAGCGGCGCGGGCGCCGATCTCGCGGCGCTGCAGTTCGGCGACAGCTTCTTCCCGAGCGGCGCGGTGTCGTTCTCGCTGGGGCTGGAGACGCTCCACGCCGACGGAATCGTGGCGGATGCGGCCTCGCTCGAGGACTTCCTCGCCGACCAGGTGACGGAGCGCTGGGCGACGGCGGAGCGTGCCTTCTTCGCTGCCGCTCACCGGGCCTCTCCCGACTGGCCCGCGGTCGCCGAGATCGACGCGCTGCAGGAGGCGATGACGCTGCCGCGCGAGCTGCGCGAGGGATCGCGCAAGGGGGGCGCCGCCCTGCTCGGCGTTCACGCACGCATGAAGACGCCCGGCGCGGCGGACTATCGCGCGCGGTTGCGCGCCGGCGAGGCGCACGGCCATCTCGCCGTGGTGCAGGGGCTGGTGCTTGCAGGTTCCGGCCTCGACCTCCCCCGCGCCGAGGCGGTGAGCCTGCACGGACTCTGTGCCACGATCCTGGGAGCGGCGCTCCGGCTCGGCTTGATCGGCCACCTCGACGGGCAGATCATGCTGCGCACGCTCAGGCCCCGGATGGCGGCGCTGCTGGCAGAGCCGGCGCCCGGCCTCGACGACGTGCGCTCTTACGCGCCGCTGGCCGATGTGGCCGCGGCCCGCCACGAGGAAGCGGCGGTCCGACTCTTCAGCAACTGATCAGGGTGGCCCACGATGCTGCTGACACCGACCGAGACCGAGCGGCTCACCATCTTCACCGCCGCCGAGCTTGCGCGCCGCCGCCGCGCACGGGGCCGCGCGCTCAACCACCCCGAGGCCGTGGCGCTGATCAGCGACGAGATCCTGGAGGGCGCGCGGGACGGGCGCTCGGTGGCCGAGCTGATCGAGCATGGCGCCACCATCCTGACCACCGATGACGTCATGCCCGGCGTCGCCGAGATGATGCCCGTGCTGCAGGTGGAGGGCACCTTCCCCGACGGCACCAAGCTGGTCACGGTCCACGAACCGATCCGCCCTGGCGAGAAGGCGCAGGAGGAAAGCGTGCGCCCCGGCGAGATCATTCCGGCAGAGGGCGAGATCGAGATCAACGCCGGGCGGCCGACCGCCACGGTCTCTGTCACCAACACCGGCGACCGGCCGGTACAGATCGGCAGCCACTACCACTTCTTCGAGGTGAACCGGCATCTGGATTTCGACCGCGCCGCGTCCTTCGGCATGCGCCTCGACATCCCGGCCGGCACGGCGGTTCGCTTCGCGCCCGGCGAGACGAAGGAGGTGACCCTCGTGGAGTTCGGCGGCAGCGGCGAGATGGTGGGGCTCAACGACCTCACGCAGGGCTCGCGGCGCTCGGAGAGCGTCAAGCAGGAGGCGCTGGCCCGCGCCCGCGCCCGCGGCTTCAAGGGGGCTTGAGCGATGGCACGGATGAGCAGGGCGGAATACGCGGCGCTCTACGGGCCCACAACCGGCGACTGCGTGCGGCTGGGCGACAGCGAGCTGTTGGCCGAGATCGAGCACGACCACGGCGTGCCGGGCGAGGAGTGCCTGCACGGCGGCGGCAAGACGCTGCGGGACGGCATCGGCCTCGTCGCGGGCCTCGACAGCGCTCAGGGCTCGCTCGACATGCTGGTCTCCAACGCCGTCGTCATCGATCCCGTGCTGGGCGTCGTCAAGGGCGACATCGGCATCAAGGAGGGCCTCATCGCGGGCGTCGGCAAGGCCGGCAACCCGGCGGTGATGGACGGGGTGGACCCGGAGCTTCTCTGCGGCGCCGCGACCACGGTGCGGGACGCCGAGGGGCTGATCGCGACGCCGGGCGGCATCGACGTGCACGTGCATTTCGACAGCGCCCAGCTCTGCCAGCACGCGATCGCGAGCGGCATCACGACCATGCTGGGCGGCTCGCTCGGGCCGATCACCGTCGGCATCGACTGCGGCGGCGCCTGGAACGTCGGCAAGATGCTGCAGGCGGCCGAGGCCTGGCCGATCAACTTCGGCTTCCTCGGGCGCGGCAACTCGGCCAAGCCGCTCTCGCTGGTCGATCAGATCGCCGGTGGCTGCATGGGCCTCAAGATCCACGAGGACTGGGGCGCCATGCCGGCGGCGATCGACACCTGCCTCGACGTCGCCGACGAGATGGACTTTCAGGTCCAGCTCCACACCGACACGCTGAACGAGAGCGGCTTCCTGGAGGAGACGCTGGCCGCCATCAAGGGCCGCACGATCCACATGTATCACGCCGAAGGCGCCGGCGGCGGCCACGCGCCCGACATCATCCGCATCACCGGCGAGCCCAACTGCCTGCCATCCTCCACCAACCCCACCAACCCGTACACGCGGAACACCTTCGACGAGCACCTCGACATGATCATGGTGTGCCACCACCTGAACCCGGCGGTGCCCGAGGACGTGGCCTTCGCCGAGAGCCGGATCCGCGCGCAGACAATCGCCGCGGAGGACGTGCTGCACGACATCGGCGCGATCTCCATGCTGGGGTCGGACAGCCAGGGCATGGGGCGGATCAACGAGGTGATCTGCCGGACCTGGCAGCTTGCGTCCAAGATGCGGCGCCAGCGCGGCCGGCTCGGGACGGAGCGGACGGCCAAGGGCGACAACGAGCGCATCAAGCGCTACATCGCGAAGTACACCATCAACGCCGCCCGCACCTTCGGCATCGACGGCCATATCGGCAGCCTCGAGGCGGGCAAGCTCGCCGACGTGGTGCTCTGGCGCCCGGCCTTCTTCGGCATCAAGCCGGAGCTGGTCATCAAGGGCGGCTTCATCGTGTGGTCGGCGATGGGCGACAGCGCCGCCTCGCTGATGACCTGCGAGCCGCTGATGATGCGCCCGCAGTGGGGCGCCTTCGGCCGGGCCAAGGAGGCGCTCAGCCTGAGCTTCGTCTCGCAGGCGGCGGCCGAAGCGGACGTCGCGGGCAGACTCGGGCTGGAGAGCCGAACCGTGCCCGTGCAGGGCACGCGCAAGCTCGCCAAGGGCCACATGCTGCACAACGATGCCTGCCCCGAGGTGACGGTCGACCCCGAGACCTTCGAGGTGATGGTGGACGGCGAGCTTGCGACCTGCGAGCCGGCGGACGAGCTGCCGCTCGCCCAGCGCTACATGCTGCGCTAGGAGGGGGCGCGCGCACGGGAAGGCGGAGGGATGGACCAGATCCTGCGCGGTGCTCTCGTCCCGGGCGGCGACGGCACCCGGCTCGACATCGGCATCGCCGACGGCCGCATCGCCGGGATCGCTCCCGAGATAGAGGCCGACGCGCCGGTGCTCGACCTGGCCGGCCGCCTGGTGGCCCCCGGCTTCATCGAGACCCACATCCATCTCGACAAGGCCTGCATCCTCGACCGCTGCAGCGCCGAGAGAGGCGATCTCGCCGAGGCCATCGACGAGGTGGCGCGGGTCAAGCGCGCGTTCACGGCCGACGACGTGAACGCCCGCGCGCGCCGCGTGCTCGATGCCTGCATCGCCCAGGGCACGACCCACGTGCGTACTCATCTGGAGGTCGATCCCGGCATCGGCATGCGGGGCTTCGACGGCGTGCTGCCGCTGATCGAGGCCTACCACTGGGCCATCGACCTCGAGATCTGCGTCTTTCCGCAGGAAGGGCTGCTCAACAATCCGGGAACCGACGAGCTGATGGTGGAGGCGCTGGAACGCGGCGCCCGCGTGGTCGGCGCCGCGCCCTATACCGACAGCGACCCCGCCGGCCAGATCGACCGCGTGTTCGCGCTCGCCCGGCGGTTCGACGTCGATATCGACATGCACCTCGACTTCGGCGAGAGCACGGACGCGCTCGACCTCGATCAGGTGTGCCGGCTGGCCGAGCGCTTCGGCTACGGCGGGCGGGTGACGGTCGGCCACGTCACCAAGCTCTCGGCCGCGACGCCCGAGCACCTGGCGCGCGTGGCGGACCGCATGGCCGAAGCCGGCGTCGCATGCACCGTGCTGCCCGCGACCGATCTCTTCCTCATGGGGCGGGGAGACGCGGCCAACGTGCGGCGCGGAGTCACGGCGGCGCACCGGCTGCTCGGCCACGGCGTCAACTGCTCGCTCTCGTCCAACAACGTGCTCAACCCGTTCACGCCCTTCGGCGACTGCTCGCTGATCCGCATGGCGAACCTCTACGCCAACGTGGCCCATGTCGGCGCGCGCTCGGAGATGCTCGACTGCTTCGACATGATCACGCGCCGCTCGGCCCGCATCCTCGGCCTCGACGACTACGGCATCGCCGTGGGCAAGGCGGCGGATCTCGTGGTGCTCGACGCGGCCGATGCGGCCCACGCGGTGGCCGCGGTGGCCCCGCCGCTCTACGGCTTCAAGCGCGGGCGCATGACCTTCCGGCGCCCGCCGGCGGAGCTTCTCGGCCCGCCCTGACGCCGCCGCGGGGCCGGTGCCGCAAGGACTGGTTTTCGCACGCCACGACGGGTCCGGTCATTGGTCGACTCGTTTCGAGAGGGCGCCGCTATAATGACCCGCCCCCCGGTACCGCCGGGGGCCTCTCGCGCTCGAGTCCGAAGAAGGAATCGCCGGTGAAGCGCTGGGGCTACATCGGACTCATCGCCGGTATCGCGCTGGTCATCGGGCTTGTCTGCTATCAGGGCGCCGGCGACGTGGCGGCCGCTGTCGCCGCGGTGAGCTGGGGCATCGTCGTGGTCGTCCTGGTGCGCCTCGTGCCGATCATGCTCGACGGCTACGTCTGGCGGCTGCTCTTCCTGGAAGGCCACAGGCCGTCGGTGCTGACGGCTCTCTGGGCGCGCTGGATCGGCGAGGCGGTCAACACGCTGGTGCCGGCGTTCCAGGTGGGAGGCGCGGTGGTCCGCTCGCGGCTTTTGGTCATGCGCGGCGTGCCGGGGCGCATCGCCGGCGCGAGCGTCGTCGTCGACCTCACCCTCAGCACGATCACCCTGCTGTTCTTCACCCTGGTCGGCATCGGCCTGCTGATGGCCCACCACGGCGAGAGCGACATCGCGCGGGCCATCGGCTTCTGTGTCGCGGGCGGGTTCGTGGTCGTCATCGTGCTCTGCCTGTTTCAGCAGCGCGGGCTTTTCGGCTGGATCATCGGCCTGGTGGCGCGCTTCGCCCGGGGCCGGGCGTGGGATAACGCCATCGGCGGCGCCCAGGCGCTCGACGAGGCGATCCTCGATCTTTACCGCCACCGCTGGCTGCTGGCGGGGAACGCGACCGGGCAGCTTGCCGCCTGGGGGCTGGGCGCCGCCGAGATCTACGCTGCGCTCCACTTCATGGGCTACGAGATTACCGTCGCCGACGCGCTGCTGCTGGAGAGCCTCATCCTGGCGACGCGCATGGCCGCGTTCTTCGTGCCGGGCGCGCTCGGCGTGCAGGAGGGAGTGCTGGTGCTGCTCGGCGGCATGATCGGTCTCGGGCCCGAGGTGGCGCTCGCGCTGTCGCTCATCAAGCGGGTGCGCGAGCTGGTGATCGGCGTTCCCGGCCTCGTTGCCTGGCAGATCGCCGAAGGGAAGAACCTGCTCTCCCGCGTTCGGACGCGCCGGGGCGAGAGCCCGGCCTCGCCGGAGCCGGCGGCCTCTGCCGCCAGCCGTTCGCGGGAAACTCTCTGACACCGTAACTCACCACCGATTGGAGACCACTCGATGGGCAGCATGATCGACGGCGTGTGGCACAAGACAGATTCCGACCGGAGCGCGGCCGACGGCCGCTTCCTCCGGTCAACGACCTCCTTCCGCGACAGTGTCACCGCCGACGGCTCCTCCGGCTTCGAGGCCGAGCCGGGCCGCTACCACCTCTATGTGTCGCACGCCTGCCCGTGGGCGCACCGCACGATGGTCCTGCGCGCGTTGCGCAAGCTGGAGAACGTGATCTCGGTTTCGGTGGTGGACCCCTTCATGAGCGACGACGGCTGGCACTTCAGCGATGGCCCCGGTTGCATCCCCGATACCGTCAGCGGCGCCCGCTACCTGCGCGAGATCTACAGGCTGGCGAAGGACGACTTTACCGGGCGCGTCACGGTGCCGGTGCTCTGGGACAAGCGAGAGAAGACCATCGTCAACAACGAGTCTGCGGAGATCATCCGCATGCTCAACACGGCGTTCAACGCATGGGGCGACGGCGAGCCGGATTTGTTTCCCGCAGCGCTGAGAGACGAGATCGAGGCGATCAACGAGACGATCTACGAGCACGTGAACAACGGCGTGTACAAGACCGGCTTCGCCCGCTCGCAGGAGGCCTACGAGGAGGCCTTCGACGCGCTGTTCGCGACCCTGGACGGGCTGGAAGCGCGGCTGGGCAGGCAGCGCTATCTGTTGGGCGCGCGCATCACGGAGGCGGACTGGCGGCTCTTCCCCACGCTGATCCGCTTCGATGCCGTCTACGTCGGACACTTCAAGTGCAACCGGCAGCGGATCGAGGACTATCCCGCCTTGAGCAACTACCTGCGAGACCTCTATCAGCAGCCGGGGATCGCCGATACGGTCGATATGACGCACATCAAGCGGCACTACTACGAAAGCCAGGAGAGCGTGAATCCCTCGCGTGTCGTGGCGAAGGGGCCGGTGCTCGACTTCACCCGCCCGCACGACCGCAACCGCTTTTCGTTGCCCGAGGCGCAGGCCGCTGCGCAGTAGCCACGCACACCGGAGTGGTCCGGGGCGGCGAGGCGCACGGAGGGAGCACGGTCGATTGGCGGCAGAGGCCGGCGCGCACTATAGTGGCGCCCCATCGGCGCCGGGTTTCGCCCTGCGGGCGGGCGCCGCAGGCGGGGAGACCAGAGATGACGGTCAGCGCCGCGAAGTTCGAGGTCGGGCAGGTTGTCCACCACCTCAAGTTCGGCTATCGCGGCGTGGTGTTCGACGTCGATCCCTGCTTCCAGGGCACCGAGGAGTGGTACGAGCAGGTCGCGCGCTCGCAGCCGCCGAAGGACCGGCCCTGGTATCACGTGCTGGTCCACGACGCGGCGCATACGACCTACGTGGCCGAACGCCATCTGGAGCCCGATCGGGACGGTGGGCCCATTCACCACCGGTTGCTGGATCACCTCTTCGGCGGCTTCGAGAACGGCCGCTACCGCACCGTGCGCACCATCAACTGAGAGCGCGGCAGTCGTTTGCTGCAGCGCAACAAACTGTTCGCATTGGCGTTGAGTTTGTTACAATGAACCCTTGTTGCGGCGCAATATGACGCGCCGGGGCGGCCCCGGGCCGCCCGCAGGCCTCGCCAAGGAGGCAACGACATGGCCAACGACAGCCCGGTCCGCCGGCTCACCGTCCGCGATATCGCCCGCGCCAAGGGGGGCGAGCCGATCGTGAGCCTCACCGCCTACACGGCGCCCGTCGCCCGCATCGCCGACGAAGCCTGCGACTTCGTCCTCGTGGGCGATTCTCTCGGCATGGTGCTCTACGGCATGGAATCGACGGTCGGCGTCACGGTCGACATGATGATCGCGCACGGCCGTGCGGTGGTCCGCGCCACCAGGCGTGCCTGCATCGTCGTGGACATGCCCTTCGGCTCCTACGAGCAATCGCCCGCCCAGGCCTTCGGCACCGCGGCCCGCATCGTGGCGGAGACCGGTTGCGCGGCGGTCAAGCTCGAGGGCGGGCAGGAGATGGCGGCGACCATCGACTTCCTCACCGCGCGGGGCGTGCCCGTCCTGGGCCATGTCGGGCTGATGCCGCAATCGGTCAACGCCGCAGGCTTCCAGGTGCAGGGGAAGACTGAAGAGAGCGCCCGCCGCATCCGCGCCGACGCACGCGCGGTCGAGGCCGCCGGCGCTTTCGGCATCGTGATCGAGAACACGGTCGAGCTGCTCTCGCGCACGCTGACGCAGGAGCTTACGGTGCCCACCATCGGCATCGGCGCATCGCCGGCCTGCGATGGCCAGATCCTCGTCACCGAGGACATCGTGGGCCTTGCCGGCGCCTTCACACCCCGCTTCGTCAAGCGCTACGCCGAGCTTGGCGACGGGCTCGCCGGCGCGGTGCGGGACTACGCGGCCGACGTGCGCGCCCGGCGCTTTCCCGGGCCTGAGCACATCGCCAACCCGGCAGTGCCGCAGGCGAAGTCCAAGGCCTGAGGACCGCGCGGCTGCGCCCTCCCCTGGGGTGAGGACGGGGTTGCCCCCGTGCCCGCGCGCTGGCACCCCCGCCATGAGAAAGTCCGCCCGCCACACTCTGGACATAAAGAATTGACAACAACGCGGGTTCCGAACAGATCATTCTGTGTGGGCTGGAACGCGCGGTCGGAGTCGGCGCTCCGGCTCCCGCAAGCCGGGATTGGCGGATAGGGACGTGAGGAGACGACCCATGCACAAGTTCAAGTACGCGGTGCTCGGCGTCGCCGCGCTGGCGCTGGCAGGCTGCAGCGAGACGATGGGCCAGAAGCAGGGCATCGGCACGCTGCTCGGCGCCGTGGCCGGCGGTGTCGCCGGTTCGCAGGTCGGCGACGGCCGTGGCCAGCTGATCGCAACAGGCGTCGGCACGCTGCTCGGCGCGTTCATCGGCGGCGAGATCGGCAAGTCGCTCGACCGCGCCGATCAGCTGGCGATGCAGCACGAGACGCAAAACACGCTGGAGACCGCACCTTCCGGCACGACGAACTCGTGGCACAACCCGGACAGCGGCAACAGCGGCACGGTCACGCCGACCCAGACGTTCCAGCAGACTGACGGCACCTATTGCCGCGAGTTCCAGCAGACGGTGACGGTCGGCGGCCAGACCCAGGAGGCCTACGGCACCGCCTGCCGGCAGCCCGACGGAAGCTGGCAGATCGTCTCGTAGCGAGCGGCGCGTCTCGGGGAACGCCGTCCCGAGACGCAGGCAGCCGATGGCGCCATCGCTGCTCGACAGTGTCGACGGCCTGCGTGGGGCCGTCGCCGCTTGGCGCGCCGACGGGCTGACGGTCGCCCTGGTTCCCACGATGGGGGCGCTGCACGAGGGCCACATGGCGCTCGTGCGAGCCGCACGCACGCTGGGCGAGCGCACGGTGGTCAGCCTCTTCGTCAATCCCGCCCAGTTCGCGCCTGACGAGGATTTCGACCTCTATCCCCGCAATCCGGCAGACGACCTCGCGAAGCTGGCCGAGGCGGGTGTCGAGGCGGCGTTCATGCCAAATGTAGACGCGATCTATCCGCCGGGCTTCGCCACCACGGTGCATGTGGAGGGCGTCACCGCCGGGCTGGAAAGCGCCGCCCGGCCTCACTTCTTCGACGGCGTCGCGACCGTTGTCACCAAGCTCCTGCTCCAGTGCCTGCCCGATGTCGCGCTCTTCGGCGAGAAGGACTATCAGCAGCT
The DNA here is from genome assembly GCA_028818855.1 of Rhodospirillales bacterium. Lineage (GTDB taxonomy): Bacteria > Pseudomonadota > Alphaproteobacteria > UBA828 > UBA828 > WTGU01. The sequence goes on from JAPPMY010000087.1 coordinate 19,883, forward strand.
CGTCACGGTGCGTCGCCTGGTCGCCGATCTCGACATTCCGTGCCAGATCGAGGCCGTTCCCACCGTGCGGGCGGAGGACGGTCTCGCGCTCTCCTCCCGTAACGTCTACCTCTCCGCCGAAGAGCGCCGGGTGGCGCCCCGGCTCTTCGAAGTGCTGAGCTGGATGGCGGCGGCGCTGGCTCAGGGCGCGCCGTCGGCCGATGCGGTTTCCAACGGCAGAGCGGCGCTCACGGCCGCAGGCTTCACCCGTATCGACTATCTCGCGGTCTGCGATGCCGAGACGCTCGCGTCTGTGGAGGGCATTTCGGCGCCGGCGCGCGTGCTCGCAGCCGCCTGGCTCGGCGAGACCCGGCTTATCGACAATGTAGTGGTGAACCCTGTCGGCTGACGGCCGCGAGGGTCACATGGGGACGTGAAGGCTAGTGAACGCCCCCAGAGCCTGAGTCGACGTCGCCGGGGCCTGCATCGGTGCCCTCGCGCCGGCGCGCATCGAAGAGCAGCGTCTTCGCCGACCAGAAGATCCCGACGGACAGGATAAGGGTGGCGAGCGCGACCAGCAGCGGCAGTCCAAGGTCCCAGGGCATGGGTTGCGAAGCCCCCGTTCGGCGATCCGTCAGCGCTGAATAGCCAAGCGCCCCCGCCGCGTCAAGTTGGGCTCATTAGTGTCCCTCAAGCGCCGGGCGCTCGCTCCGCTCGCTTGGCTACGCGCCGTTCGGCGCGGCGCGCGGTCGCGCGCTCCGACCCGCTTCGCGGGCCGGTCCTCTAGCGCCGACCGACCCACTAATCCGGCACGATCATCGTGCCGGTGCCGTGCTCGGTGAAAAGCTCGAGCAGGATCACGTGCGGCACGCGGCCGTCCAGGATATGGGCGGCCGCGGTCGAGCGCTCGATCGCCTCGAGGCAGGTCTCGAGCTTGGGGATCATGCCGCCGCTGACCGCGCCGCTCGTGAGCATCTTCCGCGCCTCGCTGGTGGTCATCTGGCTGACGAGCGTGCCCTCGCCGTCGAGCACGCCGGGGACGTCGGTGAGCAGCAGCAGCTTGATGGCGGAGAGCGCCGAGGCGATGGCGCCGGCCGCGGTATCGGCGTTGATGTTGTAGGTCTCGCCGTCCGCGCCCACGCCGACCGGCGCGATCACCGGGATGATGTCGGACTCGCCCAGATGGTCGAGCAGCCCGACATTGACGCAGCCGGGCTCGCCGACGAAGCCGAGGTCGGCCACGCGCTCGGCGCCGGTCTCGGCATCGCGCGTGCGCCGCTCGAGAGGCGTGGCCTCGATTAGCCGGCCGTCCTTGCCGCTCAAGCCGACGGCGGTGCCGCCTTCCGCGTTGATCGTGGTCACGATCTGCTTGTTGATGGTGCCCGAGAGCACCATCTCGACGACCTCGATGGTCGCTGCGTCGGTAACGCGCAGGCCGTCGACGAAGTCGCTCTCGATGCCGAGGCGGCCCAGCATGCGGGCGATCTGCGGCCCGCCACCGTGGACGACCACCGGGTTGATGCCCACCTGCTTCAGCAGCACCACGTCGCGCGCGAAGCTCTGGGCGAGCGCGTCGTCGCCCATGGCGTGGCCGCCGTACTTGATTACCAGGCTCCGGCCCGCGAAGCGCCGCATGTAGGGCAGCGCTTCGGAGATCGTGGCCGCGGTGCGCAGCCAGTGCTTGGTGTCGCTGATGCGCTGCATGGGGTGCCCGGTCGCTCGCAGGCGCCGGCGCGCGCTGGGGCGCCGCCGGCTGGCCGCGGATGACTAGCCTATTCTCTCCGCCGTGGCCAGCGCGGCGAGATGGCTTCTGAGCGCCGGGATGCCCTCGCCCGTGCGCGCGCTGGTGGCGATCAGCGACGGATAGGCGGCAACGTGCGTGGCAAGCGCCGCCTCGATGGCGGCGGTCTGCGCCGTCAGCGCCTCAGGCGTGAGCTTGTCGCACTTGGTCAGCACCGCGAGGAAGGACACGGCGCTCCGATCGAATGCGGCCATGACGGGCTCGTCAGCCGACGTGATGCCGCGCCGCGCATCGAGCAGCAGACAGACACGCCGGAGCGTGGGCCTGCCGCGCAGGTAGCTCTCCGCCAGGCGCGTCCAGGCCTTGATCTTCTGCCTGGAGGCCGCGGCATAGCCGTAGCCCGGCAGATCGACGAGGGTGAGCCGGCCATCCAGATCGAAGAAGTTTAGCTCCCGCGTGCGCCCCGGCGTGTTGGAGATGCGCGCAAGCGCGCGGCGGCCGGTGAGCGCGTTGACGAGGCTCGACTTGCCGACGTTGGAGCGTCCGGCGAAGGCGATCTCGGGCAGGCTTGGCGCGAGCAGACCGTCGGGGCCGGCCGCGCCCGCGACGAAGCGGCAGGGCCGCGCGAACAGCCGGCGGCCCGCTTCTAACGCCGCCTGGCGCGCTTCCGCGTTCTCTGCCGCCGGGGTCTCGGCCGGTCCTGGCTCGTCCATTCGCTGCCGTCGGCGGATGCGTCCGAAGGAGTCTCCGGCGCCGCCGCGTCGCCATCCTCCGGCGGCTCCTCGTCGAAGGGTGCCTCAGTGGAGAGGTCAGCCTCGTCGGCACGGGCGGCCGCGCGTTCCGCCTTGCGCTGGCGGCGCGACTTCCTGGGCTTGCCTTCGGATGCGCGCGGGGGCGCGGATGCGCGTGCGGGCATGTCGTCGGCAGGCGGAATCCCGAGGCCGGCCTTCAGGCGCTCCATGAACCCTGAGGGCTGGTTGGCGGCGGGCGCCGCCTTGCGCCGGTTCGCGGCCTTCTGCTGCTGCTTGCGGGCCATGGCCTTCCGCCGCGCGATCCGCGCGCGCTCGGCGGCGGCCTGCTTGAATGACGATGGACGGCCGCCGCCCTCGCTCCGCGCCTCGGTCTTGCGGTCGCTACGGGAGCGCGTAGCGCTCTTGGCGCGCGTCTTCTTGCCCCCGGCCGCATCGCTCGCCCGGGTGCGGGCCGGGCCCTCTTTCCGCCCGCCTCCGGCGGCGTTGCCGGTGCCGGACTTGCGGCGGGGCGCCTCGCCCTGACGCGCGGCCCCCTCGCGGCGCTTCTCGCCATCCCGGCGCGCGTCGCCGGTGCGGGGTTGGGCCTTGCGGGCGCGTGCGGCGCTGTCCTGCGGTGTGGCACCCTGGGCGCGTGCGGTATCCTCGCGGGGCGCCGCGCCCTCGGCGCCGGAACGCGCCTTGTCCCTGGCCGGCTTGGTCTTCTTGCGCGACGAACGGCTCGGCTTCAGCAGCTCGCCCTTCTCCGCCGCCTCCTTGATCTTCCTTATCTTCTCCGCGTCCTCGGCGAGGCTTTGGCGGGTGATGCCCATGCGGCGCATGATCAGCCACTGCTGGCCGATGGAGAGCACGTTGTTCCAGGTCCAGTAGACCACCAGCCCGGCCGGGAAGCGCGCGAACAGGAAGAGGAAGATGATGGGCAGCGCCATCATGATCTTCTGCTGGATCGGCTCCATCGGCTGCGGGTTGAGCTTCATCTGCAGCCACATGGTCACGCCGAAGATGATCGGCCAGATGCCGACCAGCAGGAACTCCGGCACCGGCCATTCGAGGAGGCCGAAGCCGGTGATGAAGGTCATCGGGTCCGGCGCGGAGAGGTCGTGGATCCAGCCGAAGAAGGGCGCGTGCCGCATCTCGATGGTGACGAACAGCATGTAGTAGAGGGCGAAGAACACCGGAATCTGCGCCAGCAGCGGCAGGCAGCCCGCGACCGGGTTGGCCTTCTGCTCCCGGTAGAGCTTCATCAGCTCCGTGTTCGCCCGCTGCTTGTCGTCCTTGTAGCGCTCGCGGAGCCGGATCATCTCCGGCTGCAGCTTGCGCATCCGGCTCATGGACGCGTAGGCCTTGTTGGCGAGCGGGAAGAGCAGCACGCGGACGCAGATCGTCAGCAGCAGGATGGCGACGCCGAAGTTGCCCGTGGCCCGGTTGAAGAAGTCGATGACGTAGAACATCGGCTTCGAGAGGAACCAGGCCGGCCCGAAGTCGACCGAGAGATCAAGGCGGTCCGCGCCGAGCGTCACCTCGTAGTTGTCGAGGAGGCTGATTTCCTTGGCGCCGGTGAAGAGGTGCGAGGTGAGCGAGATCGACTGGCCCGGATAGGCCGTGAGCGGCTCGGCCTCGTAGATGGTCTGGAAGGAATCGGCCTGTCCGTCCTCGACCGGCACGTACTCGAAGCTGCCTTTAAAGGGTGTCGCCTGATCGGGGATGAGAGCGACGAGCCAGTACTTGTCGGTCAGCCCCATCCAGCCGCCGGTGGCCTCGTACTGGTAGTCGGCGCCGGCGCGAGGGTTGTCCACATGCGCGTCGTAGGCATCGCGCATGTCCTCGTAGTCGGCGTCGTGATAATCCTCGCCGAACACGCCGAGCGCGCCGTCCTGGAAGATGAAGAGCGGCTTGAACGGCAGGATGGATTCGGTGGCGTCGCTGAACCGCGCGATGCGGGAATAGGGCGTGAGCGCGATCGGGGCGCCGGTGGTGTTGCGCACCGATTGCGTCACGGTGAAGACGAAGTTCTCGTCGATGTCGATCTTGCGCGTGAACTGGAGACCCGCGCCGTTGTCCCAGCGGAGCGTGACCGGGCGGCCGGGCGCGACGGTCGACTTGTCGGCATCCCAGAGGGTGTCGGGCTGGGGCAGAGCGACGCCTTCGGCCCCGGTGATCCAGCCGAAATCGGCGAAGTAGGGCCGCACCGCGTCGCGGGGCTGGAGCAGCACGATGTTGGGGCTGTCCTTGTCCGCTTCCTCCCGATAGTCGAGGAGCGTGATGGAATCGATACGCCCGCCGAGGCGCGCGATGGAGCCGCTGAGCCGGGGCGAGTCGATCGCGATGCGCGGGCTATCGATGCCCGCCTGCCGCATCCCGTCGGCCTCTGCCACGTCCGCGCCGGGCGCCGCCTCCAGCACCGCCTGGTCACCGGGCGCGATGCCGTCGACGGGCTGCTGCACCGCCCGCCGCGGCCGCTCATCCGTCGGGAAGAGCGCCGGCATGAGGAACTGCCAGCCCAGCAGGATCACGAAGATCACGCCGATGGCGATGAGGAGGTTGCGTTTGTCTTCGCCGCCGCCAAACATGTGACGCTCGCTCGCCCCGGTCAGCGGGGGGCGTGCCCCCCGGATGTGCTGAAGATGCGGAGCGGACGCTCAGGCACCTCGTCCACTCCGCCGGAGCAGAACGGGTTGCAGCGCAGGACCCGCCAGAACGCGAGCGCGAGACCCACCACCGCCCCGTGACGCTTCAGCGCGCCCATCGCGTAGTGCGAGCAGGTCGGCTCGAACCGGCAGCTCGGCGGCACGAGGGGAGAAATGAAATACTGGTATCCGCGGATCAGGCCCACGATCAGTAACGCGATCGGTTTCATGCGTCTCCCGCTTTCGGGCCCGCTCTGCGCTGACGGCCGGCGGCTTGCCGTCCGCCCTCGGGCGCCTGATCGCGCATCCGCGCACTGACACGCGCGAGCGCTGCGGCCAGATCGCCAAGCAGCGCGTCGAACGGGCGGGTCAGCGTGGCGGCGCGCGCGATGACGACATAGTCGCAGCCGCATTGCGCCGAAGCCGGCATAACATGCGCCACCGCTGCACGCAATCGGCGCTTGGCGCGGTTGCGGGCGACCGCGTTGCCGATGCGCCGGCTCGCGGTGTAGCCGACGCGCACCTGCCCGGCACCGGAATCCGCCCCGGCCGGCGACGGCGCCGCCTGCAGAACCAGCCCCGGTGCTGCCCAGCGGCACCCTGCGGCCCGCACCCGCAGGAAGTCGCCCCGCTTCTTGAGTATGGCGACGCGCATCGGCCTTACCTCGCATCGGGCCTCGATAGTCTTTGTCGCAACACATGGTTGCGAGCGCCGCGCTGCGGCAGGCCTGCGTGCATCGAGCGTCCGGGAGATGAACATGGCGAGGCCGCGCCCCGCCAACCCTACACGGTCAGGCGCTTGCGCCCCTTCGCGCGCCTGCGTGCGAGAATGCGCCGGCCGCCAACGGTCTTCATGCGCTGCCTGAAGCCGTGGCGCCGCTTGCGCACGATGTTGCTTGGCTGATAGGTCCGCTTCACGCCTCGTCTCCGCTCCCGGCAGGGTCGCTCGCGAGCGCCGGGGCCGCCGCTGTATAAGCGTGCCCCCGGCCCCTGTCAACGCGCGCCTTGTGAATGGGAGCCGGAGATTGCGTATTGCCTTTTCGGTCGCGCGCGAGACGGTTCCCGCTCGCGCGACTAAGGCGGAATACGGCCGGCGAGCCAGTCCTCGATCAGGCGGCGGGAGATCGAGTAGCGGCCCGGCAGGCGGAACGCGTCCGAATCCCGCCGGCCCAGCAGCTCGCGCCGCTCGTACCAGTGCGCGTACTCCAGCTCGGTCTCGTCGACCGCGATCTCGCGGGAGAGGGCCTGCGCCATGAAGCCCACCATGAGCGTACCGGGGAAGGGCCAGGGCTGCGAGGAGTGGTAGCGCACATCGCCCACCCTGATCCCGCTCTCCTCCTCGATCTCACGGGCGACGCACTCCTCCAGGCTCTCGCCCGGCTCCAGAAAGCCTGCAAGCGTCGAGTGCATCCCCGGCGGCCAGCGCGACTGGCGGCAGAGGAGGCACTCGTCACCGGCATGGACGAGGGTGATCACCGCCGTGTCGGTCCTCGGGAAATGGACCGCCCCGCAGTCCTTGTTGGTGCAGCGCCGCTGGTGGCCGGCTTCCAACGGCGCCGCAGGCGCGCCGCAGGCGCCGCAGAAGCGATGCCGCCGGTGCCAGTAGGTGAGCCCCCGCGCGTAAGCCACGAGTGCTGCGTCCGTGCCCGGAACGATCTGCACCATCTCCCGCAGGTCCATCATCTCGCCGCCGGGCGAGCGGGCGAGCAGGGTCTCGGCTTCCACGTGCGAGAAGTCGACGACGAAGTGCGCCGCGCCGGGTTCGCCGTCCCCGTCCTCCACACCCAGCAGCGAGGCTTCGGCGCGGGCGTCGAGCAGGCCGTCGAGGGTCTCGCGGTAGTGGATCACGGCGCGCGGCTCGGGGCCCAGGCGAACGACGGCGTTCTGCCGCCAGATCGCGAGGAAGCGCGTCGACGGGTCGTCGAGGCGCGCCGCAAGCCACGCGGCGTCCATCCGCAGATGCGCGGCCCGGTCGAGCGGCATGCCGGCGAGCACGTTGCCGTGGATGCGGGTGAGCCCGGTCATGCGCCAACCTCGCACACCGCCTGATCGTTTCATACCCCTCCAGCGCCGGGGCGCTCGCTCCGCTCGATGGCGCGTGCCGGGCGCTCGTCTCGCGATCGCGGCGGGTGGGGACTATAGTGGCTCCTCGCTCGGACGGACCGCCTGGAGGCCACGAATCACTGCGATGAACGCCCCGCTCTACGTCCCGCTGGAAGACCGCGGCGTCGTATCCGTCGACGGACCGGAGGCAGGTCCCTTCCTCCAGGGCCTGATCTCCAACGACATCGAGCGCGTGATGGATGCGCGCGGCATCTACGCGGCGCTGCTCACGCCGCAAGGCAAGTTCCTGCACGATTTCTTCGTGCTGCGCCGGGGCGCGGGCTACCTGCTGGACTGCGAGGGAGCGCGCACGGGCGACCTCGGGCAGAGGCTCATGGCCTACAGGCTGCGGGCCGACGTGGCGCTTGCCGACGCGACCGAGGACTACCGGGTGATCGCGCTCTTCGGCGGCGATGGCGGTGAGAGCGCGTTCGACCTGCCGGCAGGCGACGGCGGCGCGGCGCCCTGCGCAGGCGGCACGCTCATGCGCGACCCGCGCGGCGACGCGCTCGGGCTCCGCGCGGTTCTGCCCGCCGATGCGGCCCTCGCCTTCCTGGAGCGGGCGGGCTTCGCCCGTGGCATCCAGGCCGACTACGAGCGCCACCGGATCGCGCTGGGCGCACCCGACGGCAGCCGCGACATGGAGGTCGGCCGGGCGACGCTGATGGAGTGCGGCTTCGAGGAACTGAACGGTGTCGATTTCGAGAAGGGCTGCTACGTCGGTCAGGAGCTGACGGCGCGGACCAAGCACCGGGGCCTCGTCCGCCGCCGCCTTGCGCGCGTGGCGCTGGAAGGCCCGCTGCCGCCGGCCGGCACGCCGATCGTGGCGGGCGAGCGGGAGGTGGGCGAGATTCGCTCCGGGCTCGACGGCGCCGCGCTCGCGGTGCTGCGGCTGGAGAGGATCGCCGCCGCCGCCGAGGCGGGCACCCCGCTCGTTGCCGGCGACGCGCGGGTTATTCCTCCCGACTCTCCCTGAGCGCCCCGGCGGCGCCTTCCGCGTGCGCGATGGCGGCCTGGGCGGCCGCGAGCCGCGCCACGGGCACGCGGTAGGGGGAGCACGAGACATAGTCGAGGCCGACTTCCTCGAAGAAGTCGATCGACGCCGGGTCGCCGCCGTGCTCGCCGCAGATGCCGAGCTTGAGGTCGGGGCGGGTGCGCCGCCCGCGCTCTGCGGCGATCTGCACAAGCTCGCCGACGCCCTCGCGGTCGAGGCTCGCGAAGGGATCGCGCGCCAGGATCCCGGCCCGCTCGTAGTCGCCGACGAAGCTCGCGGCATCGTCGCGCGAGATACCGAGCGCGGTCTGCGTCAGGTCGTTGGTGCCGAAGCTGAAGAATGACGCGCTCTCGGCGATCTCGCCGGCCGTGAGCGCCGCGCGCGGCAGTTCGATCATGGTGCCGATGGCGTAGGCGATGCGGGCGCCGGCTTCCTTCTCCACCGCGCCGTGGACACGCTCGATGGCGCCCTTGAGGATGTCGAGCTCGCGCCGGGTCGCCACCAGCGGGACCATGATCTCGAGCTGGACCGGGCGCTCGCCCCCGGCGTCGGCCGCCGCCTCGAAGATGGCGCGCGCCTGCATCTCGTAGATCTCCGGGTACGAGATGCCGAGGCGGCAGCCGCGATGCCCCAGCATCGGGTTGATCTCGTGGAGCTGCGCGATGCGCGCGCGGAGCGTCTCCACCGTGACGCCGGCGGCCTCGGCGACGCTCGCGATCTCCGCGTCCGCGCGCGGCAGGAACTCGTGCAGCGGCGGGTCGAGCAGGCGGATCGTCACCGGCAGGCCAGCCATGATGCGGAAGAGTGCCGCGAAATCGCTGCGCTGCGCCGGCAGCAGCTTGGCGAGCGCGGCGCGGCGGCCGTCCGCGTCCGCCGCCACGATCATCTCGCGCACGGCCACGATGCGCGCGTCCTCGAAGAACATGTGCTCGGTGCGGCAGAGGCCGATCCCCTCCGCCCCGAAGCGGAGCGCCGTCTCGGCATCGGCCGGCGTCTCGGCATTGGTGCGGACGCGCAGGCGCCGCGCGCGGTCGGCCCAGCCCATGAGGGTGGCGAAGTCGTCCGAGAGCGCGGGCTCGATCGTGGGTACCGCGCCCTCCAGCAGCTCGCCGCTCGCGCCGTCGATGGTGACCGTGTCGCCGGCGGAGATCAGGGCGTCCCCCGCCCGGCACTCGCGCGCCGCCTCGTCGATGCGGAGCGCGCTCGCGCCGGTGATGCAGGGGCGGCCCATGCCGCGGGCGACGACGGCGGCGTGGCTCGTCATGCCGCCCCGGCTGGTGACGATCCCCCGGGCCGCATGCATGCCGTGGATGTCCTCGGGGCTCGTCTCGGTGCGGAGCAGGATCACGGCCTCGCCGCGATTGGCGCGGTCCTCCGCCTCGTCGGGGTCGAAGACGACCTTGCCGCAGGCGGCGCCCGGCGATGCCGGCAGGCCGCGCGCCAGCACCCGGCGGGGTGCGTCGGGGTCGAGTGTGGGGTGAAGAAGCTGCTCGAGCGCGAGCGGGTCCACCCGGGTCAGCGCCTCCGCCTCGCTCACGAGGCCGTCGCGCGCCATGTCGACGGCGATCCTGAGCGCCGCCTTGGCGGTGCGCTTGCCGGCGCGCGTCTGCAAAATCCAGAGGGTGCCGCCCTGCACCGTGAACTCGACGTCCTGCATGTCGCGGTAGTGGCCTTCCAGCCGCGCCATGACCGCCTTGAGCCCGGCGAAGGCGTCCGGCATGGCGCGCTCCATCGAGGGGCCGTCCGTGCCGCTCGCCTCGCGCCCGGCCTCGCTCACGGCGCGCGGCGTGCGGATGCCGGCCACCACGTCCTCGCCTTGGGCGTTGACCAGGTACTCGCCGTAGAGCGCGGCCTCGCCGGTCGACGGGTTGC
>JAPPMY010000040.1 GCA_028818855.1 Rhodospirillales bacterium
TCCTGACAGGAATGCCGAGCCGGCGTGCCTTGTCAACCAGGTTGCCGGTGATCCCGTTGCCGGGCCAGGCCAGGACGCCCTTCGGCAGCAGGCTCAGCAGCTCGTCGTTACGGCGGAAGGGCGCGGCCTTGCCGTGCGCGGCCCAGTCGGGGCGGCAGACGACCTGGTCGACGCCGCGGGCCTCGGCCCACCTGGCGGCGACGGTCTCGACGCCGGGAGCGCCGCCGTGGAGGATGACGATGTCGGGGTGCTTGGCCTTGGTGCGGTCGAGGACGCTCCAGACGGCCTCGGGGTCTTCGACCTGCTTTCCGCCTGCGATGGCGACCAGGGTGCCTTCGGGCAGGTGCGCCCGGGTGTCGCGGTCCTTGCGGGCGCGGACGAAGTCGCGGGCGTCGATGGCGGCGGAGGTCAGCGCGCCGGACTTGCTGACGTGGGAGCCGTTGCGCGGGCGCCACAGGTCTCCCGTTTCGACGCGGTAGGCATCGGCGGCGATGTCGCGCATTTTCTCGAAGGCGTCGCGGCGGTCGCCGAGGTTCTGCGCCCTGTCCACCAGCTGCTCGAGCTCGTGCGCCTTCACCTCGGAGCCGTCCTGCGCGGTCTCGAGCTCCTTCATCTCGGGCACGATGCGGTCGACGGCGCGGTCGAGCCTGTTCACCTGGGAGTGGAAGCAGTTGACCAGGCCCCACATCAGCGGCTCGCGCTCGTCGGCCATCTGTGTGCCGTCGACGGTGACGCCGTCCACGATGACGCGGATGGCCTCGCTCAGTGCCTCGATGGCATCGTCCTCGTCCCAGACGACGCGGCTGTCGCGCTCGCCGCGCTCGGGCGCTGCACCGTAGAGGGCCATACCCTCGCAGACAGTTGCTGTGGCTGAAGCGGTGGGGGTAGCGCTGGTGATGTCGATCATGTCGACCTCCCTTGTTTCATCCCTCTGGATGTTCATCCTCCGGGGCCCCTTGCCCCTTCGTGATGTCCTTGTTTCTTCACGCGCGCGCAGGGACAGCACCTGGCCCTAGATGGTCTTAGGCGCGATTCGGTGCGGAAAGTCGGCGATTTCGGTGCGGAAGTTGGCCGTCTCTCAGCGTGGGGAGGTCCGGCGCGCAGCCTTGGTGACTGGCCGCGTTCCGAGTAGGCCTTCGAGCCTTCTTCCATGCTGCCCTGGCCCAGGTGGTGATCGTTGGAAGGTTGCGAGGGCGCCGGTTCACACTCGGCGTTCAGGGCAGCGTGGAAGGAGGCGGGGGCTCCTAGCGCCGGGCCGACGCGCCGGCCCCGCGATAGGGGCCGGTGCGCTGCGGGCGAGGTCGTGGAGAGTTCACTCAAGGCCAACTTCACGGTCGCCGACTTTCACGGCGCGCCTTAGACCATCTTGGGCCAGGCCGTAGGGAGCGGAGCGACCGAAGGACCCGACGGGTTGCTGTCGCGAGCACGCGTGTTAGTCTCGGACATCACGCAGGCAGGTAATTCTCTCTCCCCACGCACGGCATCTTCTGTTTCTTCGTTGCCGGCGTTTCCGCCATGATGATGACCGCGGAGGGAGGCGCGGCGCTCGGCCCGCACTACATGAAGAAGGGCGACCCCCCGGCCAACGACGGCGGAGGATCGCCCCAGGGCGGCGTGAGCATGGCGGTCAGGTGGAACGCCGCTTCCGCTCGGCGAAGTCGGGATGCACCGGCGGCGGTGCCGACGGCACCAGGTGGCGGCGGATCAGCAGGTCCATGATAGTGGACCTCACCTCGCCCCGGTCTTCGATGAAGATCGGACCCTCCGGGTCATCATACATGTGGGCGATGAAGACGTGCCGAGGTTCTGCGCTGGCGACGTCCAGGCGCCGAAGCACGGTGCCTACGTTCTCGTTGAAGACGATGACGGCGAACATGTCATCGCTGCAGCGGCGGAATTGCAGATCCTCGACGGTGATGCAGCTGGACATGACGCCGGCCTCCGGAAGGGACGCGAGCGCGCGAAGACGCGCGCCGCGTTCTGGTGGTTCGCGGGAAGAAGGGGCCGACCCGCGCGCGGGGAGCGGCGCGGGGTCGGCCCCGGGTGAGCCGGAGGGAGGGGCCGGCTCAGAACTGGTCGGGCGCGTCGGCGGGTGCTGCGTCGGCCGACATCGCCTCGCCGTTGCCCGTCTGGGCGGCGTCACCGTTGGTGCCGGCAGGCCGATCCAGGAACTGGATGCGCGAGCCCGGCACGAGGATGATCTCGGTGGAGTAGCGGTCGGAGTCCTCGCCCTCCTTGCGCCACTTCCTGGTCTGCAGCTTGCCGGAGACGTAGACGAGGCGCCCCTTCTTGGCGTGCCGCTCCAGCATGTCGACGAGGCCGGGCTGGAACGAGGTGACGCGGTGCCACTCGGTCTTCTCCACGCGGCTTCCGGAATTTTTCTCGATGAAACTTTCGTCGGTCGCCACCGACATATTGGCGACGCGGCCGCCGGAGGCGAGGTTGGCGATGGTGACATCTGCGCCGAGCCGGCCGATGAGCTGAGCCTGATTGAGTCCGAACATTGTCTTGTCTCCTGAGTTCCAGGTTGATGACGATGGTTGACGAACGGATCGATCCCTCTCTCGATCTTCTCCGTTCACCCTCCTCCAGGCTCTTCACTACCTCTCCCGTGGCGGCCTGCACCGGTGCCTGCGAGGTTGGCGCCGGCCTCGCCGCCGCCTCGGCGCCCAGCGTCGGCTACGTCCAGGCCGTGATGCTGGTCATGACGGGCACGTCGCCCACGATCTCGAC
>JAPPMY010000165.1:0-1207 GCA_028818855.1 Rhodospirillales bacterium
CCCACGATGGGGTCGAGCCGCGATGCCTGGTGCGCCGGCTGGAACCCGAAGAACAGGCCCACCACCGTCGCGGTGCCGAGCCCGCTCGCCACCGACAGCCCGGAGATGAGGAACTCCCACTGCGTGAACCGGCACACCGTCCAGGTCGCCACCAGGCCGAGGAGAACCCCGAGCACGCCGCCGGTCATCGTCAGGATGACCGATTCGATGAGGAACTGGCTGCGGATGTCGCGCTGCCGCGCCCCGAGCGCCCGGCGGATGGCGATCTCGCGACGCCGCTCCGCCACCGACACCAGCATGATGTTCATGATCCCGATCCCGCCGACGATCAACGCGATGCTGCCCACCGCGGCCAGCAGCAGGGTGAGAAGCCGCATCTGCGACTCCATCCGGGCGATCAGCTCCTTCGCGGTGACGACCTCGAGGGGGAGATCGGGCGCCCGGGCACGGAAGAACGCCCGCACGTCCGCCGCGACCGTCTCGTGGTGGACGCCGGCGCGCGAGCGGGCGACGATGACGTCGATCTCCGAATTGGCGACGACCCGCATCGCGGTGGTGATGGGCACGAACACGGCGTTGTTCGCGTCCACCTGGACCGGCAGCGCGTAGCTCTCGCGGTGGGGCTCCAGCACCCCCGCGACCGTGAACAGATGCTCGTCGACCTCGATGAGCGTCCCCACGGGCCGGTCCGTGCCGGCTTCGCGCATCGCGGCCGCGATGCCGGCGCCGACGACGCACCAGGTCCGGTCGACGTCGAGGTCCGAGATGAACCGCCCCGTCCGCACCGACAGCCGGTTCACGCTCGCGAACGACTCGGTCACGCCCTGAACGGGACCTTGTCCGACCTCCCGGCCCGCATGACGGAACGTCCCGTGCCCGGAGATCCGGGGCGCCGCCTCGGCGATCGACGCCACCTCCGGCGCCAGCGCCACCGCATCCCCCCGATCGATGACCGCCGCCCGCCGCCCGGGGCTCGGGGCGCCGAACGACTTTCGCACCACCAGGACGTCGGTGCCCAGGGCCTCGAACTCCTTGCGGGCCTGCGCCTTGACGATCTCGCCGAGCGAGACCATCGTGATGACCGACGAAATGCCGATCATGATGCCGACGAGGCCGAGCACCGTGCGCAATCTCGCCCTGCGCAGGCTGTCGGCAGCCTCCCGGGTGTTGGCCCCGAGCACCGTGAAGGCCCTGGACATCGCTCCGG
>JAPPMY010000165.1:1307-2713 GCA_028818855.1 Rhodospirillales bacterium
CGGCCGCGGTGGCGGAGGCGCCCGGCGCTCCGGCCTTCCTCTCGATGAGCCTTCCGTCGCGGATGCGGACCTGGCGCGCGCACTGGCGCGCGACCCCGGGGTCGTGGGTGATGATGAGGATCGTCACCTTCCGCTCGGCGTTCAGGCCGGCGAGCAGCGCCATCACCTCGCGGGCGGTGGCGGCGTCGAGGGCGCCGGTCGGCTCGTCGGCGAGCACCACCGCCGGCTCCCCGACGAGCGCGCGGGCGATCGCGACCCGCTGCTTCTGCCCGCCGGAGAGCTGGTCGGGGCGGTGGCCGGTCCGCTCTTCCATGCCGACCCGCTCCAGGACCGCGAGCGCCCGGCGCCGCATCTCCACGCGACTCGCGCCCCGGTACACCAGGGGCAGGGAGACGTTCTCCACCGCCGTCAGATGCGGCAGCAACTGGAAGGACTGGAACACGAAGCCGATGTGCGCGTTGCGCAGCGTCGACAGCTCGTCGTCCGCGAGCTTCGAGACGTCGCGGCCGTCGAGCATGTAGCGGCCGGAGGTGGGCCGGTCCAGCAGGCCGATGATGTTCATGAGCGTGGTCTTGCCGCTGCCCGAAGGTCCCATGATCGACACGAGATCGCCCGCGCCGACCGCGAGATCCACGCCCCGCAGGATCTCCGTCGTCACCGGCCCGATCCGGTAGTCCCTGCGGATGTCGGTCAGTTGCAGCATGTGCTCATGACCCGGACAGCACGATCTCCTCCCCGGCCTCGATTCCCTCCACCACCTCGACCGAGTCCAGCGTGGTGAGGCCGAGCTCGACGGCGCGCTCCTCGACCGCCCCGGTCGCGCGGTCGAGGACCCGCACCCACGTCCGGCCGTCGCGTTGCTCCACCGCGGCGATGGGGACCATCAACGCCGCCGGGCGGTCGAGGACGACGATGGTGACGTGCGCCGACATCCCCGCCCGCAGCCGGGCCTGGTGCGTCGCGTCCAGCCGGTCCAGCGCGACCACGATCTCGAACTGCGGCGTGCTCCGGCGCCGCAAGCCGCCGCTGGCCCGCGACGAGACGTGGGCGACGGCGCCCTCGAGCCGGAGATCGGGAAAGCCGGGACCGGAGATCCATGCCGGCTGGCCGGCTTCGATCTTCCCCACATCCACCTCGTCGACGCTCGTGAGCACCGAGATCCGGTCGAAATCGGCGATGCTGACCAGCAGCTCTCCCTGCGCGGCCGGCCGGCCCCGGGCGAGGGGCTTGGCGTCGGCGCCCTGCGCCGCGACGACCACGCCCGCGATCGGCGCCCGGACCTCGGTCATCTCCAGCTTCCGCTCGTGCGCGAGCAGCCGGGCGTGCGCGTCCTCCGCCTCGAGCCGCGCCACCTCGCGCGCGTCGCCGCCACCCTTCGCCTGTGCCGCCTCCAGATCCCGGCGGGC
>JAPPMY010000281.1 GCA_028818855.1 Rhodospirillales bacterium
GCTTCCCGTCAGCCGCTACGAGCTTCTCGAGCTGCTGGCGAGCGGCCGCTTCGAGGATCCGAACTGGTTCGTGGGCCTGCAGGCCATGTCGGCGGAGAACCTCCTGCGCGAGCTGGTCACGCTCCAGGCGGTCTCGCTGATGCTCGACTGGCAGCGCTACCGCACCGACGAGCGGCGCGGCGCCATCGACGCGGCTTCGCTCGCGCTCGGCGTAGAGGAGATGCGCCGCCTTCCGGGCCTCGCCAACCCGGCGGCCGGCGCGAACTGAGCGCCATGCGCCTATTCCGTTTCCTGTTCGCTCCCGAGCTCGGCCGCCCGATCGCGGACGCGCTGCGCTCGGCGGCGGTGCTGCGTTCGCTGATCGAGGCGGCGCGGCGGCCAGGATCGTCGGCGGCCGGGAGGGACGGCCAGGACTGCGAAGGGGCACGCAGGGGCACACCGGCGGATGGCGGCGGGGGCGGCCGACCGCGGACACTCGTGCCGGGGACCGGAGGCTCAAGTTCGAGGCTACTGTGGATCGCGCTGCTGCTCGGTGCCGCCGGTCTGGGCCTCACCGCGATCCCGCCGCCCGATCCGGCGTCCGGCCAGTCCATCGACCGCGGCCTCTTCGCAGACACCGACAGCGCGACGCAGGACGTGCTTTCGTTCCTCGGCGGACTCGGCCGGGACAGGCCGTCCGCCGTGGGCGACATGCTCTTCGCCTTCAACGCGGGCGTGCTCGTGCTGGCGGGCTTCCTGCTGGTCTGGCACGCCGCCGCCGGCGTCGTGGACACCGCGCGGGAGGGACGCTTCGGTTTCGGCGCCTGGGCGATCGTGCGCATCGTCGTCGCCGTCGCCCTGATGGCGCCGCTGCCGGGCGGGCTCAACGGGGCGCAACACGCGGTGGTGGGCCTGACCCATCTCGGCGGCGACTTCGCCAACGCCGTCTGGCGGCCCTTCTCCGAGGAGGCGCTGGCCGAGAGCCGGCCCATCGTGCCGCGTCCGCGCGAGGCGCTCTGGCGCGCCGCGATCTCGCGCACGCTCATCGCCGAGACCTGCATGCGCGCCGCCAACGAGAGCGCCGCGCAGGCGGGCGACGATCCTTACGTCGAGATCGACGACGACGAAGACGACGGCACGCTGACCCTCAGCTACGACGGCGAGGGCGGCGGCATGCCCGACGGCTTGTGCGGCGCCATCCGGTTCACCGGGCTGGAGGCGGACGGCGCTCCCGGAGTCGCGGCGGAAGGCCACCGCCGTGCGCTCACCGCGCTCATGCCGTCGATCCGCAGCACCGCCGGCCGGCTCGCGGCGCACTACGTCCCAGGCACCCCGGTCTACGGCCGCCCTCTGCCGGATATCGACGGCCTGCTGTCCGGTCAAGACCTGGCGGGGTCCTACGCGCGCGCGCTCGACGGGGCGCTGACGCAGGCCGCAGCGGAAGAGCGCGAGGCGCTCGCCCGTGTGGTGGCGGAGGACGCGCGCGAGGCGTCCTGGATGGCCGCCGCGAGCTTCTTCAACACCATCGCCCACCGGGTCGGCCTCTTCCAGGCCGCCGCCCACAACGTGCCGTCCGTGGCGTTGCCCGTCCCCAGCCTCGACGAGTGGGTGCCGGCGGCGGACGCCGCCGTGAAGGGGGTCGCGGCGCAGCTCGCGCGGTCGCGCGACTACCACCCGATGCTGCTGTCAGCCGCCAACGCCGGCGCGGGTGCGCTGCCGGTGTCGGGCGACGGCGACGGCGGCATGGTCTCCGGCCTGCTGGAGTTCATCGACCTCGACTCCGTGATCGTGGCGGACAGCGGCAATCCCATCGCCGACCTCGCCGCATTGGGGCACGGACTCCTCAATGCCGCGCTCGCCGCCGTCGCGGCGCTGATGGGCGCCGCCACCGGATCGGGGCTGCTCGAATCCATCCCCTTCATCGGCAAGGGACTGGATGTCTTCGAGTCCGCCTGGCAGGTCTCCGACGCCCTGGTCTCGACTCTGTTGGGCCTGCTCGTCATCGCGGGTGCGGTGCTGGCCTACGTGCTGCCGGCGCTCCCCTTCATCCGCTTCCTGTTCGGCATCCTGGGCTGGATCCTCAACGTCGCTATAGCGGTGCTTGCCGTGACCGTGTTCGCCGCCGCCCACGTCACGCGCGAGGACGGCAACCGGCTCACCGTCCAGGCCACGCGCCAGGGCTGGCTGTTCCTGCCCGCCCTGGTGCTGAGGCCCGCGCTGATGCTGCTCGGGCTCATCCTCGGCTACTTCGTCTTCCTCGCCGCCATCGGGCTGTTCAACCAGGTGTGGCTGCCCCAGATGCGCGACGCCGGGGCCTCGGGAGGTCTCGGGCCGGTCGGCTTCCTCGCCATGCTCGCGCTCTACGTCATCGTCGCCTACGGGCTGATGAACGCGTCCTTCAAGCTGATCGACCTGCTTCCCTCGGCCGTCCTCGACTGGATCGGCGGGCGCGCCGGCGCCGGCGAGGACGGGGGCGAGCGGGCCGGGGGAACGGCGGTGGCCGGGTTCTCCCGGCTGAGCGCCGTGCGCGTCGGCGCGCGGCGAGCGCGCGGCGGGGCCGCGAGCTGACCCCGTCTGCGACGCACCCCATCCAACCCGGAGGTCCATCGACATGAGACTCATTCAACCCGGCCTCTGCGTCCTGCTGCTCGCTGCGGGGGCGGGCTGGTCATCGTGGCTCACGAGCGGGGTTCGTCCGGAGGACATGGCCGCGGCCGGTCTGGGCACGGCGGTCGTGGCATCGTTCGCGGCCTACATGGCGACGGACCGCAAGGACGCCGCCATCTGGTTGCGCTTCGGGCTCTACGGCGGGGCGCTGGCGGTCGCCTGCGCCTCGTTCTGGACCGGCGTCGTGCGTCCTCTGCAGCACGTGCCGTCGCTGGGGGCGGTCATGGTGTGGCTGGACCGGCTCGACGGCATCGGCCTGGTGCTGCTGGTCGCGCCGGGTCCGGCCGTGGTGCTGCTCCTGGTCCTCTGGTTCGAGGTGGCCGTGGCGAGTCTGCGGCATCTGGGCGGCGGGGACCGCCGGCGGCGCGCCGAGTCCGACCTCCACGGACGCGCGGCGCTGTTGGGACGCCGCTTCCTGCGCCGCCTGGCGAAGCGCAACGGCATCCTGCTCGGCCAGTGGGGCGGGCGCCAGGGCGCGCCGCTCATCGGCTGGGCCCTGGAGGGGTCCGCCATCACCGTCGCCCCGCCGCGCACCGGCAAGGGCGCGCTGATCGCCCTCAACCTGCTCTCGCCCGGGAACCGGGGCTTCGACGGATCGACCGTCACCATCGACCCGCGCGGCGAGCTCTGGTGCATCGCCTCGCGGCGCCGGCGCCAGATGGGACGCCGCGCCGTGCTGCTCGATCCCTTCGGCGTGGCGAAGGATCACAAGAGGGAGTACGGCAAGGACTGCCATCTGCCGGACGTGAAGTCCGCGACCTACAACCCGCTCGAGTTCATACGCAAGGACGAGGGCCACGCGGTGCGCGACATCAACGTGCTGCTCGACGCCCTCCTCACCCCGCCCCGTCCCGGCGCCCACGACAACTCCCGGCACTTCTACGAATCGGCCCGCGCCATCATCGCCGGCTACATCGCCTGGGTACGGTTCAGGGAGCCCGGGGAGAAGCGCAACCTCAAGCGCGTGCACGAGCTGCTCTCGCAGACGCCGGAGAAGCGCAAGACGTTCGCCGCCAAGATGGCCATGGAGGCGCCCTTCGCCGGGGGGCTTGCCCACATCGCCGTCGAGCGCCAGGCCCAGGTCGGCGCCGAGGAGGGCGGCTCCAACTTCACCACCATCGCCAACCAGCTCGCCTTCCTCAACTACCCCGAGCTGCTGGCCAACACCGCGCGGTCGAGCTTCGATCCGCTGAGCCTCGCCGGCGGCGGCACCGATATGTTCGTGGTGGTGCCCGAGGACGCGGTCGAGCACGTCAAGGGCTGGCTCCGGCTCTGGGTCGCCATCCCCAACGCGGTGGCGGCGCGGAAGCCGCTGAAGCGCGACATGCTGATCGTGATCGACGAGATGCCCCGCATCGGCTTCCTCAAGCCGGTGATGGACGGCTACACCATGGCCGCCGGCAAGGGCGTGCACTTCTGGTGCTTCGCGCAGTCGATCTCGGCGCTGGACTCGAGCTGGGGCAAGGAGCACCGCAGGACGCTGCTGCACCTCGCCGAGGTGGTCCAGGTGCTGGGCTTCCCGAGGACCGACGCCGAGGGCGCGGAGGAGCTGTCGAAGGCCATCGGCACCGCCACCTTCGAGAACCGGACCGAGAGCCGGTCGGGGACCATCGCCGAGAGCCGGGTGCTCAGCGCCAACACGCAGTGGCAGGCGGGCGAGTCGCTCGGCCTGGTGCGCGAGCGCCTGGTGACGCCCGACGAGCTGATGACACTGGGGGCGGACCGGCAGTACGTGATCGCGGCGCCCAAGGACATGCCGCGCGACGCGCTGCACCTCCACCACGCCCGCTACTGGCGGCGCCCGGACGCCGAATTCCACGCCGATCCCAACCCCTTCGTCGTGCGCAAGGAGCGCGCGGCGAAGGGGGCGGCGGGCGGTCGGGCGGACCCCCCCGTGGCGCGGGTGCGGGCGGCGCTGCGAAGGATCCTGGAAGGGAGACCGGGGAAGAGATTGCGATGGAGGAGGCCATGACGGCGAACAGGGAGCCGCAAGTCGACGAAGGCGAGGCGGAGACCCGGGCCGGAACGGACGCGGGCGAAGAGGCGGAAGCGCCGGCTCGCGCAGCCGGAGAGGCGGACGCGGCCGGCAACGGCGCGCCGGAGGGCGCGCCTGAGACTGCATCGGGAGAGGCCGCGGACGGGCCGCAGGAGCGCGCGGACGATGCCGGCGGGCCGGCGGGCGCCGAAGCGGGCGGGAGAGCGGCGCGCGGCCTGCCGCCGGACGGTGACGCGACGGATGAAGGCTCCGGCGCGGAGGCCGAAGCGAAGCCGGACGACGAGCTGCGGCGCTGCAACCGGTACATGGAGCAGATGCTGGCAGGGATGGACGGCCTGGCCCAGGAGCTCTCGAGGACGGGTTCGAAGCTGGACTCCCTGAAGCTGCCGGAGGCGAAGCCTGCCGATGCCGGGAACGCGGGACCGGCGGCGGAGCCCGCGCCGGCGGAGGACGCCGCCCCGGACGCGGACGGCGCCTCGAACGCGGACGGCGGGACCGGACAGATGGCGGACTTCTACCGCTGGATCGAGACCGACCGGCGGCGGTGGTCGCTCGCCGCCATGGCGGCGGTCGCGCCCGCGGCGCTGCTGCTCGGAGTGCTGGTCCAGCACCAGTTCCAGCCGATCGCCCCCCACGACCCGAGTGGGGGCTGGAGCGGATGGATATGGGAGACCCACGGCCGCGCCATCGTCGATTGCGCGGTCGATGCCATGCGGACGAACGGGGAGGTGGATTGCCGGCTGGCCGTCCGGCGGCCGTGACACCGCCGGAGCCGGCCGGAGAGCGCGGCGGGGCAAGGCGCCCTGGAGGACACTGGTGCCGGAGACACTGGTGCCGGAGACACTGGTGCCGGAGACACTCGTGCCGGAGACACTCGTGCCGGAGACGACCGGAGAGGAACGCGAGATGAGCGACAGCGACGGCTCCGAGACCGCCGAGACGGCGATGAGCAACGCGTTCGCCAGGGCGGGCTACACCGTCCCCGGCATCGAGACGTCGTCCGAGGACGGGCGCGAGCCCCGCCACTACGCCTCGCCCACTGCGGCCATCAGCGACCACGCCGCCCTCTACGGCGCCACCCCCGGCCCCGACGAGCCCGACAACCGCCCGGTGTGGGACGAGGCCGAGGCCTTCGCCGGGATCGAGCAGGCCGTCCACACGCTGATCCAGAGCGTCGCCCCCGACGGCACCCAGCTCGCCGACGAGCGCGAAAGCCTGCTGTGGGGGTTCGTGAACATGCTGCACGCGCAGGCGGGCCGCATCGACCGGACAGCCGACAGGATCGTTCTCGAGATGCGCGACCTCGAACGCGCCCAGGACGGCACCGAGGTGAAGGCGCTCGAGCTTGAGCGCCTAACCGAGCGCGCACACAACCTCGGCGACCGCCGCGACGCCTTCGAGTCTATGCGCGACTTCGCCGGAGAAGCGTACCGCGTTGAGACCGGCAACGTCTGGCGCCCGCGCCAGGGATCGCACACCAGCCGGACCGGCAGGCTCACCTCGGCCGCCATCGACGCCCGAGACTTCCGACGCGCCCGCAAGGACCGCGAGACCCGCGCGCACCTGCCGGAGGGCACCCTGGTCGCCATCGCTGGCGGCAAGGAGGTCGCTGACGGCGCCGCGGTCTGGACCGCGCTCGACCGGACGAAGGCGAAATACCAAGACATGGTCCTGCTGCACGGCGGCAGCCCCGGCGTCGAGAAGATCGCGGCGAGCTGGGCCGAGGCGCGGGGCGTCGACCAGGTGGTGTGCCGCCCGGACTGGAACGCCCACGGCAAGGCCGCGCCCTTCCGCAGGAACGACGAGCTCCTGAACCTGTTGCCCAAGGGCGTCATCGCGTTTCCCGGATCGGGCATCACCGGCAACCTGGTCGACAAGGCGCGCCAGCTCGGCATCCCCGTCTATCGCGTCCCCGGCACGAGTGTCTCCGGCACGAGTGTCCCCGAGCGCACGGAGGCGGCTCCCCTTGTGCCGATCTATGCCGGGGTCGGCGCCCGCGCGACGCCCGAGGCGGTGCTCGCCCACATGCGGGAGATCGCGGAACGGCTCGGCGAGCGCGGCTGGCTGCTGCGCACCGGCGGCGCGGACGGGGCCGACAGCGCCTTCGCCGCGGCCGCGCCCCCCGACCGGCGGGAGGTCATCGTGCCCTGGCGCGGCTACAACGGCCTGGACACTCGTGCCGGAGACACTCGTGCCGGCGACGGGAGCGCTTGCCGCGTGCTCACGCCGGCCGAGATCGAGGCGATGCGGCCGCACGCGGAAGTCCACCATTACGCATGGGAGCGTTGCACCGCGAAGGTGCGGGATCTTCACGCCCGCAATGTCGCCGTCCTGCTGGGCACCGATCTGAAGCAGCCTGCGCACGCCGTGGTGTGCTGGACGAAGGACGGCCGGGACATCGGCGGCACGGGCCTGGCCATCCGCCTCGCGCAGCATCACCGGATCCCCGTTCTCAACCTCGCCGAGATGGATGTGCGCGCGGCGATGGATCGCCTGGAGCGGATAGCTGAGACGCTGGACCGCCGGAACGAGAATCAGCAGGCCGTCGGCGGCCCCTCCGAGGAGGGCGACCGGCACGCGTCGGCCGACCGGGTGCGGAAGACAACCCGGCAGCGCTCCATGCATCTCTGAAGCGGCCGCCTGTTGATCGGCATGTAGACTGGATGCTGATCGGCGTCCTAACTCACAGACGTTACCTCGCACCCCGACTCGATGGTCAATCGTAGTGTTCAGGCCGATTACCAGTAATCCCACACGCACTGCTGCCCCAAGTCACCCAACAGTTCGGACAGTTTCCGTACAAATCCGGGGGACTTTACCGCGCATTCGTTGACGATGGTCTCGGACGTCCATCGAGTTTGGGGGTCTTCCCAATCCTGGCGCTCGACGCTATCCGCATGGTCTAGACGGGATTCCAGCACTTCTATGGTGACCCTCTGCTCCGCCTGCGTGATGAAGCGATTCCGGGCGGCTTCGTCCACCATGACGATCAAGCAGAGGGTGGCGTGACGACATGTCCCCACGTCGGTCTTCTGGGCTGCGGCCGGCGAGGACGCCAAGGTGGCGAGCAGCAGGACAGTAGCGAGGAGTCTCATGCCCCTCTCCTATCACACGGCGGTTCAATAGGTGGTGCAGCTTCAGGTGGTGCAGCTTCCTCCGGACGCGGTTCGGAAAGTCGAGCCGGCGGCGGTCCCGATCACGATCAACGCTGCAAACGCCTCGTGACTCGGTCCTCCTTCCCGGTCAGGAAACGGGGGAGGACAGATCGCGTTTTCCTCCGCTCTGCACATGCCCACTGGAGGGTTCGGGCATTGTACCCGGATCGTTGCCCGAAACCAACGTGCTCTGCTCGAAGCTCGTGCGTACCCAGTCGCGGACTTCCCAGCCACTCAATCCCCGTGCGCGGAGGAAAGAGTAATCCTTAGCCGCGCCGGCGTGTGCATTTGGGCGGAGAAGTAAGTCATGAGTATCGGTATCTGGCAAATCACTCGGAAGGCGACGCGGCAGTGCTCCATGCATCTCTGAAGCGTCCGCCCGGCCGCGCGGCTTCGATGCGGACGGACGCGGGTATCGGACAGCAGGGCTTGCGGTCGATCCGCACCGCGTCTCCGGCACGAGTGTCCCCGTGCGCCTCCGCG
Organism: Rhodospirillales bacterium; assembly: GCA_028818855.1. GTDB lineage: Bacteria > Pseudomonadota > Alphaproteobacteria > UBA828 > UBA828 > WTGU01. The sequence continues at coordinate 8,281 of JAPPMY010000281.1, forward strand.
CCGTGCAGGAGCGCGTGGAGCGGGGGGCGGCCTCACACAGTTGGCGATGCTGGCCATGCCCCTCTGGGGGCCGCTCACATGCTCCGCGAGGGCCCCCTGTCGAGGGACCGGGACTGCGTGCTGCGGTACGCCGACGAGAACCGCTCCATCCGGGAGACCTCTGTCCCCAGGCGTTCGTGTCCGTCCTCGATGCGGTCGAGATGGGCGCGGTAGGTCGCGAGGTCGTCGATAATCGTGCGGCCCTCCCGCAGCAGGCCCTCGTTGCGGTCCAGCCAGATCGGCCAGGAGCGCTGCTCCTGCGGGTCGATGTCGAGGTTGCGGGCACGCTGGGAGATGGCGTGATAGCGCAGCCAGTGGCGTTCCACGTCGCGCAGGAAGCCGCGCACCCGGTCGCGCGCCGCGGCGTGCGCCCTGTAGTCACCGACGATCTCCCCGAGACGCGCGCGCGTCTCGGCGGCAAGCGCCTTGCTCCCGGCGAAGGCGGCGATGCGCTCGACCAGCGCGGCTGCGCCGTCGAGGTCGAAGCGATGCTCGCCCTGCCTCTCGGCCCGGCCGAGGTGCCCGCTCTGCGTCCCGCCGAGCCTGCTCGCTCGCTGCCTCCGTGTTCTGCCGTGCGTGCGCCGACCTGGCCGTTACGGAGCGCAGGTAGCGGCCGGCCCGGGCATGGACGGCGCGCAGCTCCTGCAGCTCGCCGTCGCCGATGCCGGCGCGCTCGGAGAGAAGCCGCTCGAATACCCGGGGGCGGGCCGTGAAGGACGCGGCCTGCTTCATCAGCGCGCCGTGCCGGTCGAGGGTCTCGCGGAAGGCGGGGCTGAGCGCAACGGCGTCGCCCTCGTCCCGGACACGCGCGCGGAGGTCGTCCCAGGCCGCCATGACCTCGCCGCGCTCGGCCGCGAAGGCGTCCACTGACGCACCGTGGCGCCAGCCGTTGACCGCATGGCGGATGTCCTGGGCGATACGCTCGCGGAAGTTGTCGTTGGCCGCCGCATGATCCCCGGCTGTGTCCTGCCGCGTCTCTTCGGTCCCGGACCGGCGATGCTGCGCGCGGAGCTGAGCTCCCTCCCGCGCATCGCGCCACATGCCGCCGGAGACGTAGTCGAGCGCCGCCTCCTTGGGCACAGACCGCGACCAGCGCTCGGCGAGGTAGGCGCGGACGTCGCTGTCGGTGACGGGCATGTCTGCCTCGTCCTCGGACCAGTGCTCGGCGATGTCGAAGGCGAGCGGCGCACGGTTGACGTAGACGTCGAGCGCCTCGCGGTGCCGGGTCGCGGCCGGATAGATCGTCTCCCGCGCCGGCCTGTCGTCGGCCAGCAGGAAGGCACGATCCACGGTAAGTCCCTGGGCGGAGGCGATGGTCATGGCGTAGCCGTAGTCGAGGCGGACGTTGTCGTGCCAGTCGCGGATTTCGTCATGGCGGAACGTGACGCGCCGCCCGTTGTCGGTGCGCGCCACGATGTGGACGGGGGACTCGTCCCACAGCTCAGCCTTCGACTCGTCCCCCGAACTCTCAGACGCGCTTGCCTTGTCGTCGGACGCGGGCGCCGACGCAACCTACGTGCTGGACGAGACCATCCGGATCACGTTGACGTTCGGCGGGGTGGTAGATGTGACCGGCGCGCCGCGGCTGAAGATCGACCTCGGTCCCGGGGCCGGAGACGAGGAGTGGGCAGTCTACGAGGAAGGCAGCGGCACGACGATGCTGAAGTTCGCCTACAAGGTGGCGCAGGGCGACGCTTCGAGCTCAGGCATTGCGGTACTCGCGAACACGCTGGAGCTCAACGGCGGCGCGATCCGCTCCGCGGGCGCCATGACGGACGCGAATCTGGCGCACGCGGGACTGGACTACGACCCGGCCCACAAGGTGGACGGCGTCATTCCGAGGCTGTATGCGGCGAGCGTGGAAGGCGCGACGCTGACGCTCATCTTCAACGAGACACTCGGCGCGGCCGCGTCGCTGGCGAACGGCGCGTTCACGGTGAAGAAGACGCCGCAGGGGGGCGCCGAGCAGAACGTGAGACTGAGCGGCTCGCCCGCCGTCAGCGGGGCCTGGGTGAGCCTGACCTTGGCGAACGCAGTCCTTGAGACCGACACGGACGTCAAGGTGAGCTACTCCAGGCCCACTTCGGGTACCGGCAACCGGCTGACGGACGAGGCGGGCCAAGAGGTGGCAAGCTTCGCCGAGCAGCCCGTGACCAATGGCACCCCGGATACCACGCCACCGAGGGTGGAGCGCGGCGAGGTCGACGGCGGGACGATAACCCTCTACTTCAGCGAGCCGCTGGACCCGGACGCTGTGGGGGGCACTTTCAGTGTGGTTATGTCCTCCCTCCACTTTTACGCCACGGGTGACGTGGAGATCAGCGGCGACAAGGTGACGGTCGGAGTGGGCCCAGGCAATCCACGGGCGCAACCGAACGGGCCGTACGCTCGTTTGCTGTATTTCGGGCACCATGCCGCCCCCGGCGAAAGGCTTCGGGACTTTAGCGGCAACGTGTTCGTCGGCAACAGGTTCTATGGTGGCGACGACCCGTATCACGTCTTGCACAATGTCACCGGGATGCCGTCGGTGACCGGCGTGGCGGTCTCCTCGGACGCGGGCGGCGACGCCACCTACGGCCTGGGCGACACGATCCGCATCCGTCTGACCTTCAGCAAGACGGTGACAGTGACCGGCACGCCGCGGGTGAAGATCGATTTCATCTCCGCGACCGGAGGCGAGCAGTGGGCGGCCTACGAGGAAGGCAGCGGCACGAAGACGCTGGACTTCGCCTACGAGGTGGCCGAGCCGAACGTCTCGACGCAGGGCATCGCGGTGCTCGCGAACACGCTGGAGCTCAATGGTGGCACGATCGAGTCCGCGCTGACCGCCGGGGAGAACGCGGCGCTCGCCCATGCGGGGCTGGGGCACGACACGAACCACAAGGTCGACTGGCAGGCGTCGCCGGACGGCGGCGCGGTGGGCAGTGGCGGCGCGGACAGCGCGAGCGGGAACGGCGGACCGCCGTCTGTGACCGGCGTGGCGGTGACATCGGACGCGGGCGCCGACGCCACCTACGGCTTCGGCGAGACGATCCGGGCGACGCTGACCTTCAGCGCGCCGGTGACGGTGACCGGCAGTCCGGCGCTCAAGATCGACATGGACCCGGCGGCGTGGGGCACCAAGCAGGCGGCCTATGAGGACGGCGGCGGCACGAGCAGCCTGACCTTCGCCTACGAGGTGACGGAGCCGAACCTGTCGACGCAGGGGATTGCGGTGCTGGCGAACACACTGGCGCTGAACGGCGGCACGATCCGCTCGGCGGGCGGCACGGACGCGGAGCTGGGCCACACCGGGCTCGGGCACAACAGCTCCCACAAGGTGGACTGGCGCCCGTCGATCTCGGTGGCGGACGCGAGCGCCAACGAGGGCGCGGGTGCGAAGGTCGCGTTCGAGGTGAGCCTGAGCCGTGCCTTCACCTCGGCCGGGCACCGGGTGACGGTGGACTACGCGACGGCCGACGGCTCGGCGACGGCGGGCGAGGACTACACGGCGACCTCCGGCACGCTCACCTTCGCGGCGGGCGAGCGGACGAAGACGGTGAACGTGCCCGTGCTCGACGATTCCAATGACGAGGGCGAGGAGACGTTCGTGCTGCGGCTGTCGAACGCGACGGGCGGGCGCATCGCGGACGGCGAGGCGACGGGGACGATCGCGAACGACGACCCGCTGCAGAAGATGTGGCTGTCGCGCTTCGGGCGCACGGTCGCCGACCACGTGACGGGCGCGGTCTCCGACCGGCTTGCGAACCCGCTCAGCGGCGCGCAGGTGACGGTGGCCGGCCAGCGCGTGGACCTCGCGCAGACCGACGACGGCGCGGCGCTGGCGCAGGCGCTGACCGGCCTCGCGCGGGCATTCGGCGCATCCGAGACACCGGGACCCGGTGACGGCTTCGGGTCGGGTCTCGGGCAGACCGGGGCAGACCGCGGCTCGTTGTCCTCCAGTTCCTTGTCCGGGGCGAGCGGCTGGCCGGGGACGGCCACGGGCCTCCAGGGCTCCTCCGCCCTCGCCGGCACGACCGCGCGCGACCTATCGGGCCGCGAGCTGCTGCTCGGCGGCGCGTTCCATCTCGCGCACGACGGCGACGGGACCGGTCCGGGCCTCGCGGCCTGGGGCCGGGTGACGGTGGGCGGCTTCGACGGCGAGGAGCGCGCGGACGACGGCCGGATGCGCATCGACGGCGAGGTGACCACGGGCATCCTCGGCGCGGACGCGGCGTGGAACCGGCTGCTGGCGGGCGTCGCGATCTCGGTCAGCGAGGGCGAGGGCAGCTTCTCCCAGCCGGGCGTCGACAAGGGCAGCATCGAGAGCACGATGACGACGGTGAGCCCCTATGCGCGGTTCATGGTCACCGACCGGGTCTCGGTCTGGGGCCTGGCCGGCTGGGGCACGGGCGACATGACCATCGTGCAGGCCGCGAACGAGAACCAGCCGGAGCGTATCGCCCGAACCGACCTCGAAACGCGGCTTGCGGCCCTGGGCGGCCGGGGCACGCTGATGCAGGCGGACGAGACCGGCGGCTTCGACCTCGGGCTCAGGGCGGACGCGTTCCACGTCGAGACGGGGGCCGAGGCGTTCTCGAACGAGGGCGATACCGCGGCGACAGCGAGCCGGGTACGGCTCGCGCTGGAGGGCAGCCGGGCGTTCCGGATGGAGGGCGGCGGCATCGTCACGCCCGGCGTCGAGTTCGGGTTGTGCCACGACGGCGGGGATGCGGAGACCGGCACCGGCGTCGAGCTCGGCGGAAGCGTGACCTGGACGGACCCGGCGACGGGCCTCGGCGTGGAGGCGCGGGCGCGCACGCTCATCGCGCACGAGGATTCGGACTACCGCGAGTGGGGCGCGTCGGGCGCGGTGCGGCTTGCGCCGGGCGACCGGGGCCGGGGGCTCTCCTTCAGCCTGGCGCCGACCTGGGGGTCGGCGTCGAGTGGCGTGGACCGGCTGTGGGGCGCGCGCGACGCGCGGGGCCTTGCGCCGGGGACCGGGTTCGAGGCCGGTCGGCGCCTGGAGGGCGAGCTCGGCTACGGGCTCGGCCTGTTGGGCGACCGCTTCACGGGCACGCCGAACGTCGGGTTCGGGCTCTCGGACAATGCACGGGACTGGCGCCTCGGCTGGCGGCTCACCTCGGTCGTGCGGGGCGACCCGGGCTTCGAGGTCAATCTCGACGCGACGTGGCGCGAGACGGCGAACGACGACGGCCCAGCCGAGCACGGCGTGATGCTCAGAGGCGCCATCCGCTGGTGACGGAGGCGGCGTCCGCCTCATCCGGAGCCTGTCCCGGCATTGCGCCGGATCGCGCCTGCGGCAATGTTCCGGACCGCGCTCCCCCTTGTCGGCGTGAGACAAGCGGGAGCGCCGGTGCAAGCGGGTGCCGAAGGCGTAGCATGACGTGTGCTGCACTGCACTCCGTTGCGCAGGGGTCAGACATCCACGACAAGCAAGTGTCGGTCTCGGCTGTAGCGAACTCCCCCAACCAGCGAGACCGATATCCCCGGCATCCGGCATACTCCTTGCGCCACTGATAGAACGTGACCTCGCTGATCCCGATCTACCGGATCGCGTCCGCCATCGACATGCCCTGGCCGCATAGCCTGACGCCACCGCCAGGTGCTTGCGGAGCGGCAGCGACTTGAATCCCGCAGCGCTCACGTCGATTGACTCTAGATTCCCAAAAGTTCACGAAACATAAATACTAAATCCCCACTAAAACATACAATAGTTACGAACGGTCGCGTACAATCCGCTACTGGTGTGCACTGAGCGTCGGTGACGCGACGGTTCGAGAATGGGGATGGATCCAGGGTGGGGCGGTACGGACAGTACCGTCAATGAGAGGGGTGGCGGTGGGGAGACGCCAAAGCGCAACGTTCCGACTCTGTCCGAGCGCGCCGACGAGATCGAACGCCGGCAGATGCAGGAACTCGGCGAACGCATGATCGGCAAGTCCGTCCTCTTCAACCTCGCAAATGGAAAGCGCATCTTTAGCCCGCGCAAGTACGGCGTCCGGCTGCTCATGGGAGATGACTCCCGCCTGCCGCCCTTGCCGGCCAAGCCTACACTGCTCGACTTCTTCCGCTGCCGCTTCGACATCGTGGTCCAGGAGCACCTGCTGCGGAGCGCAGCGCTGGCGCGGAAGGACGGCCACTCCGACAAGGTAGTTCTCGCCTGCCTGCTGCACGATATCGCATCGGCCGGCTTCATTCGCGCCGATCACGGCTACTGGGGTGCGCAGCTTGTCGAACCCTACGTGGACGAGGATGTGAGCTGGGCAATCCGCGCCCACCAGGCTCTCCGGTTCTTCCCCGACGCCTCCGTCGGATACGAGTACCCGGATCTCTGCCGCACGATGTTCGGAGATGACTACCGGCCCGGGCCTTACATCGTGGCGGCCTACATGCTCAAGCAACGGCAAAGTTGATCCGCATGGAGTCGGATTTAGATTGAGTTGCGACAAACATTCGACGGAGGAGAGTAGAACAATGGCACGCTTCGACCAACGTGTGGACGAGCTTGGAATTACACTGCCCGAGGTGCAGAATCTCCTCGGTCACTACGTACCCTATCGAATAAGCCGCAATCAGGTTTTCATCGCCGGCCAAGTATCGATCATTGCCAGCGAGCGCGTTACCGGGAAGCTCGGCGACGATCTTGCCGTCCAAGACGGTTACCGGGGCGCGCGACTTTGCGCCCTCAACATCCTGGCGCAACTCAGGGCGGCGCTGAAGGACGACATCGACCGCGCGCGGGCCATCGAACTGACCGGATTCGTGAACGCAGCGCCGGACTTCACGCAGGCCTCTGCGGTGATGAACGGCGCGTCCGATGTTCTGATCGAAGTTCTGGGCGAGGAAAAGGGCAGCCATGCCCGATCGTCCGTCGGGGTCGCCTCGCTTCCCGCCGGCGCGGCTGTCGGCGTCAAAGCCGTGTTCGAATTCGAGTAACGAAGTGTACAGCCGTCGTTGCGACTACGGGCGATTACCGTAACAAGAACTTCGACAGCGCGGGACAAGGGATCGAATATGAACAACAGTGCGCAATATGCGATGGGTCGCAGCGAGGCGGAAACGAAACGTCTGATCCAAAACGCGCGACTGTACGATGAAATGACACGGCGTTTTCTCCTGAGAAGCGGCATCGCGAAAGGGATGAGAGTGCTCGACGTCGGTAGCGGTGCTGGCGACGTGGCCTTGACTCTCGCCGAATTTGTCGGCCCTGACGGTTCCGTCGTTGGGGTAGATGTTGACACCAAAATTCTCGAAACGGCGCGAGATCGGGCGAATCGAGCAGGCTTCGAGAATATTCAATTCACCGCAGGCGATGTCCGATATCTTCAACTCTCCGACAATTTTGACGCCGTTGTCGGCAGGTTGGTGCTGATGTATATCGCAGATCCGGCGGATGCACTCAAACAGTTATCAACCCGCTTGCGCCCCGGCGGCGTAGTCGCGTTTCAAGAGGTCGATCTTGCGCTCCACAAGGGACTTGCCGGTCCCGAGACACCGCTTCTCGGAAAGCTGATTGACTGGGAATATACCGTATTCGAGCGTACCGGGGCGCATGTTGACATGGGCACAGGATTGTATCGTGCCTTCGTTGAAGCAGGTTTGCCTGAACCTACTTTACATTTGGAGACACCGATAGGTGGAGCTGCCGGATGGCCAGGTTACCAACAACGAGTTGCCACGTTCAGAAACCTCCTTCCGCTCATTGAGAAATATGGAATCGCAACGGCTGAAGAACTAGACATAGAAACTCTGGCGGAGCGGTTAAGGACAGAAGCCTTCGTCGCAAAACAGCCGGCTACCCTGCCGCCGCATATCACGGCCCACGCGGTAAAAGCAGTATAGCAGTGCGGACGGTACAGTTTCCGGATGACCGGCCGGAACGGAGTCACTGGGGGGGAAAGACGTCAACGGCCATTGTCGATCCGCGTTGCAGGTGAGAAGGGTTCAAAGCATGACCGTCATCGACTCGCGCTGCGACGCACAGCCACCGAACCGCGCCTCATTTCTCCCGTCATGATTTTCGATATTCCGACAGGCCATAGCGTGAAATGCCTCGAAGACAGGAGAAGTTGCAGTTGACAACGGCACCCGCGTCTCGGAGCCCGCGTTACGAGCCGCATGAAAGCCCATCCCTGCCAAGTTGCCTGGGTCTGGGCGCGCAACCATGTTTTATTTATGCTGCCGGAGTCTTGATAACACCGGTTGTCGTGGTGAAAGCATCGGGAGGGGACGATTCCTATCTGGCCTGGATGATCTTCGCCACGCTCGCGACCATCGGGATGACCACTCTGCTGCAGGTGGCCCGAATTGGACGCATGGGGACGGGACTAGCTCTTCCCATGCGCACATCCTTTATTTCCATTCCGTTCTGTATCATGGCCCTGGTGGATGGGGGGCCGGCGACGTTGACAACCTTGGTGCTCGTCACGGCGGCATTTCAGATCCTCATCTCTAGGTGGCTGTTCTTCCTGAGGCGTATCGTAACACCGCTCGTTGGTGGCACGGTGTTGATGATAGTTACACTGTCCCTTGCCTCCGTGGTTTTCGACTTGCTGAAAACGGAGACGGAGTCTGGACGCGCGGACACCTTCATGGTCGCCTTGGCGACCGGCATCGTGATTGTAGTGCTCACTCTCCGCGGCTCGGCTGCGTTGCGACTCTGGGCGCCCATCATCTGTATATTCGTCGGCTGCGTATTCGCCATGGTTCTGGGCATCTACGACTTCGAGAGGGTGACGCAGGCCGAATGGGTGGGGATTCCGGTCGGTGGTTGGCCGGGGCCGGGACTTGCCTTCGGCACCGCTTTCTGGACACTTCTCCCGGCGTTCCTGTTTATCGGCGCGACCATCTCCATCCAAGTGAATGGGGATGTAATCGCCGTGCAACAGGTCTCATGGCGTCAGGCACGAGCGATCGACTTTCGAAGGGTGCAGGGAGCCATCTTTAGCACTGGCGTGGGCAACTTAATTTGTGGCATTGCCGGCATAGTACCCAATGTCACGACTGGGGGTATTGTTTCGTTTATCCAGATCACCGGAGCGGCTTCCCGCAACGTTGGATATTGTATCGGTGGCATATTTCTGGCGCTCGCGTTTCTGCCCAAGGTGTCGGTCTTTTTCAGCAACCTCCCCGGTGCTGTCATTGCCGGATACTTTGTCGTGGTAATCGGCTTCATGTTTGTAGAAGGCGCGCGTACCGTTATCCGATACGGGACCGATAGATCGAAGATCCTGATTGCGGGAGTTTCTTTCTGGGTCGGTGCTGCGTTTGAGTATAACCTGTTCATTCCGCCGGACTTCGGTCCGTTGTGGGGGACGATGTTTCAGAGCGGCGTAACTACCGGGGGGGTTACGGCGATCATCCTGACGCTGTTCATGGAGCTCACGGACCCGCGGCGTATGCGCTTTCGGTCGCAGCTAGACATCGAAGCTTTGCCCGAGCTCAATGCGTTTATTGCGAAGTTCTCCGATCGGAAAGGGTGGGATTCGGACATGACTCAGCGGTTGAGCATGGTTGCAGAAGAAGCTCTCCTGACGCTGGCCCCGGTGGATGAAAACAAGAGTCTCGGGAATCGACAGAGACTGGTCGTCATTGCGTCCAGCGATGGCCCGCAGGCAGAGCTGGAGTTCATTGTCGCGACGAGCGAAGAGAACTTGGAGGACCGGATCCAACAGCACCAGCAGTACAACTTGGAAACTTCGGGGGAGCGTGAGGTCTCGCTGAGGTTGCTGCGGCACTACGCTTCGTCCGTGAGGCATCAGCAATACCACGAAATGGAAATCGTGACGATCCGGGTCGATCCAGCATGAGCAGCGACAGCCCCGGTCAGGTGACACTGATACAAGTGCTATTTGTCAGCAACAAATTGACACCAATTAGGGTGCGATGATGCCAAACAGTTTGGGTCAACCGACGGCGGCGCCCAGTGCCGCTCCAGCCGTGCTTGCGGTGCAATGTCCTGGAAGGTGTCGCCGTGAGACAAGCGGGAGCGCCGGTGCAAGCGGGCGCCGAAGGCGTAGCATAATTTGTGCTAAACCGCGCTCCGTTGCACCGGGATCAGACAACTACGACAAGCAAGTGTCGGTCTCGGCAGAGAGAAGTCGATAGAGTGGACGGTCAGCAACACTGGATGGTGAAATGAAGCGCCTTTTGATTCTGGCGACGGCCATCGTAAACTGCGCGGCGCTTGCAGCGTGCGGTGGCGGAGGTAGCGGGAGTGATGGTTATGTACTTGACTCTTCTGGAGTTCAAAATACTGCGGGCGTCGATATTCGGGATACATGGAAACCAACTGGACCTATAAGATCCTACTTCGACCTCGAAGAAGGTGGCACTCGTCCCAGCATCGCGGGATTTAATGCGTCCAGCTACAACATTCTGGGCTCGAAGGATGGCATTACCTACGGGCAGCAGATGTCCGGTCCGACGAACACCATAGATATTGATTTCACCGGGTATTTCGATCAGTTGCCGGACTACGTGCGAGGAGCCGTGGAGAGAGCAGGAAAGTCTTGGTCGTACAGGCTAAGGGATGTGCTCGGCCCACACTTGTCGTATGACGAAGTGATAACGAGACTCGGGAGGGCTCCTGATGAAGATAACATTTTGCGTGTTGTTCCGCGTAACGTTGACGGAATACTGATAGACTTTGATTCTGATTTTCAGAATCCCGCATGGGATTTTGTTTGGGGATATTCCAGAGGCCGTTTCCGAACCACTCAGGTCGAAGGGAACAACTTTACAGTCAGAACGGGATGGATCGAAATAGCGGCGCAAGACATCAATAGAGGATCGGATTGGCTGGCTCACATGGCTTCTCATGAAATGGGTCATGCCATTGGACATACCGCCTCAGAATTGAATGTCGGTCCGAACGCTCATCCAGACTATAGAGAGGATACGATTGCCCGTTATGTGGACTTTAACCGGGGGATCTGGACCGGACCAGCGGTGACCGCGGCTAATGGTGGCAGGTACGTGCCTTTCCAGGAGTTAGACGGCGAAATCGATTTCGGTCATTTGGGTGCCTGTGTCATGATCATGTCCTATTGCGGCGATCCCATCGAAATTCCTCACGAAATGGACTTCGCCTTCATGAGGGACATCGGCTACACCGTGGAGGACTCGTATCCTACGGAGCCAGAACAGTACAGCTACGGTGCATGGGCGGAGCACTCAGCATGGGAAGTTCTGGCGGCCCGGACGATGAGATTTTCCACCTTTCACGTAACCGATCGTATCGACGTAGAAGCAAATGTGTTCGGCACTCCTTCTTCCAGCGATTTTGCCAACGCACATACGGGGACGTTGACGTGGAACGGGTCCCTGTTAGCGGCTGACCTTACCAGATATTCTCCTGTGTTCGGCAATGCGCAAATTACCTTGTCAGCCGATGATCTGGACGGGACAGCGGAGTTCACCGATCTTCGAACGGTGCGAGACGTGAACGGGCAGGCTCTTTTGGTCGGATGGCGGAGGACGACGTTAGCATATGATTTGACGGTCGGGGAGAATGGATTCATGGACGCCGATGAGAACGTGAATGGGACGTTTTACGGTCCAAACCATGAGGAAGTCGCCGGCATTCTAAGCGATGATATAGAGCATATTCACGGGGCATTTGGTGGCACAAGAGGGGAAGGTTGAGTTGGCTTTCGAGATGACGTATTTACAGAGCAACCGTTAGTAAGTCCGAATCACGATTCAAGTTTCCCAATTGTGAGAGCCCACCGATGAACCGCTGCGCTTAAACCGACTTCGAATGGAGCGTGATCGAGCCCCTGTTGCCGAACACGCCTCGCGGCGTTTCTCGTTTACATGACCGGCCCTAGCCAATGGCATCATGTGCGTGCTGCGCTCCGGTGCGTCCTGGCGACCGCGCTCTCTACCGCCTATGCAGTCGGGTCGAGCGTTCTTCAACAAACTCAAACAGTTCCAGTGATTCGCTCCACGCTACGTAAGGCTCACCGCCAACTACCACGGCATGATCAAGATCGCCGCAAGCCGCATCTTGTTGCGTGCCGATGAGTACGCGGCCTAGTTTCGCAACTCCAAATGAACGCGATGCAGATCATCGGGCAAGTCTGCGCCGGACCTTCCATTCTTCCAATATCGTCCAATCAAGTCGGTCTTGTGGCGCATCATCTGGATGGCCGCCAGCAGGGTCATGCCGAACATGAGGTGGGCGAGAACCTTGTCGTAACCGTGCACGCGCTTGGTGGCGGTGAAGACGCGGGATCAGCAGGCTCAGGCTATGCTGTACCGCGCGCGCGATCTCATGGTGCGTCAGCGGACGCGGACGATCAACGCGCTGCGAAGCCACTTGGCGGAGTTCGGCGTGGTCGCGCGCACGGGGCCAGCTCATGTCGGTCAGCTGACTCGGGTGCCGCAAGCCCCAGGTTGTGACCTACCGGAGCCAGGTTCGGGAGTTGGCCGGCCATCCCCCTCTCCGGGCCGTTACAGGCTCCTGGAGGGCCCTCTGTCGCGGGACCGGGACTGCGTGCTGCGGTACGCCGACGAGAACCGCTCCATCCGGGAGACCTCTGTCCCCAGGCGTTCGTGTCCGTCCTCGATGCGGTCGAGATGGGCGCGGTAGGTCGCGAGGTCGTCGATAATCGTGCGGCCCTCCCGCAGCAGGCCCTCGTTGCGGTCCAGCCAGATCGGCCAGGAGCGCTGCTCCTGCGGGTCGATGTCGAGGTTGCGGGCACGCTGGGAGATGGCGTGATAGCGCAGCCAGTGGCGTTCCACGTCGCGCAGGAAGCCGCGCACCCGGTCGCGCGCCGCGGCGTGCGCCCTGTAGTCACCGACGATCTCCCCGAGACGCGCGCGCGTCTCGGCGGCAAGCGCCTTGCTCCCGGCGAAGGCGGCGATGCGCTCGACCAGCGCGGCGGCGCCGTCGAGGTCGAAGCGATGCTCGCCCTGGCTCTCGGCCCGGCCGAGGTGCGCGCCCCAGTCGCGCCGGAGCCAGCGATAGGCCGCCCGCGATAGGTCCGGCTCAGGTGCCTCGTTCCGGGTAGGCTCCGGGGCTGCGGGCCGGACCGGGGCGGTCTTGCTGTCGGTATCCCGGCTCGTCTGCGCGGCGGGCGGATCGGCACGGGCGGTCTCTGCAGCGGATGCGGTCTGCCGTGCGGGCTCGGGAGCCGGTTCCCCGTCCCGCCGCGCCTGCTCGCTCTTACCCTCCGCGTCCTGTCGTGCTGGGCGCGCCGCCCTGGCTGCGGCGGAGCGCAGGTAGCTGCCGGCCCGGGCATGAACGTCGCGCAGCTCCTGCAGCTCGCCGTCGGCGATCCCGGCGCGTTCCGAGAGAAGCCGCTCGAAGGTCCGGGGACGGGCCCTGAAGGAAGCGGCCTGCTTCATCAGCGCACCGTGGCGGTCGAGGGTCTCGCGGAAGGCAGGGCTGAGCGCGACGGCATCGCCCTCGTCCCGGACACGCGCGCGGAGCTCGTCCCAGGACGCCATGACCTCGCTGCGCTCAACCGCGAACGCGTCTACTGCCGCACCATGGCGCCAGCCGTTGACCGCGTGGCGGATGTCCTGGGCGATGCGCACCAGGGCGTTGTCGTTGGCCGCCTCATGCGCTTCCGCGGTGTCTCTCTGCGCCTCCCGGCCGCCCCTGCCGTGCCTTGGTGCCTCCTCCCGCGCATCGCGCCACATGCCGCCGGAGACGTAGTCGAGCGCCGCCTCCTTGGGCACAGACCGCGACCAGCGCTCGGCGAGGTAGGCGCGGACGTCGCTGTCGGTGACGGGCATGTCTGCCTCGTCCTCGGACCAGTGCTCGGCGATGTCGAAGGCGAGCGGCGCACGGTTGACGTAGACGTCGAGCGCCTCGCGGTGCCGGGTCGCGGCGGGATAGATCGTCTCGCGCGCCGGCCTGTCGTCCACCAGCAGGAAGGCACGGTCGACGGTCAGCCCCTGGGCCGAGGCGATGGTCATGGCGTAGCCATAGTCGAGGCGGATGTTGTCGTGCCAGTCGCGGATCTCGTCGTGGCGGAAGGCGACGCGCCGCCCGTCGTCGGTGCGCGCCGTGATGTGAACGGAAGGCTCAGCCTCGGACTCGTCCCCCGGTTTGCTTCCCGGTCCGCGCGCCATCGCCCGCCCGGCGGCGCCGCCGGCTTGCCGGTTCCGGGCCTTGCGCGACACCGCCGCCTTTTCGGCGCGCTTCACTTCGATGCCCTCCACCGTGACCACGGTGCCGTTGAAGAGCTGCTTTTCCCACTGCGTCGCGCCGATGCGGATGCGGTCGCCGACGGCGATCTCCAGCGGCTCCGTCAGGCGCCCGTCCAGGTCCCGGCTCACCTCGATGACGGCGCGTTTCGCGTCGGGGGTCTTGCTGAGCACGCGCTGACGCATCAGCCACGACAGCGCCCGTCCCTCGGCCTTCGTGCGCGCGAGCACGACGGTGGACGTGCCGGGTCGCGTGCGCACATGGCGCTCCCAGTCGTCCACCAGACGGGTGAGCGTCTTCTCCTCGTCGTGGCAGAGATGAAGCCGGTTGCGGAGATGCCACGCCTCGATGGCCTTCTCCGCCTCCCCGTCCCTGAGCGCTTCCGAGACCGCCACCTGCCATGGCGTGAACACCGGTTTGCGTTCCATCGCCTCGTACCCGGCGAGGATGGCGTCACGCTCCTGCGGGTTCGTGAGACCGGCCCGGAAGCGCGCCTGCTCGGGGGTCTCCTTGTGGACATGCACCAGCACGTCCTCGAGGTCGGCCTTCTGGCGCCGGATGCGGTCGACGCGGACGCTGCCCGCGACGTCCCGGATCAGCCGCAGCCCCGGCCCCGCCTCCACCGGCTGCTGCTGCCTGGTGTCGCCGGCGAACACCACCTTTGCCCCGTGGCGCTCGGAGAGCTGGAGGATGTGGTGCGCCTGACGGGTCGACAGCATTCCCGCCTCGTCCACCACGATCAGGGTTTTGGCGCCGATCTCGACCTGCCCCTTGGCGGCCAGTTTGAGAAGCTTGTCGACGCAGTAGGCGCGCGCGTCGCAGTCGTCGCCGAGCGTCACCGCCGTCCGCCAGGCGACGGCCGTGGGCACGATCCCGTAGCCGTGCTCCTTGTGCAGGTCCGTGATGGGCCTCAAGGTGGTGGTCTTGCCCGAGCCCGCCGCGCCCTCGATCACGGCCACGCGGCCGCCCTTCATCGTGGCGTGGCGGATCGCCAGCGACTGCTCCTGGCTCAGCGGATATCCGTCAGCCAAGAGGGTTTCCACCTTCTCCCTGACCGCCTCTTCCGGCAGCCCGTGGCCGGTATCCGCGGCCATGGCCCCCGCCATGTCCTTGACCGCCTGCTCCAGCCCGAGGTTGTGGCGGGTGGAATAGACCTCGGTGTGAACCATGCCGGCACGGGACTCCGCCGTGGGCTTCTTGGGCTCCAGCCGCTCGATCTCGGGGTTGCGGCGCAGCCGCTCGATGGCCGTCCCCACCGCTTCCCGGCCCAACAGTCCCGCTGCCGCGTTGGCAGCCGCCTCAACCATGTCAGGCCTCCGGAAGACCGCTTCCTCGCGCGCAAGGTGAGCGGGCAGGTCGTCGAGCCTGTCGGTCAGCTCCCGGATCGCTTCGCGGGATACCATCACCTCGTGCCCGGTCACCGAGGCAATCAGCTCCTCGCGCTCGCAGAAACCCTCGGCCTCCCCTCGCCAGCGGCGGTGGCGCACCTCCGGGTCGTTGTCGTGCGACTTGCCTTCACGCGTGATCTTGTTGACCCCCGCCATGCGGGACGCGTTGCCGAGCGCGGGAATGCCGAGCTCGCCCGCCATCGCGACGATGGCCTTGCGCCGCTTGGACCAGAACGCCTTGAGATCGTCCGGCATGCAGGCGATGCGGGTGAACTCGTTGGCAGGACCGTACTGCTCCATGTGCACGCCGAGGCCCTGCTGCAGCTCCCAGGCCATGTTCGCGCGGAACATGGCTCCTGCCGCCTTCTTCCAGCTATAGACAGGGTACTGGTGGTGTGCCCGCCACTCGCCGTCCTCGTGCGTCCTTGCGAGATTGAAGATCGTGCAGTGGACGTGAAGCTGCGGGTCGTTTTCCCGGCTTGTGCCGTGGACGAACGTGGCCGCTATCAGGTCAGCCTCGGCCGGACGGGTGACGCCGTCCTCGCTGACCCGCGTGTAGCTGCAGTACCTGAGCACGGTGTCTTCCAGCGCCGCCCGCGCGGAGGTCGTGGCCATGGCTTCGATCTTGAGCCGCATCTCCGGCTCCGCGATGGCCCAGAGCGCGGACACGCTCTTGTCCACCGAGAAGGTCATGTCGATGCCGGGGGAGCGGTGGGTGCCGCCGGCCCCGCGCACCAGCTTGCCGGTCTCGTCAGGCGCGAAGCCGTTGTAGAGGCGCTGGAACTGGCCGGAGTCGACCTTCACACCGTCTTCCAACCCGAACAGGCCCTTGGGATTGAACCAGGCGCCGTCGGGCTCCTCGCCCGCCGTGTAGTACTCGTTGGGATGCCGGAAGGAGCGCTGGCTCTCCAGATAGTACTCGGCGGACGCCATCTGCCCGATGGTGGCTACCATGGGAGCACTGCCTCAGCCCTTCCGCAGGACGTGTTGGTGAGGAGAGAACGTGGACTCACTGCCATCCGCGCATCCCGCCTGCTCCCATCGGGTGATTTCGCCACGGAATACCCAGTAAAGTCCTCGACTCGGGACATGATGCCACCGCAGAATACACGGAACTGGTCCCCTTCTGTCAACCCGCAGTCGCCAGACTGCACAGGTGTGCAGAGGTTGTTTCTCCATTTAGTGGTTTCACCGCGGGAGACTCCGTGCATGCCACGGGTTCCAAAGCAGGGATAGGGAGAGATCGCGGCGGGTGGGGCCCCATCGCACGTTCCGGACGGGGCGTCCGTTGACGCCGCGGGGCGGTCGGGCGATCATGCGACATACAAGATGTAGTGGTCGAAGAAGGAGGAAGACACAATGGCCGCGAGACGTTTCAACGAAACCGATATCGACTTCGATGCCATAGACGGCGACCTGGCGAAGCTGGCTCCGCCGAAGCTGAGCCTGAAAGACGTCCTGGACCGTCTGCGGGACCGCATGGTCGAGCAACGGGCCAAGGGCGTCACGGTGGCGCAGATGCACGAAGTGCTGAAAGCACGAGGCATCGAGATCGGGGAGAGAAGCCTCAAGGCGTTCCTCGACAAGGGCGAGTTGCCGGGACGCAAGGCGGCGATGTCGATGGCCAATGCCACGGCTTCGGCGGAAGGCAGGGATCCGTTCTGAGCGCGATGGCGCAAAAGGCCGGTCGCGAAAGGGCGATATCGCTCGCAGAGCGATGAGCCGTAGGCGATGCGAGACAGTGGTGGGAGGACGGGGTGTTGCTGTCCGCACCGGCAAGCGAAGCGCGCAGCGAGCGATAGCGAGCGGAGGCGCCAGGGATCGTCACCCGAAGGGCGAAGACCGCGAAGCGGGCTTCGTGGAGCCGGGCGGGGCGAAGCCGCGCCCGGCGGAATAGAGCCCGGCGACCGGTCCGAAGGACCGGGCGGGCGCCCTTATGTTCCGGCTGGAGATGCGAACGACACCGGACCTGCATCTATCACTGTTAGGAATGATCTCCAGGCTGAACAGGTCGAGGACTCGGCGAGAGGAGCCCCAGGCGGTTGCTTGTTGGCGGCGTTCGATGCGACCGCGGGAAGAGCAAGAGGCGGGGGAGTTGCCGATTGTGGCGTGCGAAGCGCGGCACTTGGCGCAGCACAAAAAAAGGACCGATCCCTCGCCGAAGCGAAGGACCGGCCCTGACGAAGCGCAGGAGCGCCGCCGTCACGCGGCCACGCTCATCACCGGGATACCGAGCTGCCGGGCCTTGTCGACGAGGTTCCCGGTGATCCCGCTACCGGGGAAGGCGATGACGCCCTTCGGCAGCAGGTTCAGCAGCTCGTCGTTGCGCCTGAACGGCGCGGCCTTGCCGTGCGCGGTCCAATCCGGGCGGCAGACCACCTGGTCGACGCCGCGCGCGTCCGCCCAGCTCGCCGCGATCTTCTCGTAGCCGGGGCCGCCGCCGTGCAGCTGCACCATGTCGCCGTACTTCTCGCGCGCGCGGTCCAGCGTGGTCCAGACCGCGTCGGCGTCGGCGACGTTCTTCCCGCCCGTGATGGCGACGAGGGTGCCATCCGGCAGGTGCGCGCTGGCCTCGCGGTCCTTCCGTGCGCGCCGGAAGTCGCGGGCGTCGATGGCGGCCGAGGTGAGCTGGCGCGTCTGCGAGGTGTGCGATCCATGGCGCGGGCGCCAGACCTGGCCGGTCTCGACGCGGTAGGCGTCCGCGGCGAAGTCGCGCATCTTCTCGAACGCGTCGCGGCGCCGGCCGAGGTCGTGGGCGCGGTCGGTGAGGCGTTCGAGCTCGACGGCCTTCACCTCGGTGCCGTCCTGGGCGCGTTCGAGGTCGCGCATCTGCTGGGCGATGCGGTCGACGGTGCGGTCGATCCGCTGGGCCTGGGCGTGCAGCATGTTCGCGAAACCCCACAGCAGGGGTTCGCGCTCGTCGGCGAGCTGCGTGCCGTCCGGGGCGACGCTCTGGATGAGTGTGTGCACCGTCTGCTCGATGCCGGCGATGGCCTCATCCTCGTCCCAGACGAAGCGGTTGTCGATCTCGTCCGGGTCGGGGGTGGCGCCGTAGAGCGCGGCATGGTCGCAGATGGCGGCGGTGGGCGAGCTGTAGTGCCGGGGCTCGCTGGTGTCGACGTCGTAGGGGTCGATGCCGGGGATGGTGTATCCGGCCTTCGCGAATGCGTGGCTCATCGAGGTCTCGGCGGTCTCGATGTTCTGGCTGTCGGTGTCGAGCATGATGGTCTCCCTATGTTCAGGCTGCGGAGCGAGCGAGGCGCGATCCACGACGCTCACCAGAGCGGATGGGTGTCGACGAGGCGCTGGGCCGTGTCGCGGATGCGGGCGCGGTCGTGCACCTTGACGGGGCCGCGATGGTCTTCGGAGAGGTGGATGACGTAGTAGTGGGCGCCCGCGTTGAGGACGTCTTCCTGCCGGTAGACCTCGCCGACGATCGTGCCGTCCTGGTAGATGCGGGATTCCTCCGGCGTGATGCGCCGGAAGGTGAGATCGGTTCTGAAGCGTCCCATCGACGTGCTCCCCTTCGTGCCTGGCGGGCGGGTTCTCTCTCTCCCTCCCGCTCATCGCTCACCCCCACTCATGCTGTCCTCCCTCTCCCGCGAAGCGGAAAAGGGGCGCGAGGCGGGCGGCGAGCGCTGCGGAGCCGAGCGCGAGCAGGTCGTCGTTGAAGTCGGCTCGCTCGGGAACGATCACGTGGGCGGCGACGCCTGCCTGCGCGCAGCGCCGGCCGAGACGTTCCGCCGCCCGCTTGCCTTCGGGGTCGTTGTCGCGGGCGACGACGAGCCGCGTGACGCCGGGAGGAGGCGCGAATGCGCCGAGGCTCCCGGCGGACAGCGCGGCGGCGGCGGCGATGTCGGGCAGCGCGGTCACGATGGACAGCACCGTCTCGATGCCCTCGCCCACCAGCAGGGTGGGCGGCGCCGGATTTCCGAAGCGGACGGCCAGCCCGTGGACGCGGCCAAGCGCCTTGCGCGGGCGCGCCACGGGCGCCTTGGCCGGCAGCTTCGGATCGAGCCAGGTGCGGTGGACGCCCGTGACGGCGGCGCGACCGGGGCGTTCCCCATCGGCGTCGGTGACGGCGGCGACCAGCGCCGGCAGGCGGCGAACGACGAGGCCGTCGCGGTAGTAGAGCGCGGGGTGGAAGCGGAGCGCCGGGAAGCGGCAGCGATCGATGCCGCGCGCCCGCAGGTATGCCTCGGCGTGGGTGCTGTCGATCGCGCGGCAGCGCTGCCACAGGCTGCGCGCCGCCTCCGTCCGGTCGTAGGAATCGGCATTGGCGGGGAGAGGCATCGGGGGCAGGGAGAGAAAGGCGCGCGCCTCGGCGAGGGCGGCGCGGAGCGAGCCCGCGCCGGAGGCGATGCGGATGAGGTCGAGCAGGTCGCCGTGCTCGCCGGTCGCGGCGTCGGTCCACTTGCCGGGAACGCCGGGGGGTGCGAGGCGGACGAAGAGCGAGCGCCCGCGGGCGCCGCGAACGTCGCCGGCGGTCCAGTAGCGGCCGTGCTTGCGGCCGTGAGGGAGATAGCGCCGGCAGACCTCCTCGGCGCGCGCGCCGAGGGCGGCGGCGACGGCGGTGGCGTTCATGGCGCGCGTCCAGGGCGCATGACGACGCCGGCGAAGCCGGGACGACGGTCAAACCTGAAGAGCATGGGGCACCTCGCTCGCGGCTGCCGGGGGAACGCCCGGTCCCGGCCCTCTCCGCCTCTCGTCGGCGCCGGAACGGCGGGCGGCGCGCGTAGCGCGAGCCATGCCGTCCGGCCGGTGGCAGCCAGGGACGAGGGCAACGGCGGTCACCGGCCGGGCGGAGGCTCTAGAACGATGACCGTGGCCGGCGTGCCGGCGAGGCAGGCGGTGACGAGGGGACGGACCGTACGCCAGTCGAGGCCGCCCAAACCGCAGCCGAGGGGCGGGATGGCGATGGACCGAATGCCGTGGCGCGTGATTGTGGCGGCGAGGTCGCGAAGCCCGGCCTCGATGTCGCCGATCGTGCTGTGGTCGCGCCAGTGGCGCTTGGTGGGGAAATGCACGATCCACCGGGGCCGCTGGCAGCCGGTGTCGACCATGAACATGCGGCCGGGCCGCACGCGGCGCTCTGCGCAGGCGCGCCGGTAAGCGAGGAAGGCGTCCGGGTGGCGGCGCTTGAACTGGAGGGCGAGGCCGCGTCCCATGACGCCGACGCAGTTGACGGGATTGACGATGGCGTCTGCGGGCTGGGCGAAGATGTCGCCGCGGGTGAAGTGGATCATGGCGTGCTCCCTGGCAGTCGGTGAGGCGGAGGACAGGACGCCCCGTCCCTGCCCTGTTGCCCGGCTTTTGCCGGACTCGGCCTCCTGCCCAAGTGCGACGACGGCAGTCGATGTGCGAAGGGCGAGCCGTGCCGTCAGGCCGGGGCGCCTCGGGATTGGCAGCAGAAAAAAAGGCCGATGCCGCGCAGGGAGGGACGCGGCATCGGCCAGGGTCAGCGGGAGGGAGGAGCCCGCTAGAAGGGAATTTCCGACCCGTCCGTCGGATCGGCGGTGCCGGACGCGGCGGTCTGGGCGGCCGCCTCACCGTTCGTCGGCGGGGCGCCGTTGCCGTTGGCGGGCTTGTCGAGGAACTGGACGCGTCCGCCGGGGACCAGCAGGATCTCGGTGGAGAACCGGTCCGAGTCCTCGCCGTCCTTGCGCCAGCGCCGGGTCTGCAGCTTGCCCTGGA
>JAPPMY010000286.1 GCA_028818855.1 Rhodospirillales bacterium
GCAGACCGGCGAGCGGATCGACCGCACGGAGTGGCACCGCTGCGTCACCTTCCAGGATGGACTCTCACGCTTGATATTTTGTCATTGCGTAGCAACGAGTTAAGTCCCTCGTTTGTCCAACCTTTCGGAAAGGTTGGACAAAACTTGTTCGTGATCCGCCCCCAGTTTCGCCATCCCAGAGCTGGTCAGCTTCGCCCGGTTGGCTGCCGCCGTGTAGCGGCTCGCTTCCTGCGCAGTGCGGTGCGCGAGGAAGGCCATGACCTCCCATTCCGTTGCGCCGGCCTCGGCCAGCCGCCGGGCGCCGGCCTTCCGGAGCCCGTGCGCCGAACAATCCGCCAAGCCGGCCTCTTTGCACCTTTCCCGAAACCAAGTTCCCAGGTGGTGCGCGCTGTAGGACTTCGGTTGGCGACCATGCGCAAGCAACATCACCTGATCAGCTGGCAGCTGGGCAAGCTCCCTGGCCAGCTCCGGCAAGATCGGCAGGTCCACCTCCTGCCCAGTCTTGCCGCGGCGATAGAACAGCCGGCCTCCCCGAATGTTTCGACGGGTCAGCGCTGCCGCATCCTGTCTGGCCGCACCTGTGTTGAGGAAGATCTCAAGCGCCAACCGGGACTTCGTTCCGGTCGGGAACTTGGCGCGAAATATCTCGATCTCGTCATCGGTCCAGGTATGAAATCCCCTCAGGCTTTCCTTGTGGGGATCCGCCAGCGTGGCCGGGTTCTGGCCCGTGTAGCCGAATCGTTTTGCCGCAAACCGGAATAGCTGTGCGAGATCCTTCCGGAGCCGATTCGCCGCCGCCGGCCCGGCCTTCTTCGCCATCAACGCCTCCACATGGCGCGGCTGCATCGCGGCGTACCGGCCTTCTCCGATGGCTTCGGATATCCAGTTCAGGCGCCACGCCTTGTCGCGGCGAGTCGTCGCGGAGAGGTTGCGATACACGGGCGCCTCACGGTATGCCTCGACCAGGTAGCGCATGGTGCCTGGCTTCGCCCGCAGCCTCCCTCCTCGGGCGCCCTCGATGGCTTGCTCGTAGGCAGCGCGAAATTCCGGGCTGCCGTAGGGCCCCGGCAGATAGATGTCGATTGAGTGGCCCCGGATCGTGCGCCGCAGACGGTGCCTCAGCTTGCCGTGCCGGTCCTCCACAGTGTTGACACCCGGAAAGGGATTCTTCCTGCGCTTCATGGCAGCTTCTCGATCATGCGATCGATATCGTCGCCGTGGTTGGCGGCTTCACCACCCTTGCCCGCACAGATCGAGACCTTGGTCCCGTCTGGCTTCGCGACCTCGATGCGCCAGTCGTCATAGCCCGCCGCTCGCAGCGCCTTCGCGTAGCGCGTGAGCTCGCTCTGAGTGACAGTGGCCTTTGGGCTGGGCATTACTTAGTGGCGCGGCTGGGGTTGACGTCTCGGGGATTCTACCGTTCTACGAACCCTTTGGTGTCGGAGACCCCGATCCCCCGCGCCGTCGCGTCGGCTTCCACCGCATGATGATAGGCAGCCGAGACCAGATGTAGGCACTTGGCCCGCATGTCGCCGTCTTCCTCAACCTCCGCTAGCGCGACGGCGAGGTCATTCATGAAGGCCGGATTGCCCACCGCATTGATGAAGCGTTGCCCGAACTGGCGCCCTTGCTCAAACAAGAGCGAGCGGAATGCGGCAGCCTTCGACGGTGTGGTGCCAGGGAAAGCCTCGACCATGCGCCCGAGCGTCTGCTCGACGGCTTCTGCCTCCCTCTTCGACAGCTGGACACTCAGATTCATGTTTCGCCCTTTCTCGGCATTCCGACAGACTGATTATACACCCGTTTCACCATAAATAGCATAATCGCCATCCCGGGTCAACGGGCGTTTGCGTACTGGGCGCCCCGTGCTACCGTGCCGCCGTGAGTGAGAAGGACTATGCCGACCTCGCCGCCAAGGTGGCGGCCCTGGAGGAGCGGATGGAAACCAAGCAGGCGGAGTACCGGAGCGATATCGCCGACCTCGCGAAGGACATCGCCGACCGGAATGCTGAGGCGGCGGATCGCCAAGCTGCGGCGGCTGATCGCATGGCAAGCCGGGGATGGTGGCAGATGGCGATCACCATCGCAGCGATTGGCACCGCCGCCGCCGTAGCGATTAGTTTCCTGCAAGCCTCGCCAGTGCCCTAGCGCCGCCGCGCAGCCCCAAGCGCTGCGCGTGGTGCGCGCAGCACGTCGCCGTGACCAGTGGCTTGTCGCAGCCGGGAAACGCGCACAGACCGGCGATTCTCGCGAACCTGGCGGACGATGGTGCGGCCGGCCGCTGCTCAAGTGCGCGAGATTCGCCCTTGCGGAGCGCGCCCAGGCCGATCAGCCGCGCCGGGCTTGGCTTGACGGCTTCGGCTTCCATTGCTCGCCATACCTCGGGGGGGCAACCCGAATCTCGACCACCTGCAGCACCGCGCTTTGGTCTGGCGACGCCACGCCGGCAATCAGGTTCTCAGCAGCGACCCGGGAACTGACCGTCGCCTTCTCTCGTCCATCCACCGGCACAAGTGTTCCCGCGCCGATGTCGAGGACGGCGAAGCCCAGCAGGGTGTCCCGTGTCTGCATCAAGCCCGCGCCATTTCGGCTTGATCGGCCATGTAGGACGCGGCGAATTGCGCCTGGTCCAGCGCCGCCAGCGCAGCATCCTCGCCGGCGGCAAGGCCAAGGACCGCCGAATTCGTGGCAGGCCCGGTACCCATATCGGAAAGTTGTCGCGACGAACTCATGGAGGCGATCAGCTCGGCAAGGCGGATCTGTGCCTCCATGAGGGCGGTGAGCGCAGCCGAAACAGTCTCCTCCGATTGACGCCCGACCCATGACCCGCCGCCGCCACTGACCCAGGTGTGGCGAGCGTCTGCCGCCATGACGATCACCGCCTGGCGTCCGGCGCGCTCCGCGATCTCGGCAAGCCCTTCACCGCGGGGCATGGGGATGTCCGGCTCACCTTGGAACGGATTGAACCCTGCCATCCGAACCATCTTCTGCGCGTGCTTGTCGAAGTCGGCGCGCAGCGCCAGGCCGTGCCCGTCGTCGTAGGCCGAGACCTCGAGCGCCGCCATGTGGAGTGCGTGCGCAGCCGCGCTCCCCACCTTCTCCGCTACAGCGCTCTTCCGGGCCGCGCAGACCTCGAGCGACCAGCACACGCGGTAGAGAAGCGCGGGGGAGCTTACCAGCCAATGCTCCGGGTTGGACACGATCCTCGTTGCGGCGCCGATCGCCAGAGGTCCATCCTCAGGAACCGCGAAGCGCCGGAGGCATTCTGCGTTGATCAGCTGCATGGCGTTAGCCCAGCAGCAGCGCGATGTGCTCGGAGCGCACGGCCTTCACGCCCCAGGCGAGGCCGACCTCGAAGGTGTTCTGCCGCACCTGCGGGAACGTGGCGATCTCGAACACCAGCCCGGTAACAGGATCCTGCATGTACGTTCGAACGCCGGCGTCACCCATGGACGGGACGGCCGGCGGCCTCGCGACGAGCACGACGGCAGATTTGGCCAGCGCGACGTTGCGGGAGAAAGCCGCAACGGAAGTGATCGCCTTGTTGTTTGCGAGCGCCTGGCGGAGACCCGGCTTGTTGATGTGGAGCGTGCCAGCCCCGGTCCGATCTTGCGCGATCACGTACTGATGATCATCGTCGGCGAAGGTGATCACGTCGCCGCGCTTGAGCGCGCCCGATCCGGTATCGATCACGATGGCGGTGTCGCCTATGGCGTAGCCGGCCCCGTGGTTGACCAGATAGCCCGAACCGGCGCCGGGGGTGTGCTTGCCGAGCCCGCCCGACGTGCCGACGTCAAGATTGTTGATCATCCCGATGATGCCGCGCCGGCGGCCCAGCGGGTCGCCATGCTCATCGACTCGGAAAATGGAAGCCTGGGTTTGGATGAGCTTGGCCTTTGCCTCCGGGTCGATGACCAGGCTGCGGTTCATGATCGGCGCGCCGTTGAGGTCCAGAACCAGCCCCGGCTGCGCGAAGTCCCCGAGATCGTCTTTGGTGCCAAATGGCGTGGTGCCGGCGGTGCCAACAGCCCTGCTCGCGGCACCGGCCGCTTCTACGGCAAGGTCCTTCTCGACCTCGTTTGTCAGCGCGCGAAATGCCTCCATGACCGACTGCATCATCACATCGGAGGCCGTGCCGCCGTTGACGAGCGCCATCTCCTCCTCGGCCGTCAGATGAAACGAGCTGTGCCTGGACTTGGAGATGCTGACCTGTACTGGATCGATGGCGCGATTCGCGCCCGTCGTCGATATGTTGGAGGCCGCTACATCTTCGACGGCTTGGGCAGGCGCCACAGGAATCGTGATCGTCTGGCCCAGGGCGGCCATGTCGCCGGTCGCATCGATCGAGACGGCCGGGATCATGCCGATCAGCTCGCGGCTGGTTTCAGCCATCGCGGAAAAGAGCGTGCGGTAGAGCGAGGCGAATGAGTTTGCCATGCCGGCGGACTCCTATCGTGAGGGTGGAGCCGTCTCGGCCATGGCGTGCCGCGTCGCGCGGCGAAGCTGCGAAGGTTCAGGCGAGCATCCCGCCCGCCGTCACCCAAGGAACCGTCATGCCGGATTCCCAGCCGACAGACGGCGGCGACCTTGGGCGCCCGGCGGGTCCTTTGTCAAGATCGACCGCGTGGAGGCCCCGCCCGGTATAACCAACCCCCCGGTTATACCGCCCCTCAGCGCCCCGTAGGCACCCGCCAGGTGTTCGGGGTCGATGTGTAGGGCCAAAGCCCGGAATTGCGAAACTGGCCGGGATCTCGCCCGGCGCGACCCCGAATTTTCGCCCCGCCCCCCTACGAGCGAAGGGGGGGCAGAATTCAGACCCGCAACAGTGCGACCTGGGGAGCGGCACCCTGGGCGAAGGTGGGGGGGCGGTCGGGTTTGGTGGAGCGGCCAGCTATGCGCCGGGAGCAGGACGGGGCGCCGGCGGCTCAAGTAGTGGGCAAGTGAAGGGCGCGGCGCGGCGCGAGTGCTCGCGCAAGTACAGGATGGCGCTCTACTGGCGGGCTGGCGGGAAGGCGAGCGAGTGCTTGCCAAGACTGTGCGCGAGGGCGCGAGAATTTCCCATAATAGGGTTATTGCGAAGACGGTTTGAGCGCGTCAAGCGGCCGTCATGCGCCGGGCGCGGGGCCGGAAGGGGCAGAAAATCGGTGGCGGGAGGAGTCGGGCATGGTGAACCCCTGACGCCTATTCGAGCGTGTCGCCGTCCGCAGGTGAGGCGGTGATCTCTAGCCCGTGCAGTCCTACCGCACGATCAACGGCCTGTGCTGCTACGAGGGCGGCGGACTGGAGAGCGAAGCGTCCGCTGTCTCCGTCCACGCTGTCGAGGGATACGTACGCTCGCTCTCCTACGACGATGACGGTGATCGATGCATCGGGCTTCTGGGCGCTCACGGTGTTGCCGCCTCAATCTGTCGTGGTGCCGGCGTCACGTCGCGCGCTTGGATGGCGGGATCGTCTATCGGGCGGCGCGCCGGGATATGGTAAACGCGGTGGACGTGCTCAACCGGATCATGGCGCTTGGGCGCGTGATCCTCGCGGAGTACGACGCGCTCCAGGGCGGCCATGGACTTGCGGCAACCGGCCAGGGCTGCTTTCCAACGTGCCTCGCGGAGCTCGGCTTTGCCGGCCAGACGCTTGGTCTTCGCCCATTCGGATGCGTGCTCGACCCCGTGACGCTCGCGGATGCGTCGCTCAAGAGTGTCGCGGGCAACCCCGATCAGGGACGCGATCTCCTTCATGGGCGCGTGCGCGGATGCCAGGAGCTCGATGCGCTCCCATTCCTCGTCTGTCAGCTTGCGGACAGGCCGGCCGCGCTTGGGCATTGTTGGACGAAACCCCGTGGATCAGGGCCAACAATGGCGTTAGACCGGATTCCCTGTCAAGCGGCGGGCTACTGCAGCGTGCCGTCGACTCCCATGGCTTTCGCGAGTGCCAGCCGAAAGCGGTTGGTCGCCGTCGCTACAACACTACATGCTTCGTCTGCCGTCGCCGCTGCTTTTGCGTCACCCTCGGACGGCTTCACCAGCGCGTTCATGCACACGATGTGCGCTTGGGCAACAGCCTCGTTGAGCTTGTTTTCGTGGAGCTCGTTCCTGCCGATCATGCTGTCCAAGGCGACCGTCGCGACGGTAAGGGCCAGTTCGCCGTCGGTCAGGTCGGCGATCTGCGGTGCGGTCGATTCGTTGCTCATGTCCCTCCCTCAGTGTCAGGTCGATGGCGCGGGCCGCTCGCCGTCAGCACGGCGGCGATCAGCTCATCCGAGTAGTCGAATCGGCAGACGATGCTCATGCTCGCCTGCGCTCTCTCCGAAACCAGCCGGTATGCGGTGAAGCCTGAAGCCGCGGGGATGGCCCGTACCTCTGGCCCGATTAGCTCGCCTACGTTGATGCGCCGATTTTGCTCCGTATCCCACTGGATTCGCCGCTTGGCGCGGTCGAAGTAGCATTGGATATCCGTCCCGTCCTGCGGTGGCGGACTGTCGCCCAGGTGCTGCGTGTCGTGGGTCCACTCGTCCAACCTGCGAAACACAAGGTCGCGGAACCGCAGCGTCCCTACAAGGAGCTGCCCGCCGGGCTCGACGAAGGTCAACGCCGCAAGCGGCTCCGGCGTCCAGTAGCGGCCCGGCGCCACGCCGCAATCCCTCTCCCGCGAGTCCGACCCTCGGAACAGCCGCACCCAGTATGGGCCAGCGCGCCGCCGCAAATGGCTCATTCGTCCCTCCCCATGATCCGAACTCATCAAGATAGCCCTCATAGAGTCTCTTGACGGCCTGTTTTCTGTGTCCTTTCCAAGGCGTTGGTGAAGGTGGTTGTGACGGCGCAGCAGTCCCGTCCCCGGCGTAGGGCCAGGGCGGGACTTGCGCCGGGGCCAAGGCGTCGGAGCCAGGCGGCCGCTTAGGCGCAGGGGCGACATTTCGGCCATCACCCCATGGCGGAGCTGCTTTCAGGGGCGCCGCGCCCCCGCCTCACCCGCTCTCCACTAACCCCCCGGATATAACGGACACGGCCTTCTCCGGGTGGCCTCAGTCTCGGGTCCGATCTTTGGAGGGTCCCCCAGCTCGATCGGCTGTTGCATCCAAGCGGCCGGTGCCTTAGCGTCCGGGGTCCGTTGGCACGGAGGCCCGGACGCTTTATCGCGTCACACTTGGACGGCGGGGTCGGCACCCCGCGTGTCACCCTGCCGCCAGACCCCCCATCTCAGCGCCACCGCTTGAGCAAACAGGGGCGCATCTTCCCGGCCGAATTGGGTTGGACAACGCGCATATTTCCTCAACGGAATCAAAGGCCCCTTGCGAGGGGGGTGGACAATCTAAGTCGTTGATTCCATTGAATACGCGCAGTCCAGAACGGGCTGGTCGACATGCTCCAGAAGCACGCGAAGAAGGGCCGGCTGGTCTACGTCCAGGGCAAGCTGCAGACCCGGCGCTGGCGCAAGGACGGCGAGGACTCGGACCGCTTCTCCACCGAGATCCTGCTGGTCCCCGGCGGGCGCGTCCAGTTCCTGGACAAGCCTGCCGGCACCAACGGCAACGGCGCCCCGGCGCAGACCGGTGAGCCGACGGCCACCGCCGCAGCCGCCCCGTCCGACACGGACGACGGCTCCGGTATCCCCTTCTAGGCGGGTCCCTCCCTCCCGCTGACCCTGGCCGGTTCCGCGTTCCTCCCGCGCGGGACCGGCCTCTCTTTTTGCAGCCTTGCCCGAGTCCCCGACGGGCCGGACGGCGCGGCTCGCGCGTCGCGCGTCGCCTGCCGTCCTCGCACCTCGGCAGGAGGGCGAGTCCGGCAAGAGCGGGGCAAGTGGGCGGGGGTATCCGCCCCGTCCTCCGCCTCACCAACTCCCAGGGAGCACGCCATGATCCAGTTCACACACGGCGACATCTTCACCCAACCCGCAGACGCCATCGTCAATCCCGCCAACTGCGTCGGCGTCATGGGACGCGGCCTCGCCCTCCAGTTCAAGCGCCGCTACCCCGATGCCTTCATCGCCTACCGGCACGCGTGCGCAGAGCGCCGCGTGCGGCCCGGCCGCGTGTTCATGTTCGACACCGGTCGCGACCGGCCCCGGTGGATCGTGCACTTCCCCACCAAGCGCCACTGGCGCGACCGCAGCGCGATCGGCGACATCGAGGCCGGGCTTCGCGACCTCGCCGCGGCCGTCACGCGCCACGGCATCCGGTCCATCGCCGTCCCGCCCCTCGGGTGCGGCCTCGGCGGCCTCGACTGGCGCGCGGTGCGCCCCCTCGTCGCCGCCTGCCTCGCCGGCACGCCCGCCACGGTCATCGTTCTCGAGCCTGCGCCCGGCCCGTGACCGCAGTTGCCGCCCGTTCCGATCCGGCAACGCCCGGACGGCAGGGCTCGCGCTTCGCGCGTCGCCCGACGTCCCGGCGCCGCCGGGAGCCGGAGAGGGGCCGGGACCGGGGCGTCCACGGCCAACCCCGAGAGAGGTTTCCCCATGGTCCCGATCCCCGTCCGCCGTTCCGGCTTCGCCGGCGCCGTCATGCGCGCCGGACGCGCGCCATGAACGCCACCGCCGTCGCCGCCGCCCTCGGCGCACGCGCCGAGGAAGTCTGCCGGCGCTATCTCCCCCACGGCCGCAAGCACGGCCGCTACTGGACCGCCGGCGACATCCGCGGCGCCCGAGGGCGCTCGCTCTTCGTGCGCCTGGCTCCGCCCGGCGTCCCCGGCAAGTGGACCGACGCCGCCACCGGCGAGCACGGCGACCTGCTCGACCTCATCCGCATCGCCTCCGGCGCGGGCTCGCTCCGCGCCGCCCTCGCCGAGGCGCGCGCGTTCCTCTCCATGCCTGCGGTGCCCGCCTCCCATGCCCCCGACGAATACGACCGCACCGAAGCGGCGCGCCGCCTGTGGCAGCGCTGCCGCGCCATCGACGGCACCCACGCCGAGGCCTACCTGCGCGCCAGGGCGATCGATCGC
Organism: Rhodospirillales bacterium; assembly: GCA_028818855.1. Lineage (GTDB taxonomy): Bacteria > Pseudomonadota > Alphaproteobacteria > UBA828 > UBA828 > WTGU01. The sequence continues at coordinate 8,931 of JAPPMY010000286.1, forward strand.
TGCCGCTTGCACGCGAGCGTGTTCGCGGCGCTTCGCTTCCACCCCGCGCTCTTCCATCGCGACGGCGGCAGCGTTCGCCGCCTGCCGGCGCTGGTCGCCGCCGTCACCGGCGCCGACGACACGTTGACTGGCGTGCACCGGACCTGGCTCGATCCGACGCGCCCGGCCAAGGCGCCGGTGGCGCGACCGCGCAAGGCGCTGGGCCGCGTCCACGGGCTGGCCGTCCGCTTCGGCGATCCGGCCCCGCTCACCCTGCTGGTGGGCGAGGGCATCGAGACCGTGCTCTCGCTGGTCACAGCGATGCCGGACACGGTCGCCGCCGCCGCGCTGTCGGCCGGGAGCCTCGGCGCATTCGCGCCTCCGCCCGGCGTCAGGCGGGTCGTCGTCGCCCGCGACAACGACCCCGACGGCGAGCGGGCGGCGGAACGCCTCGCCCGCCGCTGCGCTCGGGCGGGCGTCGCCGTCCATGTGCTCGTTCCCCAGAACGACGATTTCAACGACGATCTGCTCGCGCTCGGCTCCGCCGCGCTCGCTGCCCGCCTCGCGCCGGTCCTCCGCTTCGCGGCAGGGAGAGGACAGCATGAGTGGGCATGAACGATGAGCGGGAGGGAGAGAGTGAACCCGCCCGCCAGGCACGAAGGGGAGCACGCAGATGGGACGCTTTCGCACCGACCTGACCTTCCGGCGCATCACGCCGGAGGAGTCTCGCATCTACCAGGACGGCACCATCGTGGGCGAAGTCTACCGCCAGGAGGACATCCTGAATCCGGGCGCGCACTACTACGTGATCCACCTCTCGGAGGATCATCGCGGCCCGGTCAAGGTGCACGATCGCGCGCGCATTCGCTCCGAAGCACAGCGCCTCGTGGACACGCATCCACTGTGGGCGTGACCATGGCGGGTGCGAATGCCTTCCCCCGATTGAGCCGTGGAACGTCCTTCAAAGGAAGGGTTGGGCGACCCCTGCGGGCCGGGCTATCCGCTGCAATCCCCGCTCGCTGGCGCTCCCGGGAATTTACGCTCCTATCCCTGTCGCCTTCGCTCGCTGGCGCTCGCTGCGCGCTCCGCTTGCCACAGAAACAGAAGCGGACACACATGGCTGCCACCCCGTCGTGTTGTCGCATTGTGCCACGCGTGCTCGCTCCAGCAACCCTGCAGGTCCTTCGCTGCGCTCCGGCCTTCTCCAAGGGGACGGCCATTTGCGCCTTAAGATTCAATGCGCAAATGGCCTCTCCAGGGCGGGCCGTGAAAGTCGCCGACCGAGAAGTTGGCTTACGCGAACTCTCCAAGACCTCGCGTGAGGCGCACCGGCCCCTGAAGCGCGGGGCCGGCGCTTCGGCGCAGCGCTCCGTGCCCCCGGCGACTCAACCGTCACGCGCCTGGCGCGGAGCGCCAGTCACGCAACGGCTGGCCGCTTCGACGCCCACTCATAACGCGGCTCAATAACCCGAGGCACTGCGCGCGCGGAACAACGCGCGCGCGGCGCCTCGCATCGCGCTGCGCCTCCCAGGCTGAGAGAGCGCCAACTTCCGCACCGAAATCGGCGACTTTCCGCACCGACTCCCGCCCAAGAGCCCCTACGGAGAAGGTGCTTCGCTGCGCGCGCGTGACCCAAAGCGACATCACGACGGGGCATTCCGCCTCGGAGGATGAACAGACAGGAGATCGTCATGCACGATATCGTCCACACCGCGTCCGCTTCCCCCACCGCAGCAGTCTGCGAGGGCATGGCGCTGTTCGGCGCAACGCCTGAGCGCGGCGAGGTCGACAGCCGCGTCATCTGGGACGAGGACGACGCCATCGACGCCCTCGGCGAGGCCATCCGCACCATCGTCCACGGCATCACCGTCGACGGCACGCAGCTTGCCGACGAGCGCGAGGCGCTGCTGTGGGGCTTCGTCAACTGCCTGCACGCGCAGGTCACCCGCCTCGACCGGACGGTCGACCGGATCGTGCCGGAGATGCGCGACCTGGAGCGCGCCCAGGACGGCACCGAGGTGAAGGCGCACGAGCTGGAGACGCTCACCGACCGGGCGCAGAACCTCGGCGACCGCAGGGACGCGTTCGAGAAGCTGCGGGACGTCGCCGCAGACGCCTACCTCGTCGAGACCGGCGATGTCTGGCGCCCGCGCCACGGCTCCCACGCGAGCCAGACCGGCCGGCTCACCTCGGCCGCGATCGACGGCCGCGACTTCCGCCGCGCACGGCAGGACCGCGAGACACGCGCCCACCTGCCGGACGGGACCCTGGTCGCCATCGCCGGCGGCAAGAACGTCGCGGACGCGGACGCGGTCTGGACCACGCTGGACCGGGCGCGCGCGAAGTACGGCGACATGGTGCTGCTGCACGGCGGCGGGCCGGGCTACGAGAAGATCGCGGCGAGCTGGGCGGAGGCGCGCGGCGTCGACCAGGTGGTTTGCCGCCCGGACTGGCCCGCGCACGGGAACGCCGCGCCCTTCCGCCGCAACGAGGAGCTGCTGAACCTGATGCCGGTCGGCGTCATCGCCTTTCCCGGCTCGGGCATCACCGGGAACCTGGTCGACAAAGCCCGCCAGCTCGGCATCCCGGTGATGATCGTCCCCGTATGAGGCGGCGCTGCCCCGTCCGCCAGGGCCGGTCCTTCGCTCTTCGGCGAGGGATCGGCCCCCCTTTTGCTCCGTGTCCCGAGTCGCGCTTCGCGGCGCGCCGCTTCGCGCCGTCGCCGGCCGCTCGCCGATCGTTCTTTCCCGGCCACCGTTCACGCGTCCTCAGCGCGGCGGCTCGCCGTTCTGCGAACGGCCTGTCGCCGCTGCGCTTCGCGCACCGCCACCGCAACAACCTCGGTTGGCTCCGCGTTCGGCGACTCCCCGATCCCTTCAGCGCGCCGATCATCCATATCCGTCGCAGCTGACGCCTCGTTATTCTCTGCTTGTCCAATTGGACATTACGGGCGCCCGCCCGGTCCTTCGGACCGGCCGCCGGGCTCTATTCCGCCGGGCGCGGCTTCGCCTCGCCCGGCTCCACGAAGCCCGCTACGCGGTCTTCGCCGTTCCGGTGACGATCCCTGCCGCCTTCGCTCGCTGTCGCTCGCTGCGCGCTGCGCTTGCGGGTGCTTGAACTCACATCCCCGCCCGTGCGCCGCCGTGGCTCGGTCGCTCCGCTCCCATCGCTGGCGGCTTCCCGCACACCTCGCCGACGCGCATCGCGGTGCGTCGCTTCGCTCCGCCTCCGCTCGCGCCTCTCTCGCCGCCCTTCGGCGGCTCGCCTTTCTCCACGACCTCGCAACAGGCTCGGCGCTTGCGCGCCATCGCCGTTGCTCGCGGTCTCTCCCGATATCGGCCTGTTCGGATGACGGCGACGGCTCATCGCTCTTCGAGCGATATCGCCATCCCGCGCCCGGCGCTTCGCGCCGTGACGCTCAGAATGGATCGCCGCCTTCCCCCGAAGCCGTGGCATTCGCCACGGACTTCGCCGCCTTGCGTCCCGGCAGCTCTCCCCTGTCGATGAAGGCCTTGAGGCTCCGCTCGCCGATCTCGATGCCTCGTGCTTTCAGCACTTCGTGCATCTGCGCCACCGTGACGCCCTTGGCCCGTTGCTCGACCATGCGGTCTCGCAGACGGTCCAGGACGTCTTTCAGGCTCAGCTTCGGAGGCGCAAGCTTCGCCAGGTCCCCGTCTATCGCCTCGAAGTCCACGTCGGCTTCGTTGAAGCGTCTCGCCACCATCGTGCCTCTCTCCCGCTTCGACCGCTACATCTGGTAGGTCCCATGATCGCCCGCCGGCCCGACAGTGTCAACGACGAGACCGGTCCGGTCTCGTCTGGCGTCCGACCCATTGATCGCTCTCCACGATCCCGCCTTGGAATCCCCGTCAGGCATGGTATCCTCGCTCACAATGGAAGAAACTGAAGAAGCCACTCCTGCACACCTATGCACTATAGTGCGAGTTGCCGAGACGCATGACGGGTGGTAGAGTCGGCAATGTGCGATTGTCACAATCCCAAGGTGCGGTGGCGCGAAACCTATGAGGCTTCTTCCATCGGCACTCACGGCTGAGGTTCTGCGCGCGGGTACGGTTGCTGCGTATCCTCCGATGCCGGACACCGCACCATGGTAGCCACCCTCGCCCAGGCGGCCTCTGCCGCGTACTACCTGGAGAGCCAGCGCTCGTTCCGCCATCCCAACGAGTACTACACGGCCGGCGAGGAGCCGGACGGGGTGTGGTTCAATCCCAGGGGACTGCTCGGCCTCGAGAACGGCGGCAAGATCGACAGCGGCGACTTCCACCGCCTCTATCATGGCTTCGCGCCGGACGGCTCCCAGAAACTCACCAGGAACGCGGGCAGCGAGCAGCGCTCGCCGGGCCTGGACATGACCTTCTCGGCCGACAAGAGCGTGTCCGCGCTCTGGGCCATCGCCGATCCGGAGCTGCGTGGCGAGATCGAGCAGGCGCACAACGACGCCGCCCGGGTGGCGCTGGAAGAGACCGTGTTCCGCTACTGCGCCTATACGCGGATCCGGGACGAGGAGGGGCGGATCAGGGTCCTGCCTGCCGATATCTCGGTGGCGATGTTCCAGCACGGCACCAGCCGGGAGAACGACCCGCAGCTCCATACCCACTGCGTCATCTTCAACGCAGTCCGCACCCGTGAGGACGGCAAGTGGCGGGCCATGCACCAGTACCCGGTCTACAGCTGGGCCAAGGCCGCGGGCGCGGTCTACCGCAACACCCTCGCCTGGAACCTCCGCGAGCGCCTCGGTATCCGCATGGAGCAGTACGGCCCCGATGGCGGGCTCACCCGTATCCAGGGCATGCCGCAGGACCTGCAGGCCTTCTGGTCGAAGCGGCGCAAGGCGATCGTCGCCAAGGCCGGAGAGCTGGGCATTCCATCATTGGGCAACGCCTCGCGCATGGCCGGCGTCAACAAGATCACCAGGGCCGGCAAGTCCCATGACAACGACCCCGATATCAGGCACCATCGCTGGAAGGATGAGGCCGAGAGCTTCGCAGAGCGCGAGGCGCTGATCCGGTCCGTGACTGGGCGTGAGGTCGAGATTGGGCGAGAAAGAATCCGGGAGCTGACCGCCCGGCTCGACGATCTGCCCGCCCACCTGGCCCGCGAGGAAGCCGTCTTCCGCCGTCCCGACATGGTGGAGGCGGCGGCGAATGCGGCGGCGGGCCTGATCGGCGTGGAAGCCATGAGGACCGCCATCGAGCGGCTACGACGCAACCCCGAGATCGAGCGGCTGGAACCGAAGAAGCCCACCGCAGAATCATTGGCGGGCATGGCTCACACCGAGGTCTATTCCACCCGCCACAATCTCGGGCTGGAGCAGGCGGTCAAGGACATGGCGGCTGCCATGGCGGCGGACACCGGCCACGGGCTGCCGGAGCAGGCGGTAAAGGAAAAGGTGCAGACCCTGTTGGAGCAGGGCTATCCGCTGAGCCAGGAGCAATCGCTCGCCATCCGCCATGCGACGATAAAGAGCGGCCGTGTGGCGGTGATCGAGGGCGCGGCAGGCTCGGGCAAAACCACGACGCTCAGGCCCATCACCGACCTGCACAAGGAGCACGGCTACGAGATCGTGCCGACCGCCGTCGCCTGGCGGACGGCGGTGGCGCTGGGAGACGACTGCGATGCGCGCGCGTATTGCGTGGACAAGCTTCTGAAGCTCGCCGCGAAGGGGCAGGTGCAGATTGGCCGCAACACGCTGATCGTGGTGGACGAGGCGGGAATGTCGTCCACGCGCCAGGCCCATCACATCCTGCAGCTCTGCGAGCGCCACGGCGCCAAGGTGGTGTTCGCCGGCGACACCCGCCAGCAGCAGCCCGTGGAGGCGGGACCGGGGCTGCGGCTGATCCGCGACGTCGCCGGCAGCGTGCGCGTCGACCGCATCCGGCGCCAGAAGGCGGACCTGGAGGACGTACTGATCCACGTCCACAAGGAGACGCCCGAGCAGGCCCGGTTCAGGGCCGGGCTCACGTCGCCACAGGAACGCGACGCCACCATGGCCGTGTACGAGGCGATGGAGAGGAAGCCGGTGTTCACGCCGTGGCAGGTGGCGGTGTCGGAGGCGCTCAGGGACGGCGAGGCGGAAAAGGCAATCGAGGCGTGGCATCTGCGCAACCGGCTTCATCTCTGCCACGACGAGGAGAAGACGCTGACCCGTCTGGTGGACGACTGGGAACGGCATGTGCGGGCGGAGCCGGACACCTCGACGGTGGTGCTCGCGCGCACGAAGGCGGAGGGCCGGGCGCTGTCGTGGCTGGTGCGCGAGCGCGTGCTCGCCGGCAAGACGGACATCAAGCGCGCGGTGATCGAGGTGAGCCGCGACCTTGACGGGCGGGTCACGGAGCCGCTGGAGATCGCCGTCGGCGACCGTCTCCGCATCGGCGCGACGCAGTGGGAGAAGCAGCTCTTCAACGGCACCGTGGTCACGGTGGAGGACCTGGAGGTGCGCCGCGCGGAAGCCGCGGCGGTGTCGGACACGGCGGTGTCCCGCAAGGCCCGGAACCGGCAGGCCCGCGGGGCCGCCGGGCGGGATTTGGAGCCGGACTGGGGCAGTCCTGAGTCGGAGAAATCGGTTCATATTACCGCGCGCACCGACGACGGGCGGCGGGTGATCTTCCGCCACGACGAGATCCGCGATTGGCACGACAACATCCGCCTCGACTACGGTTACGCCATGACCATCGCGTCCGCCCAGGGGCTGACGGTGGATCGCGCCTTCCTGCTGATCGATGACCGGCCGGCGCGGGAGACCATCTATCCGGCGGCCACACGGCATCGCGAGGCGCTCGACGTCTACGTCAACCGCTCGCCGCTCGCCTTCGACATCGCCGAGCACCGGCCCGAGGACCAGGCGGACATGCCGGTGACGGACTCGGACGTGCGCGCGTACCTGGCCGAGCGCTGGTCGCGCTCGCAGCCGAAGGAAGCGGCGCTCGACTACATTACCGACGGCATGTGGCGGGATGCGAGCGAACAAGCGCAGTTTGGCGCTCAGCTCCGCGCGCAGCGTGGCGGACGGGTCGGCATTGGCAATGGCGAGGACCGGTCGCGAGGAGCAGAGCACGCCGATTCTGGGGAACAGAAGCGAGAAGCGGTCGAAGCACCGGCGCCGGCGAACGACAATGCGATCGTGCGCATCGCTCAGGAAATCCGTCACGCTGTCAACGGCTGGCGCCACGGTGCCGCCGTGGACGCCTTCGCAGCCGAGCGCACCGAGGTCATGCACGCCTGGGACGAGCTTCGCCAGCGGGCGCGCAACCAGGGCGATGCGGTGGCGTTCAGCCCGGACTTCCGCGAGACCCTCGACCGCCACGGTGCGCTGATAAAGCAGGCGAGAACGTTCCGTGCCAAGCCGCAGGTGTTCGAGCGCCTGCTGGCCGAACGCGCCGGTATCGGCCAGGGCGAAATCGAGGAATTCCGCAAACAGCACGCGCGCGCCGGCAAGTACCTGCGGTCAGTGACGGCCAGGGCCGCCCACCGGGCGCGGCAGGACGCGCAGCGCCAAGACGCGAAGCGCCAGGACGCACCGCGCGAAGAGGCGCAGATCGTCGACGCCATAGCGGCCGGGATTGCCGAGCCCGCTCCCGAAGAGTCGCTGCAGCCCCGCACTTCGGCGGCAGCCGCGCCCGGACCGGAACGCGAGCTCCCGTCCGACTGGAGGACGCTCTACAGGGAGCTGCAGTGCGACTGGAACGATCTCGTCGCACGCTCTCAGGAACCCGATCTTCCGCTCCTGCTGATGGACGGGTACGACGCGCTGATCCGCCGCGTCCGCGCCCTCGCCCATCATCCTGGTCTCTCCGACCGCGCACGCGGCGTGATCGACGAGCTTCTCGCGTACCACGACGACGAGACCGTCGCGCGCGAGACCGCCGAAGGCTATCTGGCGGCGTCGGAGCGGCATGTCGAGGCGTACAAGGCCCTCGAACGTCATGCCGGCGAGCGAGGCCTTCCCATCAGCCGCCTCGATGCCTGGCCCGAATGGCGCGAGGCGGCCGAGATGCTGGCGGCCACCGGCAAGGCCGTTCTCGCCAACGAGGACAGGTACGGCGCCTACCTCGAAGCGATGACGCTAGGCAGGGGCCGCGCAGAACTGACGGTCGGGCAGCTCCGCGACCGGCTTCACGAGAACCTCGCCCTTGCGCCGCGGCCGGAGGCGCGGCAGCCCAAACGCGAGCCGACTCTCAGGCAGGAGCAAGGCTTCGCTCACATCCTCGAAAAGCGCCGCAAGTCTGAAACGCAAGCCGGCCCGACAGACGAAGGGGAACGGCAGGGTTTCGCGCGCAGGCTCGGCAATTCGCCCGCCAGGCCCCTGGACCCGAGCCAGAGCCGGAGGGGATTCGCACATATTCTCGACGACCCCGAGAAGCTCAAAGAGTTGCGCGAGAGAGCCGAAAAGGAAGAGCGTAAGCTCGGTAAGTACATGCGTCGGAGCCGAGGATGGAGCATGTAGTTCCAGCTATCGACTGGGCCTTTCGGGCGTCTACCAAGTGTCCCCGGTACTCATCAAGTCGCTCGCATAGTCACTGGCGTGCGACAGCAGATATAGGCCAATTGACCACGACTGAGTGGATCATGGTGCGTTGCTACCTACCCAGCGATGGTCTGGTTTAGGGCGCAGGTTACTCGCCGAGCTGGGCAAACATCGGAAAACGGGTTCCTCTGCCAAGACGCTCGCGCATTCTTGGGAGGCTGAAGATCGCCTCCCTTCCCCGTAGCTGTCATGGTCGACATGATCGGGGCGGTATTGCAGGCGCTCATCAGCGAAGAACTCATTGGCGCTGAGCAGGCTGAGAAGACGCGCGACCTTTTGGCCCAAGGCTTCCGCGCACTGTACTGGTCTGTGCCATGCAAGGCGCGTGAGTTCACGCCACGCCGCCGACACACGTCCGCCAAAGAACAAGGTTTTTGGTCCGGCCGAGCAGGTCACGGCGCATTTGGGGATGCGTTTTGGTTCTTCGCCTTCTTGGAAGGAAAATGCCACTTGAGTGCCTCGCTACATTTCTTGCCTAGCTTATCCTCAAACACTTCAAACGCGTCCCTGTTCTTCAGTAGTTCTGCATCGGTGTAGGCACGTACGCAGTGAGTGCGAAGATCACGGGGCTCCTGAGAGTTTTGACGCATACGTGCACGTTCACTGGCTCCCAGAGAATGGCTGATCAACAATGCGATGGTCAGGGCGATCAAGCCCAACGATACAATAGAACTTCGAGACTTACTCGTTCCAAAAAGATAAACGGCTACTGCGCCGATTAGGCCGAGGAAAACAGGGATAATCTCACCAACTACGCTTTCTCGACTCAAGCCTCCAGCAAGACCTGTATACGCCCCCATAAGGGAAAGCACTGCTACCAATGGCAATGATTCCTTCCAACCGTTAGGTCGAAAGACCAGCAAAGTCAAGAGCGCCAGAAAAAAACCGATAGCGGCAGACGAAAAGAAGATTGGCAGGATTGAAAGAGTGTAGCTCATTCAGCTATTGGGCTATATCCGCCAAACTAGCTGGATGACATACATCGCCTTTGCAAGACCAAATGCGGTTATTCAGATCCACGATATATGCGCTACCGTCATCAGCCGGCACGATTGGGAAATGAAACACTGTTCCTGGAGGAGCCTTATTCCACCATATTTCGCACGGCGGCTCGGCCTCGTGACAATCAGCCCAAGCACTTCCGGACTGCGTGAGTGCCGCCCCAGAGATCATCGGCATGACTGCCATAACGGCGATGAGCTTCTTCATGGTTTGTCTCCCTTGGGTTCGTCGCGCGCGTAGTGAGGGGGGATCGCGGCCTTCATGGCGCTGGTATGAAAGAGGAGAATTACTGTCACGATCACCACGATTGCAGCCAACGTAAGAGCCAGTCGCCACCATCCGCTCGGCCGCGGCGGCATTCCGGTCGGCGATGCCGCTCCGGTACTGCGCTTACCGGGTGTTCATGCGTTCCCCCTCGGCGGCTGCTAGAGGCGCACGGCGGCGACAATGAGGCCGCCGAGTATCCCGGCGACAACGACCAAGCGCCAAGTGAAGATGTTCACCATCTTCTCGATATCGGCCCGATGCTCGGCTTGGTTGGTTTTCATGCGTTCCTCCAGGACTGCCACCTTGGCGGCGAACTCGGCGTAGTCCCTCTCCGCCATGCCCTACGACAGGCGCGCCTGATGGCGAGGGCAAGCGCGGCGACTGGAGACGGCTGAGAGTGAGCGCTTGAGCGGATCTGCACATCCGTCTCGGGGCGCTGATCATTCTCGCTTGTCGCGCATCTCGCGCCTTCCGCAGCCCATGGCGGGCGATCCTGTTGCCATTCCGGCAACTGGTTCGCATCTAAGCCTTGGGGTCGACCGGCGTCAACGCTTTTTCACCCCCTGTGAATTCACTCCGAAGCGGCCTCGAGATTCAGAAGGGGTGCCGGTTTGTATCGGCGCCCCTCAGCGTCTCAGTATCTGCAGCTATAGCGGGAGCGGAGGCCCCGTGCCATGGTCCCAGGTGCCGGCCATCGGCTGATCGCTCACATCGGCGCACGACGTGCTAGATCGCGTAGCTGCACGGAGAGGGGCGATCGCACCAAGCGATTCCGACGAGCCGGGAAGAGGATCGGAGACAGGCAGCATAATGCTGTCCACTCAACGATATGAGTTCCAGCTTGTTATCCCGCATTTGTCACTCCACAGCCGATCCCCCGACCAAGAATTCCGACCATTGCTCCATGAGCTCTCGCCTTGCGGTCGAAGAGGTCGCATCGCTGGCAGGCCAGGGGCTCTACCTATGCAACCGCTGCAACAAGCAGACATCGGCCACGGCGGGCACGATCTTCCATGCGACTTGGCTTCCACTGAGGCTCTGGTTCGCGACCATCCTCCTGATCGTGACAACCAAGAACGGCGTCTCCTCGGTGGAACTCGCCCGCCGGCTGGCGGTCAGGCAGCCGATGGCCTGGGGCCACGAAGCACAAGATCCTGGCGGTGATGGCCCGGCGCAGAGGAGAGAAGCGGCTCTCAGGCCGGGTAGAGATGGACGACGCCTATCTCGGTGGCAGTCGCTCCGGCGGCAGGCGGGGACGGGGCGCGGTCGGCAAGACGCCCTTCGTGGCGGCGGTCTCGACCGGCCCCGAGGGGCGCCCGCGCAAGCTCCAGCTGGTGCCGGTCAGAGGCTTCCGCAAGCGCGAGATCGCGTGCGGCGCGGAGCACTGACTGGCGCCGGGAAGCACAGTCGTCACCGACGGCCCCGGCTGTTGGTGTGTGCTCGGTGACGGCGCCTACAGCCATCGCTCGATCCGCACCGACTCGGGACCCAAGACTGCTCGTGCGGCCTCGTTCAAATGGGTCACTACGACCCTCGGCAGCATAAAGAGAGCGCGTACCCATAAGCGAATTGCGCCGGTAGTTCTTCGGCAACCTGCTCGACCTATCTCGCCAACTCAACCAAATCGCCTCTACCCTGCAGCAGGCCCAATGCACTTCCCCCAAACAACCACGAACACGATCACAAAGACATCCAAAACGAAATGTACTGCTGACACTATACATGCTGGTAAAACCCTAAACATATTGCGTGAAGTGTCGGGCATTCTCTCATGAATTTTCACCAGGGTAATCTGTGCTTGATACATCGGATACCAATTGATTAGTGCGAAGAACACAAATCCGGCGACCAGCAAATACCTGAGTCCTTCCAGGTTATCTATCTGTGTAACGAACCCAACAAGTAGCCCAACGACAAGAACGTACACGTTCCAAAATGTCATGCTTGAACTGGACTATTCCACGAACAATTTCATCCAATCCGCTTCGTTCATGTTTCTCATAGTGTGTTCATGAGGCTGCCTCAAGGCAAAGCACTAAGCCTTGCGAGTGAACTGCTTCATTCTAGGGTTTGGAACTCACGGGAAAGACTCTACACGGTTAGCTTCCCGATCTCCCAGAGAACGGCACGATCTGATAACTCCGATCATCAGACACAAACCGACGACCAGACACGTCTGCCGGCGACACCCCAGACAATATCTGCTGCACATCCTCGATCACTTCGCGCCGAAGTCGATAGTATTGATGCACGCTTAGGTCCCACTGCTTGCCTTCCTCTTCGGAGGTTCGATCTGGCTGATCTACATGCCGACAATCAATGAGAGATACCTTTCGATTCAGGTAATCACGCCTCTTGGGCCCCGTGGCCCCAAGTCTATCAGGGTTGAATTTTGTAATGTCGCTAATCATCAATGCTCGGTCATCTCGACTGAAATATACATTAATGCCGTTACATATTTGGTGTAAGCGTCCCAATCTTCCATCCTCCTCCAGAGCATCGTTGTCTGCATCGGCGGCCATAAGAAATACTTGATCGAAAAGTCGTGGTGGCTTCCCGTTGTATAGCTCGATGATGTCATCCAATGCATTCCCCAACGCCCAGTTCCCCATTGAGTGAGCCACCAAGTGAATCGACTGTTGACAGTAGCTGCTATCCTTCAGCTCCTTGAGAAATTGTGTCAGGAGCTGGAATGCTCTGCCGATAGCAAACCCGGATGTCTTGGCGTCATCCCGATCCGAATAGTAGTCCAAGAGCGGGATCATGCTACCGTTGGATGGCCACGAAAACACGAATCCGATCATTCTCTTGGATTGAGTCGAATAATCCACGCTGATTTCTGCGGCCCGGGCAAGAGCAGTTTCGAAGTCTGAAGCGTAACCATGGATAAGGCAAATCACATCGCAGGCACCGGACTGCATTTCTTGGCGTATTAGTTCAAATGTACCCCTGCTGCCGATTACGGCGCCATCGGGGAGCGCAGTCGGGTCGAACCCGGGACTCTTGGGATCTTCAGCCAGATGGACGGCATGAACAGTATAGTCGTCGCCGGTTTTCTGGATGACATCGGCCCACCCAAAACGCAGATTATTTGGCCAATCGTTTTGGAACCCGGTGCCAAAGAACGGCTTTCCGTCTGATTCCGTCAGATCACGATTGGTGGCGTAGTAAACACGGATCATCCCATCCTCCACAGGCTAGGATTGGTTTAGGCGCAGAATTTGTCGATCAGTGCCTTGCGGAAAAGGCGAAAGGGGACTTGGGTACAGGCGTCTGTCCGGACCTGTTTGGGTTTCCAGTCGGTACTAGAGCAGTTGCCTGGAGCGGAATGAACATGCATGCCATTGATGCGCGCATAAGTCTCTTGACGATTCGGATCAGCGTGAGACCGCGAAGGTTAACGCCCAGTTGGGCGCGCGGCAAATGCCACGTTCTTGATGGCCACGATGGTCGGACTGGCGTTGGTTCAGCCCGCGAACCGGTGTTTTCTTCGAACTTCTGGCAGCGGTTCGCTCGTCTCTCAGGTAGAACGACCGTGATGACGATGAAGGAGACGAGCCGGATCATATCGGCAGAACGATGAAGTGCATCAGCTGGCTGACCGTAAGCATGGTCATGCCGAAACATGAGGTGGTCAAAGGCCTTGTCGTAACCGCGCACGCGGACATAGCGGACGCCGAACTCATCCTTCAACCGCCCATTGATGCGCTCGTACCCTGTGCGCTCGACATAGCGACGCTCTTCAAGCAAGACGAGACCGAAGGTCCGCCGTGCCGTCTTCTGCTGCCTCAACGCATCTCATAATCCGACCGAGCTGCACGGGTTCGTGTTGATGATCGGCTTGTGGCCCCAGGAGATGCTGTGCGCCCAGATCTCGATGGAATCGTAGGCCGCGTCCATGAGGCCTTAGGGGGCTCTCCACCCGTCCCGCCGTCAGGGTTCCCAACGATATCGCCAACTGGGAGCGGCGGACAGACGTAGACGTTATGATGCGGCTGACGGGGACACCGCCATCGGCCGTGTCGACGTGCAGCTTGTAGCCGATCCAGGAGTAGGTGTGGCCCTTGGCACTGCGTTTGGTGCCGACATCGCAGGCCCTCGGCTGGTCCGCCAGCATCCGCGGCAGACTCATCGTCAGTTGCCGCTCCAGCCGCCTCGGCTCCTTCACCAGCTCCTCTCCCTCGCACGGCCGCACCCGCTTGCGCCGACGCTTCGGCTTCGCTGCCCCCTCCTTCGGCTGAGGCTGCGGAATCCGCGCTTCGATCGCCGTCGGATCCCGCGAGATGTGCTCCCCCAGATGGCCAGCCATCGTCCGCGCAATCAGCGTCTCGTGCAGACAGCTCGCACGACCGCTCTCGGCAAATTCGAAATGGCTAACGAAAACGTCGCCTCGCTTGGAGGCCAACCACCGCCGCTCCAGCAGCAAAGCCGGCGCAGCCTGTCGTCAACATTAAGGCGCTCGATCAGTACCCGTGTCGTCGCAACGTCGAACACCGCGTCGGCCATGAAGGCGCGTGCCAGCGCTGCGCGGTCATGCTCCAGACGCGCCACCTGGCCGCGGAAGTTGGAAGGCAGTGCCTCGAAGCGCACCAGTATCAATACCGCGACGAAGAGCTCGTAGCGCTCCTCCATTGAGGCGAGTCCGCTCTCGAGCCTCGAAAACAGCTCCCGCCAAGAGACTGCGCCAGCAGTCCCATCTCACAGGGACACAGCTCCCCTTCTGCTTGCTCGACATCCGGTGTTCGCTGATGTTCGAGGGCTGGGTTGGTTCCACCGCAACAGTCTCAAATCAGGCGAGAAACCCGCTCATTGCGTCTATTCTGCAAGAGGGTCAACCGCTACAAATTCCGACCATTGCTCCATGAGCGCCCGGCGGCGGTCGAAGAGATCAGTGCGTCGGTATGCTGCCTCCACCCGGTCGGAGTTCACATGCGCCAGGGCGAGCTCGCAGACCTCGCGAGGTACATCGGTGCACTCCGCCGCCCAGTCCCGAAAGGACGACCGGAAGCCGTGCGGCACCGCGTCGATCCCCAGCTCCCGCATGAGCTTGGAGACCGTGCCACCGTGGATCGCGCGGGCGCGCTGCGACGGAAAGACCAGGCCCGAGCCGTCTGCCAACGTGCGTGCTTCGCACAGAACCTCCAGCGCGCGCGCAGACAGCGGAACACGATGTTCACGCCTCGCCTTCATCCGCCGCGCCGGTATCGTCCATGTCGCCGACGCGAAGTCGATCTCGTCCCATCTCGCGAACCGGACCTCGCCGGACCGGCATGCCGTCAGCACCAGAAACTCGAAGGCGAGCACCGCAGGCCGATAGGCATCCGATGTTCTCACTCTGGCGAGCGCGGCCCCGACCTCCCGGAAGGGCAGGGCTCGCTGATGCTGGCGAACGCTGCCGCCCCTGGGCAGTGCGGCGGCGATGGCGTCGCCAGCGGGGTTGTCGTCTCGATGGCCCTGCGCCACGGCCCACTTCATCACCGCCCCGATACGCTGACGCACGCGGCGCATGGTCTCGGTCTTGGTATGCCAGTGCGGGATGAGCACCGCCATCACGTCCGCGGTGGTGATCTCATCGACGCCTTTGCGGCCGAGCTTCGGCATGGCGTAGTCCCTGAGGCTCGCTCGCCACTGCGCCTCGCTCTTGCCGCCATCCTTCCAACCCTCGCGGTGGATGGCGATGACGGTCTCGGCCGCCTGGGCGAATGTCGGCACGTCGGGTCTCCGCCTGAGGGTGACCGGATCGCCGCCGGCCCTGGAAATCTTGCTGTATTCGAAGGCGGTCTGCCGGGCTTCGGCGAGGGTGACGTAGGGGAAGCCGCCGAGGCCGATATCGCGGCGTGTTCCGTTGACGGTTCCTCGCCAGATCCATTGCTTGGAGATCGACTGGCGCTTTCGGGATTTGTAGACTCTGAGCCTGAGGCCGTGCTGATCGCCATAGACGCCTGGTCGGCTGACGGTTCGGACGAAGGCGGCGTTGAGGCGTCCCGGTCTTGCGCGATTCGAGGCGGCTGTTTGGTACGAACCCATGGATATTTCACCCACACTGCGTCCCACAATTGAACTGATAATGGAAGAGAATGGCTTGGAACGCAAGGGCCGAGTTCACCACCAACGTGCTGAATATACACGATATATAGGAACAACGTGGAATGGCTGGGAACCCCTGGCAACGGACGCTCGCTCCGCTCGCTTGCCTACGCGCTTCGCGCGCGGCGCAGTCGCGCCGTCCGGGCCTGGCGGCCCGGGAGTACGGAGGGAAAGCGCAGTGGCGCCGGCTTTCTCCCTCTCCTCCCTGGGGAGGAGAGGGCCGGGGTGGGGTGGGGGATTTTCGCTCCGCCCGGCAGGTGAAGACGCCGCCCCGGTGCAACGGCGCACGATTCCATCCGGCCGAATAGTGCTCTAGTATCCCGCCCCCCGGCGCGCGGCCGGGGGCGGCGCGGCGACCCGCAGGGAGGACCATGCGCGATGGGCATTCGTGAGCAGGCGGCCGGGCGATGAGCGCGCGCAGCTACTTCGCGCCGGTGGCGGGCCTTCCCCCGCAGCAGGCGCTTCTGACCGACCGGGCCGTGATCACCGAGGCGTACACGGTCATCCCGCGCGGCGTGCTGCGCGACATCGTCACCAGCGCCTTCCCGCAATGGGAGCGCGCGCGCGCCTGGGTGCTCTCGCGCCCGATCGCGGGCTTCTCGACGACGTTCTCCCAGTCGATCGTCGAGGTCGAGCCCGGCGGCGGCAGCGAGCGGCCCGAGCCGGCCACGTACGTGGAATGCGTGCTCTTCGTCATGGCCGGCGAGCTGCGGCTCACGCTCGACAACGTCGAGCACACCCTTGCGCCCGGCGGCTATGCCTACGTGGCGCCGGCCACGCGCTGGTCGGCCGCGAACGCAGGCCACACACCCGTCTCCTTCCACTGGATCCGCAAGGCCTACCAGCCCGCGAACGGCATCAACCCGCCCGAGTGCTTCGTGACGTCGGACGAGGACGTGGACCCGGAGCCGATGCCGGACACGGACGGCGCCTGGGCGACGACGCGCTTCGTGGACCCGGACGACCTGCGCCACGATATGCACGTGAACATCGTGACCTTCCAGCCGGGGGGGTCGATCCCCTTCGCCGAGACCCACGTCATGGAGCACGGGCTCTACGTGCTCGAGGGCAAGGCGGTGTACCGGCTCAACCAGGATTGGGTGGAAGTCGAGGCCGGCGACTACATGTGGCTCCGCGCCTTCTGCCCGCAGGCTTGCTACGCCGGTGGGCCGGAGCCGTTCCGCTACCTGCTCTACAAGGACGTGAACCGCGTCCCCACCATGCCCGTCCCCGGCGCGCCCGCGCCCGCGTAAGGCTCCGCGCCCGGCCCTCCGCCGGCGAAGGTGCGTCAACCACGCGCGGCGGCGAAGCGGACCAGCGCCTCCTGCAGGTGCTCCGTCATCGCCTCCGCGGCCAGCGTCGGCCGGCGGTCCGACGGCGCGATCAGGCCGAGCCGCAGCCGGGAGAGCCGCTCGTCCTTGAGCGGCACCGCGACCAGCCGCCCGCTGGCCAGCTCCTCCGTGAACCCCATGCGCGTGTAGAACGCGACGCCCGCGCCCTGCAGCAGCAGGTGCTTCAGCGCAGCCAGCGTGTTGGAGACCACGGCCGGCTCGTGCGCGCGCTTGAACGCGTCCATCTCGGGGCCGAAGAAGGCCTGCATCGAGCTTGAGCTGTCCTGGTAGAGCAGCCGGCTCGCGCCGCAGTCCTCCAGCGTGAGCGCGCTCCGCGCCGCCAGCGCGTGATCCGGGCGCATGATGGCGTGCATCGGGCAGGGGATGTCGTGGACCACCGTGATGCCGCCCTGCCGCGCCGGCGAGAAGGTGAGCCCGAGATCGGCGTTGCCCTGGCCGAGGGAGTGCACGATCTCCATGGGATCGCACGCCACGATCCGGATCTGCACCGCCGGGTGATCGGCGATGAAGCGCCCGGCCGCGTCGGGCAGGAAGTGGACGGTCAGGCTGTCCAGGGTGGCGATGGTCACGACGCCACTCAGGATGCCGCGCAACTGGTCGATCTCGCCCCGCAGCCGGGTGAAGTCGTGCAGCGTCGCCTGCGCGTGGCGCAGCACGAGCCGCCCGGCATCGGTGAGCCGCATCCCGTCGGGGCGGCGCTCGAACAGCGGCGTGCCGAAGTAGTCCTCGATCTTCAGGATCTGCCGGTTGACGGCGGACGGCGAGATGTGGAGGCGCTCCGACGCGCGGCGGATCGATCCGTCCTCCGCCACCGCCTCGAAGTAGCGCAGCACCGCCGCGTGCATCCGCTCTCAGCCTCCGTCCGCCCTCCACGCCGCGACGGCGGGGTGGTCCCGCCCGGTGCGGAACGCCGGGCCGAGGCCGCCGGGCCGGCCCCAGCCGGTGACCGCCGCGCCGAAGAACTCGGCGTTGATGGCGGCGAAGCCTGCGGACTGCCCGGGCAGGTCGTCCTCGTACCAGATGGCCTCGACCGGGCAGACCGAGACGCAGAGCGCGCAGTTCACGCACTCGTCGGGCTGGATGTAGTACATCCGCCCGCCCTCGTAGATGCAGTCGACCGGGCAGACCTCGGTGCAGACGCCGTCCTTCACGTCGATGCAGGTCTCGGCGATGACGTAGGTCACCGCCCCCTCCACGCCGGCGCGCGCTTCTCGCGGAAGGCCGCGACGCCCTCGTCCGCGTCCCGGCTCTGCAGCGCGTCGACGAGGCTCGGCAGGCGGGCGTTGCGCGCCTCGGCGGCGGTCAGGTGCTGGGTGTCGTGGACGGAGCGCTTGATCGCCCTCAGGCTGAGCGGCGCGCAGGCGACGATATCCCGGACCCAGGCATCGACCGCCTCATCCAGCGCCCCCTCCGGCGCGACCTCGTTGACGAGGCCGAGGGCGAGCGCCTCCGCCGCGCCGATGCGCCGGCCGGTGAGCAGCAAGCCCATCGCGAGCGCGCGGGGAATCCGGCGGGGCAGCGTCACCATGCCGTCGAGCGGCAGGCGGCCGACGCGGGGCTCGGGCAGGCCGAACGTGGCACCCTCGGCCGCGATCGCGAGATCGCAGCCCAGCACCATCTCGAAGCCGCCGCCGAGCGCGAGCCCGTTCACCCTGGCGACGACGGGCACGGAGAGGCGGCCGCCGAGCGCGATGCCGCCAAAACCGTGATCGCCGGTGCCGGCCCAGTAGGCGAGGCCGCCGGGCCCTTCCTCCTTCATGTCCGCGCCCGCGCAGAAGGCCCGGCCCGTGCCGGTCAGCACGACGCAGCGCACGCTCTCGTCGCCCTCGATCTCCGCCCAGATGCGGTCGAGCGCGGCTTCGGCCGCGGAATCGATGGCGTTCAGCCGCTCCGGCCGGTTCAGCGTGACCCGGGCGATGCCGCCTGCGACGCTGAGATCCACGCTCACGCCGCGCACCCGTCTTCGGCCGCGGCCGCCACTTCCGCCAGCACCTCGTCGGTGTGCTCGCCGAGCCTGGGCGGCGCGCGGCGCACCGCGAAGGGCGATGCCGACATGTCGATGGGCGAGGCCACGAGGCGCACCGGCCCGCCGGCGGTCGGCTCAAGCTCGACGATCATGCGGTTGCACGCGGTCTGCGGATCGTCGAGGGCGGCCTGGAGCGATTTTACGGGCGCGCACAGAATGTCGACCTCGCCGAGCCGCGCCAGCCAGTGCTCCGTCGTGTCGCCGGCGAAGCTCTCGCGGAAGATCGCCTGAAGCGCCGGCCGGTGGGCGTGCTGCTGCTCCAGCGTGGCGTACCTCGCATCGGCGGAGAGGTCGTCGATGCCGAGCGCCCGGCAGATGTCGCGCAGCGGGTTCTCCTTGAACGCGCCCACCATGACGATGGCCCCGTCCGTGGTCTCGAACACGCCCGAGAGCGGCATGGCGGCCCAGTTCAGCTCGCGGCCCCGCATCATCCACATGGCCGCCTCCTGCATCTGCATCGCCAGCATGGAGCTGTAGAGCGAGACCGCCACCTGCTGCCCCTCGCCGGTCCGCCCGCGCTGGAGCAGGGCCAGCAGGATCCCCTGCATCAGGTGCATGCCGGCGGCGTAGTCGGCGAGCGCGGTGGGATAGACCGTGAGCGGCAGCGCCGGGTCCGCGCGGCGCTCCATCGCACCGCTCATGGCCTGGGCCAGCACGTCCTGCCCGCCCTTGCGGACGTAGGGGCCCTCCAGCCCGAAGCCGGTGCCTACGGCGTAGATGATGCGCGGGTTGATGCGGCGCAGGTCGTCGTAGCCGAGGCCGATGCGCTCCATGACGCCGGGGCGGAAGTTGTTCACCACCACGTCCGCCGTCTCCACCAGCCGCAGCACGGCCGTCCTGTCGCCCTCGGACTTGAGGTCGAGGGTGATGCTGCGCTTGTTGCGGTTGAGGCTCGCGAACACCGGGTTGTTGCCGCCATCCGGGTCCTCGCCGACGCTCCAGCGCGAGATGTCGCCGAGCCCCGCGCGCTCGATCTTGATCACGTCGGCGCCGTAGTCGCCCAGCATCTGCGTGCAGCAGGGGCCCATCATCACCTGCGTGAAGTCGAGGACGCGCACGCCCTCCAGCGGCAGCGGCGCGGCGCCGGCTGCTCCTGCATCCGCTGCCATCAGGCGGCCTCCGTCACGTGCGCGTTGGCGGCGGGCCGGTCGCCGGGGTCGGCCCCCTGCGCCCGCATCTGCCTCTGGATGCCGCGCACGTCCACGTCGCGCACCAGGATGCCGCCGTCGAGCGCCTGGGCGGCGGCGATGCCGGCGGCCTCGCCCATGGCCATGCAGGG
>JAPPMY010000016.1 GCA_028818855.1 Rhodospirillales bacterium
CGCTGGACCAGGGCGTTCCCCTGTTTCGGAGCATCGTGGGAGGTAGTCGATGACTACGGAGCCGATGACCCCCTCCGGAGCCGGAGCCCGCCCGGCCATCGCCGCGCCGAAGCGCACCGGTATGGCGTGGATCGTCCGGGGAGTCTGTGCTGCGGCGGTGGCAGCGATCGTAATCGTGGGGGCATTGCCCGCCGAGGCGCACCGCTGCGACCGCACCGACAACGACCGCGCCGAGGCGAGCCGGGCGATCCGGGTGCTGACTGGCGAGATCGACGCCATGGAGCGCGCGATCATCGAGGCCTTGCGGCTCCAGACCGGACAGCTCTCGGGCTACACGGCCCAGAGCACGAAGGCGATCACCCAGGCGCTCGACGCCCAGACCCGCCTCCAGGCCCAGACCGCCCGCGAGGTGGAAGAGACCCGCACCATGAACGCGCACCGGCCGAGCCGGAGCGCGTGCTCCACCGTCACCGGCGTGACGGGACTGAGCGCGACACGGAGCGCGGCGGAGACCATGGGCAGGGCTGCGGCAGAGGTGGAGACCGGGCGCATCGCGAGCGACCGTGCGGTGGTGGCCGAGGCAGGCAGCGCCGCCGACGGCGCTGCCCGCTTCGACACCCTGACCGGTGTCTACTGCAGCCCGCGCCGTGCCGGAGACGAGACCTGCTGGGGCGAGGACGAATGGCACGGTGCGGACCTCAAGCCGGGGACCCTTCTCGACCGCCGCACCTTCGGCGACGAAACGGAGTTGCACGCCGCGGTCGAGCTCTCGCGCAACCTGGCGGCACCGGTGGTGCATGATCCCCTGCCCATGGCGTCCGCCGAGACCGACCGGGAGCGCCGCCTGGTGCTGCTCGCGCGTGCGGCGGATGCGCGCACGGCGCTTGCCGCCGACTGGTTCGGACACGCCAGGAGCCTGCGCACCCCGGGCGCCGACCTCGGTGTGTGGGCCGATGCCGTGTCTGGCGGACGCGGACAAAACACCGGCAAGCCGGTCAGCCGCTACGAGCTGATGGAGCTTCTGGCGAGCCGGCGCTTCGACGATCCCGGCTGGTTCGTGGCACTGCAGGAGATGTCGGCGGAAAACCTGCTGCGCGAGCTGGTCATGCTGCAGTCCATCGATCTGATGCTCGACTGGGAGCGCTTTCGGCTGGACGAGCGGCGGGGCGCCTTGGAGGCCGCCCGCCTCGCGCTCGCGACCGAGGAGATGCGCCGCCTTCCCGGCCTCACCGATCCGGGCGCAGCCCCGCGATGACCATGTGGCTCCTGCGCCTGCTCTTCGCGCCGGAGATCGGCCGCGGCCTGGGCGAGGTTGCGCACGCCGCCCGGCGCCTGCACGCGAGCGTCCGCGCGCTCACGGACGGGATGCCAGGGCGTTCCCCTGTACTGGAGCGTTCCGCTACTCAAGCCGGTTCCGCCGCACCGGGGAGTTCTCCCGCGTCTGGCGGCGGCAGGCGCTGGCGGCGCCTGCTGGAGCGGGAGCGGCGGCCCCGCGTCCTGCTTGGCGCCACGCTCTCGGCCCTCGGCATGGGGCTTGCGGGGCTCGGCATGGCCGGCCTGCTGGCAGCGCCGGCCGGCGCGCAGACCATCGATCCCGACATCTTCGCTGCCGAGGACAGTGCCACCCGCGACCTGCTGGGATTCCTGGGCGATGTCGACGTCGCCCGCCACGCCGTCCTCGGCGACATGCTCTTCGTCTTCAACGGCGGCGTGCTGGTGCTGGCCGGCTTCCTCCTGCTCTGGCACACCGTCGCCGGCGCCGTCGACACCGCCCGTACCGGCCGCTGGGGCTTCGGGGCCTGGGAGATCGTGCGGATCGTCGTTGCGGTGGCCCTCATGGCGCCGCTGCCGGGGGGCATGAATGGCGCCCAGCACGTGGTGGTGGGGTTGGCAACCCTCGGCGGCGACTTCGCAGGCGCGGTATGGACGCCCTTCTCGGAGCAGGCGCTGGGCCGGGGCGATCCCATCGCGCCCCGGCCCAAGGCGGCCGCCTGGCGCTCGACGATATCCCGTGTGCTGCTGGCAGAGACCTGCACCCATGTCGCCAACGCCAATGCACGCCGCATCGGCGACGATCCTTACATAGAGGTGAACGAGGAGCGTGAAGAGGGCACGCTGCTGGTGCGCTACGACGGCGACGGGCGGGGCATGCCCCGCGACCTCTGCGGGGCGCTGCGCTTCGACGGCCTCGGCGGCGAGGGATCGAGGGGGATCGCCGCGCACGGCCATCGCCGGGCGATGGAGGGCCTGTTTCCGGCCCTGCAGCAGCTCGCGGCAGAGCTGGGGGACCGTTATCTGCCGGGCTCTCCCGTCCACGGACAGCCGCTCCCCGACGTCGAGGCCGCCATGAACGCGCGCAACCTCGCCGAATCCTACGAGGCCGTGCTGGACGAAGCCTTGGGAAGGGCCGCCTCCGAGGAGCGCGTCGCCCTTGAGCGCGCCGTCGCCGAGGAGGCGGCCGGCTCTTCCTGGCTCGCCGCCGCCGGCTTCTTCAACACCATCGCGTCCCGCACCGGCCTCTTCCAGGCCGCGGCCCACAACGTGCCTGACGCGGCGCTCCCCCTGCCAAGCCTTGAGGAATGGTCACCGCCCGCCGCGGCGGCGGTCAAAGGCGTGCTGGCGGCGTTGGCCTCGTCGCGCACCTGGCAACCGGTGTTCTTCGCTGCAGGTGG
>JAPPMY010000109.1 GCA_028818855.1 Rhodospirillales bacterium
CAATCAGCGCCTGCACCAGCCGGGCGAACAGAGCATGACGCGCGAGGCCGTTGTCATCGATATAGAGGTTCACCCGAGCCTCGTCGCCGGCGCGCCAGAGGTGCATCAGCCGGTGAGCGCGGTCGATCAGCGGCACCGACCGTCCTCCCGGCCCCTCGTGTCCGAGCCACTTGGCCTTGCGCCGGGTCCAGGGCAGGAGCTTGACCTTGCCGCCACTGGAACCGGAGCCCGTATCGTCTTCGTCGCCCGTGGCTTCGTCGTCATCCGGATCGTCGAACAGCGTGCGGCCGGGGCGCGAGAGGATGTCGAAGCGGTCGGAGAGCTCACGGTCCGACAGGTTGCACGAGAGCGCGTAGAGGATGCAGGCGCCGGCGGGCGCCTCGTTCAGGCCGAAATCGCCCCGGTGCAGCAGATAGTAGGTGGTCACGTCGTCGAGCCCGCTCGCCGCGTCCGCGTCCCCGTCGCCGGTCAGCACCCGTCCGACGACGAAATCGACCACCATCCGGCGCACCTCGCGCAGGAACTCGGAGACCGTCATCAGCGCGCCGGGCTCGTCGGCCTTCTTCACCGCCGGATGCCTGGAGAAGGCTTCGAGCGCCGGCCCCGTCGCCGCCCACACGAAGTCCGGCCCGCGGATGCCGGCGTCCCAGAAATCGCGCAGTCTGCGCGTGATGTTCGCGCGCATCTCATCGAGGACCGCAGCGTCCCAGCCAGCGGGAGCCGGTGGGCGTTGTCGGCAGACGAGCCAAACAGATGAGGCGAGAGCCGCGGAGGCGAGAGAGCGCTGGCGGTTCTGCATCTCCGTCTGGATCGGCCATGAGCCGTCGACGACAAAGCCGGCGCGGATCAGCGCCGCGACAAGGGTCTCCCAAGCTTCCGGCTGCTTGTTGGCGAACACCACGACCAACCGACCGTTTGGGTTTAGCGCCTCGCGGCACGCTTGGAAGGCGCGAGCCATGCCGTCTTCATAGGTCTTCTTCGACAGGGCCCTGTCTCCGCCGAACCGGCTAGCGTCGTCGATCAGCTCCCCATCGCCGTCGTCAACGTTCCATTTTGGCCCGAGCGGGTCGGCAAACACGGCGTCGGAATCAGGCACGACACCGCGCAGCACGCGGCGTAGCCAGACATAAAAGAAATCCATCAAATCGGAATAGGGTATGGCGTCGTAATAGGGCGGATCGGTACAGATCACGTCGAAGCCGCCGGACACAGGCTCGGTGGCGGACTGCTGGAGAACCTGCGCACCAGGTCCACCGGTTGCGGCGTCCTGCAGATGCTCGACGACGCGGGCGATCCACTCGACCGCCTGGATATAACCGCCAGTCGTGTCGGTCAGCGGGCAGGACTCGGTAAAGTCCCACACGACCGGGAGGGCGAAGCGGGCGAACGTGCTGCGGATTTTCTCGGGGTCATTGGTCCATGTTGCGAGTGCACTACCGCGGTCCGCCAAGCGGCCGACGGACGGTGCCAGACAAGCCGTCACCCCCAAGCGCCATTCGTCTGGGACGCCATCCATGTTCGCGGAACACCGGCGTATTTCTCGAACGAAAATCCCCAGCGCGAGGAGCTGCCGGTCCGTGAACAGCTTGGCCCATTGGTCGAACCCGTAAAGCGGGACACGAAAGCCTAGGGCTTCCTTGCCGGGCAACGGTTCGGTGGGCAGTCCGAAGGGGATGTCGCCATAGAGGGCATCAAGCTCTTCCGCGGAGACCTTGGCGGCAACCAGTTCCTCTTCTTCAGGCGAGCGGTACTCCTTTCCTTTGGGCCCGTCCACGACCATCGCGGTCATCGTCGCGCCCAACCGCCCGGCCCTTCCTTCGAGGCGAATGTCCTCCATGGTCATTATCGTCGGGCAACACGGACAGCGCGCGCCGCTACGGCTCATCGTGCCGGCGCCCAGTTTCTTGTCGTGTTCGCGCTGCTGCGCCGCGTTGCCGCCGGCCCGGGGCACTGCGGTGTCGACGCCGAAATCGACGCCCGTCCCGTCCGCGCTCGGTGTCATCGTGAGCAGGACGCGCTTGTTATCCTTCTTCACGAGCCAGCATGTCTTTAGCAGGGGCAAGGTGGCCCGGCAGCCCTTACAGCGCACCGTGCGCGCCCACAAGTAAGCCACCGTCGGCTTCGCCACCCAGCGCGGATTGCGCGGGTCCTTGAGGTATACCGCGTCGAACCCGTCGTTCAGCGGACTCGCGTCGGTCTCGCCTGTCTCGTTCGGCACCAATAGCGCGAGCGGCCTCTCTTCGAACGGGATTCCGTCCGGTTCGAGCGCCTGGAATTCCGCATAGGTGGGATACCGTTCCGCCATCGCCGAACGGACCCCGGCCAGCACGCGCCGACCCCAGGCGCGCACCTGCCAGGCAAGATCGGCCTGAAAGAGGGTGTCGTCGTGCGGTGGTACGTCGTCGATCAGCGCAGGTTCCGCCTCGCCGCCTTCGGCGTCGTGGCCGAGCGCCGCGAGCCGCCGCGCGAGCGCCTTGCCCTTGAACCCCTTCGACTTGAGGAACGCCTCCATGAAGTCGCGGTCGGCGCGGGCGAAGTCGGGCAGCGGCAGTGTCTCCCCCGCGAGCCGGTTCGGGTAGTCGAGGGTGCACTTCAGGATGAACCAGGCGACGGGATTGATGTCGACGGCGGTCGCTTCGCAGCCCAGCC
>JAPPMY010000062.1 GCA_028818855.1 Rhodospirillales bacterium
ACCACGCCGCTGATCGGCTGGTCGCTCCCGTACATCGTCTGGATGGCCTCGGAGGTGAGGCCCACCTTGTAGCCGGCAGGCGCGCCCCGCCCGGCCTCGGCGAAGCGGCGGTTGAGCAGGCGCTGGACGCGGTATCCCTCCTCAAGCGACGCGGGCCGGTCGTCGCCCCGCAGGCGGCGGAAGGGCCGGCCTTCGGCATGCTCGGCGAAGAGCCGTTCGGCAAGCGCCGCCGCCCGGTCGTCACCGCCGGTCACGTGGATCGTCCCGCCCGGACGACGCGCGCAGCGAGAACCCTGGCGCGGCTCACGCGCCCGGCACCGGGGTCAGCCAGCCGTGATCGTCGTTGGTGCGGCCGTTCACGATATCGACGAAGCGCCGCTGTATGCGCCGCGTGACCGGCCCGATTCCGCCGGGGCCGATCTCGATACGGTCGACGGAGCGGATCGGCGTGATCTCCGCCGCGGTGCCGGAGAAGAAAAGCTCGTCGGCGCAGTAGAGCAGCTCGCGCGGCATCGCGCTCTCGCGGAGCGGCACGTCGAGGTCGGCCGCGATCGTCATGACGGCGTTCCGCGTGACGCCGGAGAGGTTGCTGCCGTCGATCGGCGGCGTCAGCAGGGCGCCATCCATCACGGCGAAGAGGTTCTGGCCGCTGCCCTCGCTGATGAGCCCGTCGTGGGTGAGCGCGATCGCCTCGACGAAGCCGTTGGTCATCGCCTCCAGCTTGATGAGCTGCGCGTTGTTGTAGTGCCCGGTCGCCTTGGCCATGCCGGGAAAGGTGTTGGGCGCAGCCCGGCTCCACGACGACACGCAGACGTCGACGCCCTTCTCCAGCGCGTCGTCGCCGAGATAGGCGCCCCACTCCCAGGCCGGAATCCAGGTCTCGATCGGGCTGCCGACGCCGTCCATCCCGATCGCGCCGTAACCCCGCATGATCACCGGCCGGATGTAGCAATGCCGGAGCCCGTTGCGCCGTATCAGCTCGAAGCAGGCCTCCGCCAGCGCCTCGTCGCTGTAGGCGGCCTCCATGCGGTAGATCCGCGCGGAATTGCGAAGCCGCTTCAAGTGCTCGCGCAGGCGGAAGATGGCGGGGCCGCGCTCGGTGTCGTAGCAGCGGATGCCCTCGAAGACGGAAGAGCCGAACTGAACGGCGGTGGACAGGATATGAACCGTGGCGTCCTGCCAGCGGACGAACTCCCCGTCGCGCCAGATCCACTCGGTCTCCTTGATCGTGCTCATCGTCTCTCCGGCAGGCTCGAATTTCGAAGCGGGGATGTTAGTTGAGCGGGGGCCGCGCGGCTATCCTCGTCGTCCCGACGGAAGGCCGCACGCGTCCTCCTTTTGTTTCGAACGACGGCCTTCGCGGATATGGTAGGCGGCGGATCCGGGCCCCGGAGTCCTGCGCCCGAACGTCGAGCCGATCGAGAAAATGCCGATGAAGCGATGGTACGTCGTCCAGACGAGGCCCCACCAGGAGCAGCGCGCCGAGGTCAACCTGGCACGCCAGGGCTACCGCGCGTGGCTCCCTGTCATGGAGCGCTCGCGCCGCCACGCCAGGCGGATCGAGACCGTGCAGGCGCCGCTCTTTCCGGGGTATCTCTTCGTGGAGCTGGACATTGCGTGCGAGCCGTGGCGCGCGATCAACGGTACGTTCGGGGTGAAGCACCTTCTCGCCGACGGCCCGCGCCCGCAGGCGCTGCCCGAAGAGTTCGTCAGCGCGCTCAGGGAGGCGACCGGCGCCGACGGCGTGAGCACGCCGGCGCCGCCCGACCTGAAGCCGGGCGATGCCGTCACCATTGCCGCCGGCCCCTTCGTGGAGTGCGCGGCGATCGTCCTGCGCCTCGCGCCGCGCGAGCGGGTCGAGGTGCTGCTGGATGTGCTGGGCGGCCGGGTTCCCGCGCGCCTTCCGCGGCGGGCGGTCATCTCCGCCGCCTGAGCGGGACGCCGGCACGCCGCTCCCGCGTGCCCCCGTGATGCCGTGTCTCGCCGTGAGCCCATGAACCCCCGGCTCCCGCAACGCCCGCGCCGTGCAGAGGAACGGACGCGGCCATGATCGCCGGGAGCACCGCGAGGGACACCGCCCGCCTCTTCCGGCACTTCTTTGCGGCCTATCCCGTGCGCAGCACGCTCATGCTGCTGGCGATCACCGCGGCCGCGTTCGCAGAAGGCGTGGGAATCGCCGCGCTGCTGCCGATGATCGGCCTGGTGATCGACGCCGGGGGCGCGGGCGGGCCGGTCACGCGCTATGCCGAGCAGGTCTTCGCGTTGGCCGGCGAGGACGTGTCCCTCGGCGGGCTGCTGGTCCTGATCGTCGTCGCCATGGCGCTGAAGGCGGTGCTCACGCTGCTTGCGATGACGCAGGTCGGATATTCCGCGGCCCATGTCGCGATGAACCTGCGGCGCGCGTTCATCAGAGCGATCCTGCGGGCGCGCTGGCTGCACTTCATCGATCGGCGGACCGGCGACTTGGCAAGCGCGGTCAGCATCGAGCCCACGCGCACGGCCGAGGCCTACGTGGCGGCCTGCCAGGTCCTCTCGGGCGGCATTCAGGCCGTGATCTACCTGGCGGTCTGCCTGGCGATATCCTGGGAGGTCTCGCTGCTCGCGCTGGCCGCCGGCGCCTTCGGCATGTTCGCGCTCAACCGGCTGGTCACCGTGAGCCGGCGCGCGGGGCGGAATCAGACCGCGCTGCAGAAGTCCTTCATGTCGCGCCTGCTCGAGGGGCTGAACGGCATGAAGCCGCTCAAGGCCATGGGCCGCGAAGCGAGCATACGGCCGCTCTTCGACGGGGACATTCGGGGGCTCAACCGGGCACAGCGAACCATCGTCGTCAGCCAGGGGGCGCTGGCGGAATCCTACGAGCTCATCCGTGCCTTCGCGGTGGCCGGAGGTCTCTATCTCTTCGTGGCGGTGTGGGACCAACCGGTGGATGGATTGCTGGTCCTCGCGCTCCTCTTCGTGCGCATCATGCAGAAGGTGAGCACCGCGCACGAGGCCTATCAGGTCGCCGCAAGCAACCAGCCTGCATTCACCTTCTTGCGCTCCACGATCGCGGCGGCGGAAGAGGCCGAGGAATCGAGCCTGGGGAGCACGGCGCCGCGTCTCGCCTCCGCCATCTCGCTGCGGGACGTGAGCTTCTCCTACGGCCGCGGGAGCGTTCTGGAGGCCGTCTCGATGACGCTCCCGGCAGGCGCGTTCATCGCCGTGGTCGGCGCCTCGGGAGCGGGCAAGACCACGGTCGCCGACCTCATCATCGGGCTGCTGCGGCCCCAGCGCGGCGAGGTATGGATCGACGACGTGCCGCTCGGCGAGATGGACGCCGCGGCGTGGCGCCGCATGATCGGCTACGTGCCGCAGGAGACCTTCCTCTTCCACGACACGGTGATGGCCAACGTGACGCTGGGCGAGCCCGGCATCTCCCGCGCCGAGGTGGAGACCGCGCTGCGCCGCGCCGAAGCCTGGGCGTTCGTCGCCGCGCTGCCCGACGGCATGGACACGACGGTCGGCGAGCGCGGCGCGCGGCTTTCCGGCGGCCAGCGACAACGCGTCGCCATCGCCCGCGCGCTGGTCCGCGATCCGGCGCTGCTGATCCTGGACGAAGCCACCACCGCGCTCGACCCGGAGACGGAAGCCGGCATCGTGGCCACGGTCAAGCGCCTGACCGGCAGGCTCACGGTGCTCTCGATCTCGCACCAGCCGGCGATGCAGGATGCCGCGTCGGTCGTCTACCAACTGGAGGACGGGGCCGCCGTTCGGCTGGAGGACGGCGGGCAGGCCTTCGGCGGGCCAGGGTCGAGCGGCCACTGACCGTCTCGGGGCGGCCGTGTGACGCCGCGCCTACCCCTTGCCGCGGTAGATGTCGATGACCGTATCCAGCATGGCGAGCGCGTCGGCGCGCGGGCGCTGGAAGCTGTTGCGGCCGATGATCGAGCCGCTGCCGCCGCCCGCATGGATCGAACGGACCTCGCCGAAGAGCCCGTCCAACCCCTTGGCGGCGCCGCCGGAGAAGACCACGAGCCTGCGGCCGGCGAAGGCCGCCTGCATGATGTGGGCGATGCGCTTGTCCAGCGTATCGGCCGCCACGCCGGCAGCGTTGTAGGCCTTGGCGGCGGCCTCCTGCTCCAGGTGGGCGGTGGGCGGCTTGACCTTGATGATGTGGGCGCCGGCGAGCGCGGCCATGTGGGCGGCGTAGGCCACCACGTCGAGCGCGGTCTCGCCCTCCCTGGAGAGCGACCCGCCGCGCGGATAGGACCAGACGACCACCGCGAGCCCGTGCGCCTTCGCTTCGGCCGCCAGCGCGCGGATCTCCTCGATCATCTCGTACTGATGGTCGGAGGCGGGGTAGATGGTGAAGCCGATCGCCGAACAGCCCAGCCTGAGCGCGTCGCGGACCGACCCGGTCACCGCCTGATCCCTGGCCGAGCCGAGGGAGTTGGCGTTGTTGACCTTGAGGATGGTCGGGATCGCGCCGGCGAAGCTCGCGGCGCCCGCTTCGATCATGCCGAGCGGGCTCGCGAAGGCGTTCAGGCCCGCGTCGACGGCGAGCCGCCAGTGATAGTGCGGATCGTAAGCCGGCGGGTTGGGCGCGAAGCTGCGGGCCGGCCCGTGCTCGAAGCCCTGATCCACCGGCAGGATGACCATGCGCCCGGTGCCGCCGAGGCGGCCGTGCATCAGGATGCGCGCGAGGTTGGCCCTGGTGCCCGGATTGTCGCTCTCGTACCAGGAGAGAATTTCTTTGACCCGCCGGGTAACTCGCATGGCCGCATCCTGATCGAGGCGTGATTCCGTCGCCGCCGTTTATAGCCGCCTCGCGCGTCGATTCGCCAGATAATCCGCGCTGTCGCGCTCAGGATCGGCGGAACGGGCGAGATCGAGCGCCTGCCGGCCCGGGCCGGCGGTGACGAGCTGCCCGCCGCAGTCGTCGGCGATGGCCTGGAGCGTCCTGCGCATGGCGCCCCGGCCGGCGAAGGCGACGCCGGCAAAGCCCCGGCTCAGCGCCTCGTGGGCCAGCACGGGGCTGCCCCTGCAGTCGACGACCGCGTCGTGATCGGCCTCGGGCACCGCCTCCGCCGCCTGCGCGAAGACGGCATCGAGAAAGCCGAGGCCTGCGTACCCAGCGGCGCCCGGCGCGGACCAGAGCGTCACCGGGACCCCGGCCGCAGCCGACGCCCTGAGCGCCGCCGTCGCCTGGTCGAGATCGTGCACGACGATCGCGGGCCGCCCTGCGCTCATGGCCCGCTCACGGGTCTCGCGTCTCGAGCGCGGCGACTCCCGGAAGCGTCCGCCCCTCCAGCCACTCGAGGAAGGCCCCGCCGGCGGTCGACACGTAGCTGAAGGCGCCGAGCACGCCGGCACCCTGGAGCGCCGCCACCGTGTCGCCCCCGCCGGCGACGGAGAGCAGCGCGCCTGCCCCGGTGAGCCGGGCGGCCGCGCACGCGCATACGTTCGTGGCCCGGTCGAAGGGGGCGATCTCGAAGGCGCCCAAGGGGCCGTTCCAGACCAGCGTGCGCGAGCCGCCCAGCGCCGCCTCGATCCGCGCGCAGGTCTCGGGCCCGACGTCGAGGATCATGCCGTCCGGCGGAACTTCGTCGATGGGGACGGCCTCGCTCGCGGCGCCTTCCCGGAACTCGCGCGTCACCACCACGTCGGCGGGCAGAACGATCTCGCAGCCGGCACCCTCCGCCTCCCCCACGATGCGGCGCGCCTCTTCCGCGAGGTCTGGCTCGTGGAGCGAGGCGCCGATGGCGACGCCCTGCGCGTGGAGGAAGGTGTTGGCCATGGCGCCGCCGATGACGAGGCGGTCGACCCGGCGGATCAGGTTGGCGAGGATCGCGAGCTTGGTCGAGACCTTGGCGCCGCCGACGACGGCGACGACCGGCCGCTCGGGCGCCTGCAATGCCTTGCCGAGCGCCTCCAGCTCCGCCTGCATGAGGCGGCCTGCCGCGCTCGGCAGGCGCGCCGCGACGGCGGCGGTGGAGGCATGCGCGCGATGCGCGGCCGAGAACGCATCGTTGACGTAGAGATCGGCGAGGCGCGCCAGGGCATCGGCGAAGGCGGGGTCGTTCGCCTCCTCGCCCGCATGGAACCGCAGGTTCTCCAGCAGCGCCACGTCGCCGGGCGCGAGCGATGCCGCGGCGGCCTCCGCCCGCTCACCGACGCAATCGGAGACGAAGCGCACCGGGAGGCCGCCCAGCGCCCGCGAAAGCGGCTCGGCCAAGGGGGCGAGCGACATGGCGGGCACGGGCTTGCCCTTGGGCCGGCCGAAGTGCGAGGCGGCGACGACGCGCGCGCCGCGCGCCGCAAGCTCCTTCAGCGTCGGCGCCACCCGGTCGATCCGCGTGGTATCGCCCACCGCGCCCTCGCGCATCGGCACGTTGAGATCGACGCGGACGAGGACGCGCCTGCCCGCGACCTCGATATCGTCGAGGGTGCGGAACGCCGTCATGCCGCGCGGGGGAAGGCCGTCGGGTCGCGCTCTCCGTCACAGGCTCCCCAGATGGGCGGCGACATCGCCCATCCGGTTGGAGAACCCCCATTCGTTGTCGTACCACGAGAGCACGCGGCCGAGCGTGCCATCGACCACGGCGGTCTGGCCGGCATCGACGATGGAGCTTTCCGGCCGATGGTTGAAGTCGACCGAGACCAGCGGCTCCTCGCTGCAGGCCAGCACGCCGGCCATGGCGCCGGCGGCGGCGCCCGCCACCGCCTCGTTGATCTCGTCCACCGAGGTCGCGCGCCGGGCGACGAAGTTGAGATCGACCATCGAGACGTTGGCGGTCGGCACGCGCACCGCGGTGCCGTCGAGCTTGCCCGCGAGCGCAGGCAGCACGAGGCCCACGGCACGCGCGGCGCCCGTGGACGTTGGGATCATCGAGCCCGCCGCGCCCCGCGCACGGCGCAGGTCCTTGTGCAGCGTGTCGAGCACCGGCTGGTCCAGCGTGTAGGCGTGGACCGTGGTCATGAAGCCGCTCTCGATCCCGATGGCGTCGTGCAGCACCGAGGCGACCGGCGCCAGGCAGTTGGTGGTGCAGGACGCGTTGGAGACGATGCGGTGCTCCGCCGTGAGCGCCCGGTGGTTGACGCCGTAGACCACGGTGAGGTCGGAATCCGTGCCGGGCGCCGAGATCAGCACCGCCCGCGCGCCCGCCTCCAGATGCGCCGCCGCCTTCTCCCGCGCCGTGAAGATGCCGGTGCACTCCAGCGCCACGTCGATGCCGAGGTCGCCCCAGGGGAGCTGCGCCGGATCGCGCACGCTCAGCACCTTGATCGCGCCCGCGCCGATGTCGATGGAGCCGTCGGCCACCTCCACGGTGCCGGGGAAGCGCCCGTGGACCGAATCGTAGCGCAGCAGGTGGGCGTTGGTCTCCACGTCGCCCAGGTCGTTGAGGGCGACGACGGTGAGATCGGTGCGGCCGGACTCGTGAATTGCGCGCAGGATGTTGCGGCCGATCCGCCCGAATCCGTTGATGGCGATGCGAACCGTCATGCTTCCTCCACTGGCTGAGATGCCGCGCCTTGCTATCGGCTTGGCCCGCGGCGGTCAACCGCCATGCCGGCCCCCAACGGCCAAACCACTTGAAACTCCACTGTCGGAACACGCCCCCACCTCACCCCGGCCCTCTCCTCCCCGAGGGGAGGAGAGGGTGAAGAATTCGGCGCCACTTGCGTCCCCCCTCCGCCCTTCAGGGGGGAGGGGGACAGGGGGAGGTGGGTTTTTTCGTGTCGGAGAAGCCCCGGGCGCTACAGCCGGGCCTTGGCCGCGGCGACGACGGCGTCGGCCGTGATGCCGAAGTGGGCGTAGAGGTCCTTGGCCGGGGCGGAGGCCCCAAAACCCTGCATGCCGACGACGGCGCCCGCGGGGCCCACGTAGCGCTCCCAGCCGAGGGGACTCGCGGCCTCGACCGCGACCCGCACGGCGTCGTCCCCGCCCAGCACGCTCGCCCGCCAGGCGGGCTCCTGCTCGTCGAACAGCGCCCAGCAGGGGAGCGAGACCAGCCGGGTCGGCACGCCGTCTGCCTCCAGCGCCTGCCGTGCCTCGTCCGCGATCGCGCATTCCGAGCCGGTGGCGAGCAGGACGACGCGGGGCGTGCCCACGCTCGCCTCGCGCAGCACGTAGCCACCCCGCGCGCAGGCGTTCTCCGCGCCGTCGCCGCCTCGGCCTGCGCGCAGGCAGGGCACGCCCTGGCGGGTGAGCGCCAGCACCGAGGGGCGCCCCGCGCTGGCGAGCGCGAGCGCCCAGCACTCCGCCGTCTCCACGGCATCGGCTGGCCGGAAGAGCAGCAGGTTGGGCATCGCGCGGAGGCTCGCGAGGTGCTCGATGGGCTGATGGGTGGGGCCGTCCTCGCCGAGGCCGATGGAATCGTGGGTCATCACGTAGATGACGCGAAGCTCCATGAGCGCGGACAATCGGATCGCCGGCCGGCAGTAGTCGGTGAAGGTGAGGAAGGTGCCGCCGAAGGGGACGACACCGCCGTGGAGGGCCATGCCGTTCATCACCGCGCCCATGGCGTGCTCGCGCACGCCGAAGTAGAGGTAGCGGCCGCCGTAGTCGCCGGGCGCGATCGGCACGAGTTCGTCGGTCTTGGTGCCGTTGGAGCCGGTGAGGTCCGCCGAGCCGCCGATGAGGGACGGCAGGGCGTCGGCGATGGCGCCGATCGTCCGCTTGTTCGCGACCCGCGTCGCGATGGTGGGCGCCTCTTCGGCGAAGGTCCGCTTGAGCCCCGCGAGCGCTTCCCAGAGGCCGGGCGGAAGGTCGCCTGCCACGGCGGCGTCGAACTCGCTCCGGCGGCCCTCGTCGAGCGCGGCGCGGCGCGCCTCCCAGGCCTCTCGCGCGTCCCGGCCCCGCTCGCCGACGGCGCGCCAGGCGGCAAGGACCGCATCCGGCACCGTGAAGGGCGCATGGGGCCAGCCGAGACTCTCGCGCGTGCCCGCGATCTCGTCCGCGCCCAGCGGCGCGCCGTGGCTCGCGGCGGTCCCCGCCTTCGTCGGCGCGCCATAGCCGATCACCGTGCGGCACTCGATCATCGAGGGCCGGGGCTCGGCCTCAGCCGCGGCGATGGCCGCGGCGATCGCCTCCGGGTCGTGGCCGTCGACCTGCTGCGTCTGCCAACCGGCGGACTCGAAGCGCGCGCGCGCGTCGTCGGAGAAGGCGAGGCTGGTGGGCCCGTCGATGGAGATGTCGTTGCTGTCGTAGAGCACGATCAGCCGGTCCAGCCTGAGGTGGCCGGCGAGGGAGATCGCCTCCTGGCTGATGCCTTCCATCAGGCAGCCGTCGCCGCAGACGACGAAGGTGTGATGGTCCACGAGGTCCGCGCCGAAGCGGGCGGCCATGCTGCGCTCCGCCAGCGCCATGCCGACAGCGTTGGCGAGACCCTGGCCGAGCGGGCCGGTGGTGGTCTCGATCCCGGCGGCGAGGCCGTACTCCGGGTGGCCGGCGGTGCGGCTGCCGAGCTGGCGGAAATTGCGGATCTCGTCGATGTCGATATCCGGATAGCCGGTGAGATAAAGCAGCGCGTAGAGCAGCATCGAGCCGTGACCGTTCGACAGCACGAAGCGGTCGCGGTCGGGCCAGTCGGGCCGCGCGGGGTCGAACTTGAGGACGTGGCCGAAGAGCACGGTCGCGACATCGGCGAGGCCCATGGGCATGCCGGGATGGCCGGAGCGCGCCTGCTCCACCGCGTCCATCGAGAGCGCGCGGATGGCGTTCGCCATGTCCGCGTGAGACGCGCGCGGTGCGCGCTCTTCAACCGATGTGGAAGGCATGAGCCCCCGTCCTCTGCCGCGCCGCCGCGCCGGAAAGCGCGCGCACCATGCCCCCCGCCGGGGTGAGCGTCAACCGCGCGCGGGCGCCGATTCAGAAGGACGAATCGGGCGTCTTGAGGAAGGCGATCTCCTCGGCCGTGGACTGCCGCCCGAGCGCCTCGTTGCGGTGGGGATAGCGCCCGAAACGGTCGATGATCGCCTTGTGCTGCAGCTCGTATTTCAGGCTCTCGGGATCGTCCAGGGATTCGAAGAGGGTCACCGCGATCTCCTGGATGCGGGGCGATTCGCTGTGTTGGTAGGGCATGTAGAAGAACGTGCGGCGCTCGTGCTCGACCGACCGGTCGGCGCCGATACGCACGGCCTCCTGCGCCAGCGCCAGCGCCATGCCGTCGCAGGCGAAGGCGCGCGGGTCCTCGCGGTAGAGGTTCCTGGAGAACTGGTCGAGCACGATGATCTCGGCGAGGCGGCCGTCGGGCCCCTCCCGCCAGTCATGGAGCTCGCCCTTGGCGGCGATGGCGTGGAGCGCGCCGAACTCGCGGCGGATCGCCTCGTCGAAGGCGGGGTCCTTGGTCCACCACTGCTCGGGCTCGTGGCGTTCGAACCAGAAGGAGAGAACCTGCTCGATCATCCCTGCGTCACTCCCTAGTTGCCCGCGATCAGCGCCCGCGCCTGCGCGAGCTGCGCCGGCGTGTCGACGCCGAGCGGGACCGTTTCCACGAACGCCACCTCGATGCGCATCCCGTCCTCGAGCACGCGAAGCTGCTCCAGCCGCTCGCGGCGCTCGAGCGGGCTCGGAGGGAGCGAGACGAAGCGGGCGAGCGCCTCGCGCCGGTAGGCATAGAGGCCGATATGGTGCCAAAGCGGGCCTTCGCCCGCCGGCGCGGTCGCGCGGGTGAAGTAGAGCGCGCGGCCCTGCGCCGCCCCCGGCCGATGGGAGACCACGGCCTTGACCACGTTCGGATCCGACCGCTCCGCGGGACCAGCGATCTTGGCCGCGAGCGTGCCGACATCGACCGCAGGGTTCGCCAGGAGCGCCAGCGCGCGGGCCGGCAGCGCGGGATCGATGGTGGGCAGGTCGCCCTGCAGGTTGACCACCGCGTCGTGCTCGCCTGCCGGATCGATCGCCTGCAGCGCCTCGAAGATCCGGTCGGAGCCGGAAGCGTGATCGGGGCGGGTGAGCACCGCGCGCCCGCCGGCGCCGGTGACCGCCTCGGCGATGGCGGGCTCGGCGCAGGCGACGACCACGGGGCCGAGCGCCGCAGCCTCGGCGCTCTCCAGCACGTGCACGATCATCGGCCTGCCGGCGATCTCGGCGAGCGGCTTGCCGGGCAGTCGCCGCGAGGCCATGCGCGCCGGAATGAGCACGACCGGGTTGCGGGGCGGCGGCCTTGCCTCGCCCAGGGCGCTCATGCGCGCCCTCTCGCCCGCGTCAGGATGCTGCGACTCCCGGCCATGACCTCGCCAGATTAGGCGGCGCGCCGCGCTTGTCGAGGAGGATCGTGAACGGGGCGCCGGACGGTTGGACATGGCCGGTTGAAGCGGCTAATCTCGCGCCCTGTCGGCTCCCGACGATCCGGTTCCACCCACTCCAGCGGGCGGCATGAACACCTACGAGCTGAACAAGGTCTTCGGCGCGATCCTCTTTGCGGGCTTGACCGCGATGACGGCATGGCTCATCTCGCTCGCCGCCTTCGGCAAGCTCGAGCACGCCCACCACGAGCGGGTCGTCCACTACGTGGTCGCCGGCCTGGAGCAGGACGACGCCATGCAGGGCGAGCCGGCGGCCGACGAGCCCGAGATGCCAGCGCTCTCGCTCGCCGAGCTGCTGGCCGACGCCGACCCCGTCAAGGGGCAGAAGGTCTTCAAGAAGTGCGCCGCATGCCACACGGTGGACGAAGGCGGCAAGAACAAGGTCGGCCCCAATCTCTGGAACATCGTGAACCGGCCCATCGCGACCCACGAGGGCTTCGCCTTCTCCGACGCCATGGCGGAGCTGGAGGGCAACTGGGACTTCGAGCGCCTGAGCGCGTTCGTCGCCGATCCCAAGGGCACCGTGCCGGGCACCAAGATGGCGTTCAAGGGCGTCTCCAAGGACGGCGACCGCGCCAACGTGCTCGCCTACCTGCGCACCCTCAGCGCGGAGCCGGCGGACCTGCCGACCGAGTAGCCCGCGGCGCGGCGCCGCCGCGCGGCCCGGTCTTCACGCAGTCTGAATCAGGCGGTAGCGGTCTGCCTCCAGCACGAGGCAGGTGAGCACGTTTGTGGCGAAGGCGCCGGTATCCACGCCGATGCGGTTGGGGCAGACCTGCGCCTCGTTCACGATGGTGTGGCCGTGGACGACGACCTGGCCGTGATCGGCGGTCGCGTAGAGAAAGTCATCGCGGATCCAGATCAGATCGTCGGGGGACTGCTCGGCGAGCGGCACGCCGGGCCTGATGCCGGCATGGACGAAGAGATAGCCGCCCATCGCGCAATGGTAGTCGAGCGTGCGCAGGAAGCGGCGGTGCGCAGCCGGCAGCGCCGCCGCGAGGTCCGCCTGCATCGCCCGCAGGCGCATCGGGTCGTCCTCGCCGAGCGCGGCCCGGATGCCGTAGCTCGCCAGCGTCGCCACGCCGCCGCAGTAGAGCCAGCTCGGCCCCACCGAGATATCGTCAAGGAACTCCTCGAACCACTCCTCGTGGTTGCCGCGCAGGTGCACCCGCCCAAAATCCGGCAGCGGACGCCGGCTGAGCCACTCGATGACGCCGAACGAGTCCGGCCCCCGGTCCACGTAGTCGCCGAGAAACACGATGGTCGGCCGCGCGGGCGGTAGATCGCGCTGCTCCTCCTCGATCGCCGCCACCAGCATCTTGAGCAGGTCGAGGCAGCCGTGGATGTCGCCGATGGCGTAGATGCGCTCGCCGTCTGGCGCCCGCGCCGGCGCCGACGCCCAGTCGGAGCGCCGGATGGAGGGCTCGCGCTTCCTGGAGAAGAGGCGCACGGTCAATGGGCCCGGATGACGGTCATGCCCGCCCTCACAGCCATCCCTGTTCCCCGTAGTAGCGTGCGGCGCCGGGGTGGAGAGGCGCCGGCAGATCCTGCAGCATCGCCGCAGGCCGGAGCCCGCCCAGCGCCGGATGGGCGTTCCTGAGCACGTCCAGGTTCTCGAAGACGGTTCTCACCACGTCGTAAACGAGGTCGTCCGCGACGCCGGCGGCGGTCACGAGCTGGGCCGCACCGGGGTGCAGGCCGAAGGCGCTCCGCAGGCTCGCAAGCGGCTCGCCCTTCCACGCGCCCGACCCAGAGACGGCCTCACGCGCTTGCGCGCCTTGCACGAAGCCGAACTCCATCAGGCCGATCTCGACGGCGCGGAGGTTGAAGACCGACCCCGGGCCTGTGCGGGGTATGCAGCCGTACTTGTGGCCGGCGCGCTCTTCCACCAGCGCGCAGATCTGGCGGGCCGCCAGGGTCTCGACGCCCTCCGCCGCGCCGCCGCCGATCAGGACGGTCTGCGTCGCCAGGGCAGGGGGCGCGGCGCCTGCGAGCAGAACCGCCGCGGCGGCCACGCCGAGCGCGGCCCGGCGGGTCAGCACGGCCCGCCCCCTGCCGGCGGGACCCGTGGCAAGCGGGCGGCCATTGGCGCAGGCTTACTTGACGAGGCGGGAGACGGCCTTGAATTCCGGCGTGCCGGCCACCTCCAGCCATTCGAACACCACCATCTCGGTGGTCACGCGCGAGATCCCCAGTGCCCCGAACCGCGCCAGCGCGGCCTCCTTGCTGGCGGGCGCGCGCGAGCTGCAGGCATCGGCCACGATGTGGACGGTGCAGCCCTCTGCGTCGAGGTCGGCGGCCGTCTGCATCACGCAGACGTGACTCTCGACCCCGCAGATGACGATGTGGTCGCGGCCCTCGGCCTTGAATCCCTCCATCTGCGACGCGAAATCGAAATTGCGCGCCGCGCTGAAGGTCATCTTCTCGACCACCGGCGCGTCGTTGGGAAGGCGGCTCGCGATGGCTTCGACAGTGGGGCCGAGGCCCTTGGGGTACTGCTCCGTGACGACGACGGGAACGTCGAGCTGTCGCGACGCCTCGATCAGGATGCCGGCAGCCCGTGTCACCGCGTCAGCCTCCGCGATGGCGGGCATGAGCCGCTCCTGCATGTCGATGACGACCAGGGCCGAGCGGTCCCGTTGCAGCAGGGCGGGGCTGGGCTGCCGTGTCATGGCGCACGATCCTGTCGCTTGGTCCGGACGAGGCACGGTGGCCCAAGCCGCCGGCCGCCGCAACCCCGCAGCCGCGCTGGCGCGGCGCACGCGCCCGGTGATAGGGTCCGCGCACCGGAGAGGAAGAAAAGCCATGTGGAAGGCTCCCGGCAGAGCGGCGCGGAACGCAGGCCCGATCCGGGCGCTGCTCGCGATGGCGGTGCTTCTCCTCGGCGCCGCATCGCCTCTGGCGGCGGCCGAGCGGCTCAGCAGCTACGAGAGCGCCAAGGAGCGCTTCCACCTGGTCAAGGTGGTTGACGGGCTGGAGCACCCCTGGGGCCTCGCCTTCCTGCCGGACGGGCGGATGCTGGTGACGGAGCGCCCCGGCAGGCTCCGCATCGTCGCCGACGGCTGGCTCCTGCCCGAGCCGGTGGCGGGCGTGCCCGAGGTGTGGGCGGAGGGCCAGGGCGGGCTGCTCGACGTGGCGCTGCACCCGGACTTCGCGGAGAACGGCCTGGTCTACCTCTCCTATTCGAGCCCGAGCGCAGACGGCGACGACGCGGCGACGGCGGTGGCCCGCGGCCGGCTCGCTGGCGCGCGCCTCGAGGACGTGGAGGAGATCTACGTTGCCCTCCCCCGCGACGACGGCGGCCGCCACTTCGGCTCGCGCCTCGTGTTCGCCGACGGCTACCTCTTCGTCACCGCCGGCGAGCGGGGCGAGACCGACCGCGCGCAGGACCTGGGCGACCCGGCAGGCAGCGTCATCCGCCTGCTGGACGACGGACGCGTGCCGGGCGACAACCCCTTCGTGGG
This sequence comes from Rhodospirillales bacterium, assembly GCA_028818855.1. GTDB lineage: Bacteria > Pseudomonadota > Alphaproteobacteria > UBA828 > UBA828 > WTGU01. Next base: position 14,754 of record JAPPMY010000062.1, read on the forward strand.
CGTGGGCGGCGCGCGGCCCGAGATTTACTCCATCGGCCACCGCAATCCGCAGGGCATGGCGCTGGAGGCGGCGACGGGGCGGCTCTACGCCATCGAGCACGGGCCCAAGGGCGGCGACGAGCTGAATCTGATCGAGCCGGGCGTGAACTACGGCTGGCCCGTGATCACCTACGGCAAGAGCTACATGGGCTTCAAGATCGGCGAAGGGACGCACAAGAAGGGAATGGCCCAGCCGGTGCACTACTGGGTGCCGTCGATCTCGCCGTCGGGGCTGATGATCTACGACGGAGACCCCTTCCCCGCCTGGAAGGGGAGCTTCTTCGCCGGCGCGCTCTCGGGCGAGCTGCTGGTGCGGCTCGAGGTCGCGGGCGGCGGGGCCGTGGTGGAGGAGCGCATGCTCGAAGATCTGGAAGAGCGCATCCGCGACGTGCGCCAGGGGCCGGACGGCCTCGTCTACCTGCTCACCGACCACCCCGAGGGAATGCTGCTCAGGCTGGAGCCTGCCGGCTGACCCTGCGATGGGAGCCCCCATGAAGATCACCGCGGTCACGCCGGTTTCGATCGGCCAGTTCCTGTTCGTGAAGGTCGAGACCGACGCCGGCATCATAGGGCTCGGCGAATCGGGCACCTGGGGGCACCTCGCCGCCTCGCGCGCGGCCATCGAGACCTTCGCCGGCCACCTCGTCGGCGAGGACCCGGGGCCCGTCGAGCGCCACTGGAACCTCATGCACCGCTTCAGCCACTTCCAGGGCGGCGCGATCAACGGCGCCATCGCGGCCATCGACATCGCGCTCTGGGACATCAAGGGCAAGGCGCTGGGCGTGCCGGTCCATTCCCTCCTCGGCGGGCCCTGCCGGAGCCACGCAAGGGTCTACGGCCACGCCTACGGCAAGACCACCGACGAGCTGGTGGAGAACTGCGTCGCCCTGAAGGAGGCCGGCTTCAACGCGGTGGGCCACATCAACCCCTTCCTCGACGAGCGCGAAGAGGAGCCCTTCTTCGCCCCGCACGTGAGCCACATGAGCCGCGCCGCGGACACCGTGCGCCGGGTGCGCGAGGCGCTCGGCCCCGAGGTCGACATGCTGCTGGAGCTGCACCGCAGGCTGACGCCCGCCGAGGCGATCGACTTCATCCCGCGCATCGAGCGCTACCTGCCCTACTGGTGCGAGGACCCGATCCGGCCCGAGAACCCGGACGCGATGGCCGAGGTGGCGAGACGCGTGCACGCGCCGATCGCGACCGGCGAGCGCTATGCCTCCCTGCACGACTTCCGCGCCCTCTTCGCGCGGGACGGCGCGGGGTTCGCGCGCGTCGACGTGGCGCTCTGCGGCGGCATCACCGGCGCGCGCAAGGTGGCGGCGATGGCCGAGGCCCATCACGTGATGGTGGCACCGCACAACCCGCTCTCGCCGCTGGGTCTCGCCGCCTGCCTGCACCTCGCCGCCGCGATCCCCAACTTCGCGATCCAGGAGTACACCACCGGCTTCGAGGCGCTGAAGATGGAGACCAGCCTAGCGCTGCTCGGCTCAGACGTGGTGACGGGCGTACCGCCGATGGTGAAGGGCTTCGTCGCCATCCCCGACGTGCCGGGCCTCGGCGTGGAAATCGCACCGGACGCGGCGGCGCGCCGGCCGCCGATCCAGCGCCCGGTCACCATGCGCCCCCACCGCGACGGCTTTGTCGTCGACCAGTAGCCCGCCGCAGGGTGCGCGGGCCGCCGCGGCCCAGGCGCTCGGCGCGATCCTGCGCCGGAGCCGCACCCTCGACCAGGCGCTCGGCGCGGCACCGGGGCTTGAGGCGCTCGCGCCGCGCGACGCCGCCTTCGCGCGCCTGCTGCTGCTCACGACGCTCCGCCGCCTCGGTCAGATCGACGCCTTCCTGGCCGGTCTCATGGAGCGCCCGCTGCCGGCGCGGCGGGGCGCGGTGCAGGACGTGCTCAGGCTCGGTGTCTGCCAGCTCGCCTTTCTCGAAACGGCGCCCCACGCGGCGGTGGCGAGCACGGTGGCCCTCGCGCACGGGCGGCACCTCGCGCCCTATCGCGGCCTGGTCAACGCCGTGCTGCGCCGGGCAAGCCGCGAGAGGGGCGCGATCGAACGCCTCGATGCCGCCCGGCTCAACACGCCCGACTGGCTCTGGCAGAGCTGGACGCAGGCCTATGGCGCGGCGCGCTGCCGGGCCATCGCCGAGGCCCACCTGAGCGAGCCGCTGCTCGACCTCTCTCCGGCCAGCGACGCTGCGGAGCCGGCGGAGGAATTGTGCGCCACCCTCGGGGCCCGGCGGATGCCCGGCGGCACGCTGCGGCTGCGGGGCGCCGGCGACGTGACGCGGCTTCCGGGCTACGAGACGGGCGCGTGGTGGGTGCAGGACGCGGCGGCGGCCCTGCCCGCCCGCCTGCTCGGCCCGGTTGCGGGCAAGCAGGTGCTGGAGATCGGCGCGGCGCCCGGCGGCAAGACCGCGCAGCTCGCTGCCGCCGGTGCGCGCGTGACCGCCCTCGACCGCTCCCCGACCCGCCTCGCCCGGCTCAGGGAGAACCTGGCACGGCTCGGCCTGGAGGCCGAGGTCGTCGAGGCCGACGCGCTGGACTGGCGCCCGCCGGCGCCCGTGGACGCGGTGCTCCTGGATGCGCCCTGCACGGCGACCGGGACGATCAGGCGCCACCCCGACATTCCGCACGGCCGCAGCCCGGCCGACGTGGCCCGCCTCGCCGAACTGCAGGCCCGGCTGCTGGCGCGTGCCGCCGGGATGTTGGCGCCGGGGGGCCTCCTGGTCTACGCGAGCTGCTCGCTCCAGCCCGAGGAATGCGAGGCCCGGGTGGACGCATTCCTCGCCGCGTCTCCGGGATTCGCGCGGCTGCCGGTGCGGCCGGGCGAGCTTGCGGGCGTGAGCGAGGCCGTCACGGCGGCGGGCGACCTGCGCACGCTCCCCTGCCACTGGGCGGAAGAGGGCGGGATGGACGGCTTCTACGCCGCACGCTTGCGGCACCTTGGCTAAGCTGGTACCAGACCCGGCCATGCAGCAGGGGCTTCGGATCGCGGCGTCCGTTCTGGCGGCGGACTTTTCGCGCCTGGGCGAGGAGGTGCGGGCGATCGCGGATGCCGGGGCCGACTGGCTGCACGTCGACGTGATGGACGGGCATTTCGTCCCCAACCTGACCATCGGCGCAGGCGTGGTGGCGGCGCTCAGGCCCCACAGCACGCGGCCCTTCGATGTTCACCTGATGGTCACCCCGCCCGATCCTTACGTCGAGCCGTTCGCCGAGGCCGGCGCCGATTGTATCACCGTTCACGCCGAGGCGGGCGCCCACCTGCACAGGACGCTCCAGCGCATCAAGGGCGCGGGCAAGCGGGCAGGCGTCGCGCTCAACCCGGCGACGCCGGTCAGCGCGATCGAGCCGGTGCTCGGCGACGTCGATCTCGTGCTGGTGATGAGCGTCAATCCCGGCTTCGGCGGCCAGACCTTCATCGCGAGCCAGCTCGGCAAGATCGAAGCGCTGCGAGCGCTGATCGACGCGGGCGGGCGCGCCGTCGACCTCTCGGTCGATGGCGGGATCGACGAGCGGACCGCCGGCCTCGCCGCCGGCGTAGGCGCCGATGTGCTGGTCGCGGGCTCGGCGAGCTTCGCGGGCGGCCCGTCCGCCTATCCCGGCAACGTTGCGCGACTGAGAGCGGCGGGCGAAGCGGGGCGCACGGGCTCGCCCGGCACCCGCGCGAGGCCGCGCTCAATCGGCGCGGCGGTCTCCTAGCCTTACCCCAGCCAATGGGCGCAAGGGACGAGCAGGCCCCGGGAGGCGTTCTCGGAGCCCTGCGGCGGCTCGGCCGCCGCGTGTCCGCGCGCGGCACCCCCGACGAAATACCCGCGCTCCTGCACCGGCCGCTCGATCTCGTGCCGGGCGTCGCCGGGCGCGGCGCGGCGCTGGCCCAAGGCGTCTACGACTTCGGCGGCCAGGTCGTTCGCGCCGATGACGCCGGCAAGCCGGGCGAGACGCCCTGGCGGCACGAGGGCGCCGGCGCGCACTGGCTCGCCGAACTCCACGGCTTCGCCTGGCTGCGCGACCTGCACGCGGCCGGCACGGCCGATGCGGCGGAGCGCGGGCGGGCGATGGTGCTCGACTGGCTGCGCCGCCACCGAACGATCGAGAACGCCGTGGTCGCGACCTGGGGGCCCGAGGCCCTCGGGCGGCGCCTCTCGGCCTGGCTCGCCCACAGCGCGTTCCTGCTGCAGGGCGCGGACGACGAGTTCGCCCGGCGCTTCCACAAGGCGCTCGAGCTGCAGGCCAGTCACCTCACGCGCACCGCGCGCAGCGCGGACGAGGGACTGCCGCAACTCGTCGCGGCCAGGGGATTGATCGAAAGCGGGCTCTGCCTCGCGGGCGGCGAGCGGCGCATCGCCCAGGGCCTCAAGCTCCTCGAGGCGGCGCTGGCGAAGCAGGACGCCGGCAACGGCAACCAGCTCGGGCGAAACCCGTCGGCGCACCTCGCGGCGCTCTGGTGCCTCGCAGGACTGCGCGCCACCCTCGATGAGGGCGGGCATCCGGCTCCGCCGGCGGTCTCGGAGGGGATCGGCCGGATTGCGGCGGCGCTCGGCCTGTTCCGCCACGGCGACGGCGGGCTCGCGCTCTTCAACGGCGGAGTCGAGGAGGAGCGGGGCCTCATCGATCTCGCGCTCAGCCGGACGGGAGCGAGCGGCGATGCGGACACGGGCGCAGCATCCGATACCGGGTTCTCGCGAATCGGGAGCAGGCACACGACCCTGATTGCGGACACCGGCGCGCCGGCGGCCACCGGCCGCTGGGCGCATGCCGGCACGCTGAGCCTGGAGCTGAGCGCGGGGCGCGAGCGCCTCATCGTCAATTGCGGCGGCTGGCGCGGGGGCGACGACGGGTGGCAGGAGGCGCTGCGCGCCACGGCGGCCCACAGCACGCTCGTCGTCGACGACACCAACACCGCGACCCTCGGCGCGGACGGCACCATTGCCGACGGCCCCAACACCGTGCGGGTCGAGCGGCGCGAGCGCGACGGCGCGACCTGGATCGACGCCAGCCACGACGGCTACCTCGACGGCCTCGGCCTCGTGCACAAGCGCAGGCTCTACGTCGGCGCCGCGGGCAGCGACGTGCGCGGCGAGGATACGCTCACCCACCTCAGGCAGCGGCGGCGGCGCGGGCGCGAGTTCGCGGTGCGCTTCCACCTGCACCCCGACGTACGTTCCGCGATGACCGAGGACCGCCGCGCGGCCCTGCTGCGGCTCCCCAGCGGCGCGATATGGCAGATGCGCGCCGCCGGTGCGTCCATGAGCATCGACGAGAGCGTCTACGCCGGCGACGGCGCGACGCGACGGCGCACCTCGCAGATCGCGCTGACGGGCCCGATCGAGGACGCGATCACGGTCAAATGGGCCTTCAAGTTCTTGCCCAAGGGCGGCTGAGCGGATTCCCGGCGCGATTCACGAGGCGCGAAAGCCCTTGCAATACGGGCAACAATGGACCAACAAGGGGCCGGTCGGTTGCACGTGACCTTGATGTATCTTCGCTGACTGGCTCCAGCCGGGCCAAGCTACTCTAGAGACACGCTGCGCCCTGAACACCCGCGATGCCGCCAAGCGCGGCGCGGGCGCTAAACTTTGCGAAAGGAGTAGTCATGGCGACTGGAACGGTGAAGTGGTTCAACTCGGTCAAAGGTTACGGTTTCATCCAGCCGAGCGACGGGTCCAAGGATGCGTTCGTCCACATTTCTGCTGTCGAGAGGGCGGGGCTCACCAACCTGCGCGAAGGCCAGAAGGTCGAGTACGAGCTGACACCGGGCCGCGACGGCAGAGCGTCGGCAGAGAATCTGGTCGTTCTCGACTGAGCCCCGGCAGACCTCCCCACAAGCCGCCGGCGGCAACCGCTGCCGGCGACGCGGCGTCGCCCGCACGGTCGCGACGGGGTCGTTCTCGCCGCGCCGGCGGGCGGGTGCGCGCTGCGGGCACCGCCGCCACGCCGGAAGGATTCGAATGGCACGCAAGCCCAATTATCGCTTCGCTCGCCTCGAGCGCGAGCGCAACAAGGCCGCGAGAAAAGCCGCCCGCGCCAAGCTGAAGGCCGAGCGGGCGGAGCTCAGACGGCAGGAGAAAGCCGGCCTGTCGCCGGAGGGCGAGGCCGCGGACGAGACCGCGGCGGACGCGGCCGACGGTGCTCCGGACGAGGCCCCTTCTGCCACCGCGCACGACGGGGAGCACGCCTAGGTCGCGGACTCGCTTGTAGTACGGCGGGGATGGCGACCGAAGGGCGGGCTATCCAATTAGAGCCGAATCCGACTTATCCAATCACGGCGGCCCGAACAACTCCCACCTCCCCCTGTCCCCCTCCCCCGAAGGCGGAGGGGGAACGCAGACGGCGCCGCCTATTCTCCCTCTCCTCCCTGGGGAGGAGAGGGTTGGGGTGAGGAGGGGAATTCTTCGGACCCGGACGACAGGGTGTAGTTCGCAGCGACTCCCCCACGAGCTCCATCAATCCCCGGCCCGGCGGGCCTTGGAGAGCTTGTCCGCAAGGCGCGTGGGCTCGGGCAGGCGATAGCGTGTCGTGCTGGCCAGGGTCAGCGCCACCGCAGTCCTGAGCGAGACCCGGTGGCCGGCGGAGACGTAGACGGGCTTCACCCGCTCGCGCGTGCGCAGGACGGTGCCGAGGCGCTCGCCGGGCCTCTCGCCCTTGCCGGCAAGGAGCCACGCGGCATCGCCCTTCGCCGGTCCCGGCTGGTCGTGAGCGCCGGTGAGCCGCGACTTCGCGACGCCGACGGTGGGCGCGTCCAGCCAGAGACCCAGGTGGCAGGCGAGCCCGAAGCGGCGCGGATGGGCATAGCCGTGGCCGTCGCAGAGGATGAGGTCGGGCGCCGCCGGCAGCCCGGCCAGCGCCTCCAGCAGCGCCGGCACCTCGCGGAAGGAAAGCAGCCCCGGCACGTAGGGAAAGGCCGTCGGGCGCTCGACCAGCACCTCGTCGGTCAGGGCCAGTTCGGGCCAGGAGAGCATCACCGCCGCCGCCCGGATCGTCCGCCCGCCGTCGGCGAAGGCGGCGTCGACGCCCGCCACCCGCCTGATCGCGCGCCGCCCGCCGGGCCCGAAACGGTCCGTGCGCCGGACGCTGCCGGCGAGCCTCTTCTGCAGCGCGATCGCCTCGGCCGGCGTGAGGTCCCACGGGTGAAGCGGCGGTCCCTCTCGCGGCGTCATTCCGCGCTGGTGCCGCCGAGCGAGGGACCGTCCAGGGCGGTGGTCAGCCGTTCGCGCTTGCCCTGCTGGCGGGTCGCCACCACCGCCAGCAGCGGCGGCACGATCAGCAGCGTGAGCACGGCCGAGAGCGCGAGCCCGCCGATCACGACGGAGCCGAGGCCGCGGTAAAGCTCCGACCCTGCGCCGGGGAAGAGCACCAGCGGCAGCATCCCGAACACGCTGGTGAGGGTCGACATGAAGATCGGCCGGATGCGGTTCCTGGTCGCCGTCATGATCGCGTCCGCCACCGCCATCTGCTCCTCGCGCATGTGGAACAGGGTCTGGTGGACGAGCAGGATCGCGTTGTTGACGACGATGCCGACCAGGATGACGAAGCCGAGGAGGGTCAGCATGTCGAGCGGCTGGAACGTGTAGGTGTTGACCGCCGCGAGCCCGAGCACGCCGCCTGCGGCCGCGAGCGGCACCGAGAGCATGATGACGAAGGGGTAGACGAAGCTCTCGAACAGCACGGCCATGATGAGGTAGACGATGGCGATGGCGACCACGAGATTGATCGCCATCGCGTCCCACGTCGCCTCCAGATCGTCGGCGGTGCCCGACAGCCTGATCTTCACCCCCGGCGGCAGCCCGCGACCCTCCAGCGCCTGCACGACGCCGGTCTCCAGCCGCTCCAGCGCGACTTCGAGGGGGATGTCGGCGGCGGGGCGGATCTCCAGCGTGATCGTGCGCTCGCGCTCGACGTGGCGAATCTTGGTCGGGCCCGCGGTCACCACGATGTCGGCGAGCGAGCTTGCGGGCACGGTCGCGCCCGCCCTCGTCACCACCGGCAGGCTCTCGATGCCCTGGGTGCGGTCGACGTTGGCGTCCGGCCCCGCCAGCACCAGGTCGTATCGCTTGGCGTCGATGGTCACCTCGTCGACCTTGAGGCCGTCGTTGTAGGCCTCGATGGTGGCGCCGAACTCGCGCGCGGAGACCCCGTTGTCGCCGAGCTTGATGGGATCGGGGAGGAGGCGCACCTCGGGCGCGCCGAGTTCGAGCCCGGGCTTGGGGCGGAACTGGTTGCCCTGGTCGAACGGAAGCGCCTGCGCGACGAGGCCGGTCGCCTGCAGCGCGATGCCGAGCACGGTTTCGAGGTCGGGGCCCGAAATGTCGACGTCGATCTTGCGCCCGCCGCCGATCCCGCGGCCGAAGAGCGAGGCCTGGCTCACGAAGCCGAAGGTGCCGGGCTCGAAGAACACCGGCCGGCGAATCGGGTCGATCAGCTCGCCGGCCCGGTCGGCTTCCACCGCAACCGCGCCAACGAAGGCTTGGTCGCGGAAGGTCACGAAGAAGAAGCGCTCCATCTTGGGCGGCTCGCCGGGTGCCGCGTCCGGCCCGGTCTCCGATTGCCAGAGAGGCTTCACGGCATCCTCGACCGAGCGCGCGATGCCCATGGTGGTCTCGAGGTTGTAGCCGGGCGGCGGCAGGAGGACGCCGAACACCAGGTTGCGGTTGCCGGTCGGCAGGTAGTCGAGCCGGGGCAGCAGCAGCCACGAGACGAAGAGCGCGCCCCCGCACACCACGACCGCCACGGCCGCGGCGCGCGCGCGGCGGCGCACGACCCAGCCGGTGAAGCCCAGGATGACGCGGACGAAGAACCCCGCGGCATCGTCGATGACGGGAAGGCGAAGCCGGTAAGGCGCTTCCTCCTGGGCGGCGTGCATCCCCGACGCGCCCGCGTCGCGCCTGCGTCTGCGGCCCAGGATCCGGCTCGCGAGCGAGGGGATCACGGTGCTCGCCACGATGAGCGAGAGGACGACCGAGACCGAGATCGCGACGGCGATGTCGCGGAAGAGCTGGCCGGCCTCCAGCTCCATCACCAGGATCGGCACGAAGACGAGCACCGTGGTCGCGGCCGAGACGAACACCGCGCCCCAGACCTGCCGCGCGCCGTGATAGGCGGCCTGCAGCCGGCCGTAGCCGCTCTGCCTGAGGCGGTAGATGTTCTCCAGCACCACGATCGCCGCGTCCACCACCATGCCGACGGCGAACGCGAGGCCCGCAAGCGAGATCACGTTGATCGAGCGCCCGAGAATCGCCATCGCGACGAAGGAGCCCACCACCGAGACGGGGATGGCGATCGAGACGATGAGGGTGGCCGAGAAGGAGCGCAGGAAGAGCAGCAGGATCAGCGCCGCCAGAGCGCCGCCGACGAAGATGTTCTGCTGCACCAGGTCGATGGCGGAATTGATGTAGACGGTCTCGTCATAGACCTGCTCGAAGACGAGCCCGGCCTGCGGGATCGGGCCGGCGTTCAGCTCCGCCACGGCCTGCTTCACGCTCTCCATGGTCTCGATCACGTTGGCGCCGGTCTCGCGCACCGCGTTGACGGCCAGCGCCGGCTGGCCAAGCTGGCGGATGCGGGCGACGGGGTCCTTGTGGCGGTAGGCGATGGTGGCGATATCGCCCATGGTGACGCGGCCGACCCGGCCGGAGAGGGGGTCGCTGTCGGAGCGCAGCACGACGCCGGCGACGCGCTCGGGCGTGTTCAGCTCGCCGTCGGTGCGAACCACGTAGCGGCGCTTGCCCTCCTCGACGTCGCCGGCCGAGATCGAGGCGTTGGACCGCCTGAGCGCGTCCGCGATCTCGGTCACGGTGAGCCCGTAGCGGGCCATGCGCTCGGGATCGACCGTGATGCGAAGCTCCCGCGTGGTGCCGCCGAACATGTTCACCCGGGCCACGCCCGGCACGCGCTCCAGGCGCTCCTGAATCACGTCCTCCACGAAATCGCCGTAGGTGTGGATCGCGCGGTCGTTGCCGGGCTGGCGGGAGAGGATGAACCAGGCGATGGGTTGGTCCTCGGAGCCTGCGGCGCTGATGACAGGCTCGGCGGCGTCGCTGGGCTTGTCGGGCACCCGGTCCAGCCGGTTGGCCACGAGCACGAGCGAGCGGTCCATGTCGGTGCCGACGGCGAACTCCAGCTCGATCTCGCCGACGCCGTCGTCGGCCGAGCCGACCATGCGGTTCAGCCCCTCGAGGCCTTTGAACACCTCCTCCTGCTGCGTGATGATCTCGCGCTCGACCTCGGCCGGCGCTGCGCCCGGCCAGTAGGTCTCGACGGTGAGAAGCGGCTTGCGGACATCGGGCGTGAGCTGGATCGGGATCGTCTGCAGCGCGACGAGGCCGAACATGACCACCATCAGGATCGCGGCGACGACGGCGATCGGCCGGTCGATGGCCAGCCTGATGAGGTTCATGGCCGGAGCGCGCCCCTAGCCCGCCCCGCCGACGGTGATGGCCTGGCCGGGCTGCAGACGCTCGTTGCCGCGCACCACCACCGGCTCGCCGGGCCCGATGCCGCCCAGCACCTCGAAGCGCCCGCCCACTGCCGCGCCAAGCTGGACCGGGCGGATCTGCGCCGTCCCGTCCGAGGCGACATAGACGAAGGCCTGCCCCTGGTTGCGGACGATGGCGTCCTTGTGCACGGTCAGCACCTGCCGCTCCGCCCCGGCCGGGATCAGCACCGTCGCCGACTGGTTGACGGCGAGCGGCTTGCCAACTGGCGCGAAGCGCGGCGTGAAGCGGACCCGGCGCGTGCGGGTGAGCGCGTTCTCCTCCGGCACGACGGTGCGCACGACCGCCGCGTGCTCGCTGCCATCGTCGAGGACGAGCGCGATCGGCGTGCCCTCGCTCAACGCGCCCACGCGGCTCGACGGCACGTCGGCCTCGACCTCGAGATCGAGATCGTTGAGCAGGGACACCACCGGCTGGCCGACGGCGAGCCACGCGCCGACCTCGGTGTGAACGGTGGTGACGACGCCGGGATAGGGCGCCCGGATGGTCGCCCAGGAGAGATCGATCTGGGCGAGCGAGAGGCTCGCCGCCGCACTCACCCGGGTGGCATCGGCGGTGCCGATGGCGCTCTCGGCGATGATGACCTCCTGCCGGGCGTCGTCGTAGCGGCCCTGGCTGAACGCGGCCGAATTGCGCAGCCCTTCGAGGCGGCTCAGCTCCTGGCGGCGAAGGGCGGCCTGCGCTGTCATGCGCTCGAGCTGCGCCTGCGCCTGGTTGACGATCGCCGCCAGGCGGTCCCGCTCGGCCCGGAGCCGCACCGTGTCGAGAACGGCGATGGTGTCGCCCGTCTCCACGCGGTCGCCGACCTCGACGTGAAGCTCGGCGACCGGACCCGCGGTGCGGGCCGCGACCTCGCCTGCCAGCCGCGCGACCAGACGCCCGATCACCGGCACGGTCTGCGCCATCGCCTCCATGCGCACCTCGTCGACGGAGACAACGGCCGGCGGCTGCTGCGCCGCCCCATCGGGCGCGCTCGCGCCGAGCCAGAGCGCGGCGGAGAGGGCGAGCACGGCAAGGCCCCTCAGCCCGTGCCGCACGCTGGCGAACGGGGTGGCGTGCGCGTTCATCGTCATCGGGCGGCCGCCAGCGCGCGGTCCAGGGCGACGATCTCGGGCCGGGCCATGCGCCCGCTCGCGACGGCCTCCTCGGGCCGCATGAAGAGCAACTCGACCGGCTCGTCCGCCGGCGTCACCGGATCGCCGCTGCCTTCGACCGCGTAGTACATGGGCGAGTAGAGCCCGTGGACCCAGTGACTGTAGAGGGTCCCCGGCGCGTGCAGAAGGCGGGTGGGCTCGATGCTCAGGCTCCCCTCCTCCATGAACTCGCGCTTCAGCGCCTGCTCCGGCGTCTCGTCGGCCTCGACCGCGCCGCCGGGCAGCTTGAGCACGTCACGGCCGCCGACCTCCTCGGCCGCGATCAGCACCCGGCAGCCACGCAGCAGCACGCCGTAGACTCTGAGATTCTTCGGGCCTTGCTGAGTCACGTTGCTTCCACTCTCTCCGTGCGCCGTGCGGCGCGCCCTGCTCGGCCCGCCGCCTGCCGGTTCTACACGAAGCGGATGCGCCGGTCACAACATCCGGCAATGGCGAGAGACACATAGCGCCATGCCGCTGGCCGGGCTATAAGCCCTCGCGGAGGCCATATGGCAAGCGAAATCCCAGGCCGCGCGTCGATCGGCATCATCGCCAATCCCGCCGCCGGCCGCGATATCAGACGCCTCGTCGCCCAGGCATCGGTGTTCCCGATCGCCGAGAAGCGCAACATGATCACGCGCATCTTCTCGGCCCTCGGCGCCGTCGGCGTCGCCACCTGCTACATGATCCCCGACGAGAGCGGCATCGCCGACCGGGTGAAGCGCGCCATCGGCCACGGCCCGCCGGAGGGCCAGGTGTGGCCCGAGGTCGAGTTTCTCGACATGCCGATCGAGGAGTCGCCGGCCGATACGCTGGAGGGCACCGCCCGCATGGTGGAGCGCGGCGTCGGCGGGATCATGGTGCTGGGCGGCGACGGCACCAACCGGCTGGTCGCCCAGGCCTGCGACGGCGTGCCGCTGACCTCGCTCTCGACCGGTACCAACAACGTCTTCCCCATGATGCGCGAAGCCACCATCGCGGGCCTCGCCGCCGGGCTGGTGGCGACGGGCGCGCTGGCGCGCGAGGACGCGGCGCGGCGCAACAAGGTGCTGCGGATCACGGTCAACGGCGCGCCGCGCGACATGGCGCTCGTCGACGTCTGCGTGAGCGGCGCGGCGTGGACCGGGGCGAAGGCGCTCTGGCGGGCCGACGCGCTGGACCAGTTGTTCGTGACCTTTGCCGAGGCCGACGCCATCGGCCTTTCCTCGATCGCGGGTCTCCTGCGCCCGGTCTCGCGCGATGCGCCGACCGGCGTCGCCCTCGATCTGAGCGCGGGGCCGGAGGCTGCGCGGACGGTCTCCGCCCCGCTCGCACCCGGCCTCATGGCGGATATCGGGGTGGAGCGCGTGTTCGACCTGGAGGCCGGCGTGGCACACCCGATCCGGCTCGCGCGCGGCGTGGTGGCGCTCGACGGCGAGCGGGAGATCGCCTTCGGACCCCAGGACCGGGTGGGGGTGGTGCTGGACCCCGACGGCCCGCTCACCGTGGAGGTCCCCCGGGCGATGGAGCTTGCCGCCCGGAGCGGCCTGCTCGAGCAGGCGGCCGCATCGCGCCTCTCCGCGTAACGCTGAAGCGCAGTTCGACAGAATGGAACTCCGCACGTTCGCGTCTCCGTGTGCAGCGCGGCCCGAGAATCCCCCACCTCACCCCCGCCCTCTCCTCCCCGGCGGGGAGGAGAGGGAGAAGAAGCTGGCGCCGCCTTTGTTCCCCCTCCTCCTGGGAGGAGGGGGATAGGGGGAGGTGGGAGTCCTTCGGGCCACCGTGACCCGGCATGGTCTGAATCGGCTCAAATTCCAGCATCTCAGGCGCCTGGAGTTTCGTGCGGTTTCGTCCTTTCAAAGTCAGGAAGGGCTTGCCCGACGGGCGACTTCGGCTAACATGCCGGGCGGAAACCGACGGGGAACGGCCGTGGCAGTTATGGACAGCCATCGAATGCGCGGACTGCGCCAGCTCTGGCGCTCCGGCGAAGGGCCGGCGCTGCTGGCGGCGCTGGTCTTCTGTGTCGTCACCGCCATCCTGATGGTGAACGCGGAGCTTCTTCCCGTAGACGACGGATACGGCATCGCCGGCGTTCTCTTCATCTACGTCACGGTCTTCGTCCTGGCCGGCGGTATCTTCAAGATGATCATCAGGCCCGTGATGAGGCGGTGGCAGAAGGCCAGCGGGGAAGGCCAAGACCCGGCCTGACGCTCCAGCGGCGGCGCCGGCCGTCCCGCATCCCTTGGCACACCAGGAGCCACCCGCCTCCAGCGACTTCTCCGCCGTTCGCTCGGGCCGTGCCCGGCGCTGGGCCGGCCGGCCGGCCGGGTTCTGGATCGCGGTCGCGCTGCTCTTCCTCACCGGCGTTCTCTACGGGCTGAGCTATTCGCTCACCGG
>JAPPMY010000257.1 GCA_028818855.1 Rhodospirillales bacterium
CTCGGCACCGAGTACCGCGACCTCTCCGCCTACTTCCTGCTGTTCCTGTTCCTGGTCTTCCGCCCCGGCGGCCTCATGGGCCAGCTCGCGGTCGAGCGCGAGCAGGCGGCGACGCGGCGGGTCTGAGCGATGGACAGCATCTACCTCATCGCTGTCCTCTCCAACATCGGCATGATCTCGTTCATCGCGCTCTCGGCCTACCTGCTGCTCGTCGTCGGCGAGATCTCGTTCGGCCAGCAGGCGTTCTTCGCCGTCAGTGCCTACGGCTCCGGCATCGCGACCGCGATGTGGGGCTGGCCGATCTGGCTCGGCCTGCTCTGGGGCGCGCTGCTCGCCGGCGGGGCGGCGCTGGTGGTGGCGATCCCCACGGTTCGCCTGCGCGGGCTCTACTTCTCCGTGGCGACTCTGGCCTTCGCCGAGATGGTGCGGCTGATCCTCGAGATCTTCACCTACCAGGTCGAGATCGACGGCGAGCTGGTCGGCCCCGACGGCTCCGACGGCTTTCGCGACATTCGCGCCATCTACGACAGCAACGTCTCGGACTTCGAGTACCTGCTGATTATCTACGGGCTGCTCGCCGTGGTCCTCGTCGGCTTTTTGATCCTGGAGCGTTCCCGCCTCGGCGCCATCTTCCGCATGATCGGCGAGGACCCGATGCTGACGGAGATGCAGGGGCTCAACGTCAACGCCTACAAGATCCTGGCGGTCGTCGTGGCTGGCGTCGTCGCCGGCATCGGGGGCGCCCTCTACGCGCACCTCGCGACCTACGTCGAGCCCAAGATCTTCAACGTCATGCTGGGCGTGCACGGCCTGGCCTACGGCCTGATCGGCGGGCTGGGGACGGCGTTCGGGCCGTTGATCGGCGTCGCCATCGACATCGGCCTGCTGGAATCGATCCGCGCGATCTCCGGCTATCGTATGATCGTCTTCGGCGGCCTTGTGGCCGTGCTGCTCATCGTGCGCCCGCGCGGGCTCCTGGACGAAGCCGCCGTGCACTGGCTGCGCGCACGCTGCCTGGGTCTGGTCCGTGCTGCGCGTTGAGCGCCTGAGCCGTTCCTTTGGCGGCGTCGCTGCGCTGGAGGCGCTCGATCTGGCAGTCGCCGAAGGCGAGGTGCTGGGCCTCATCGGCCCCAACGGCTCGGGCAAGACGACGCTCTTTAACGTGATCACCGGAGTCCATCCGCCGGATACCGGCCGCGTCATGCTGCGGGGGGAGGACATCAGCGGGAGCCCGCCGGCCCGGATCGTCCGCCACGGCATCGCCCGGACCTTCCAGAACCTGCGCATCTACAAGCGCATGAGCGTTCGCGAGAACGTCTGGGTGGCGCAGCACAGCCTGCCCGGCATCCGGCCCGCCGACCTTCTGTCGAACCGCTCGGCGGCGGAACGGGAGCGCAGGGCCGAGGTCGAGCGGCTGCTGGACGCCGTTGGCCTCGCCGACCGGCGGGACGTGCTCGCCGGCAGCCTGCCGCTCCCCGACCAGCGGCGGCTCGAGCTGGCGCGCGCGCTCGTGCGCTCGCCCACGCTGCTGCTGCTCGACGAGCCGGCAGGCGGCATGACCCCGGCCGAGACGGCGGAGATGGCCGCGCTCATTCGCGACTTCGCGCTGCCGGGGCGGACCTGCATCGTCATCGAGCACAAGCTCGACCTGATCTCGGCGCTCTGCCAGCGCCTCTGCGTTCTCAATTTCGGCCGCAAGATTGCAGAGGGGGACCCGCAGGAGGTCCTGCAGCAGGCAGACGTGCTGGAGGCCTATCTCGGCCAGGATGCGGCCCATGCTTGAGGTCCGCGGCCTGCACGTGAGCTACGGCAAGGTGCGCGCCGTCCAGGGCGTCTCGCTGGAGGTGAACGAGGGCGAGATCGTCGCCCTCATCGGCGCCAACGGGGCCGGCAAGAGCTCGACCATGCACGCCGTGTGCGGCATCGAGCGGCCGTCCGCCGGCGAGATCCTCTTTCTCGGCCGGCACATCGCCCGCCTGCCACCGCACCGGATCATGCGGCGCGGGATCGTGCAGGTGCCGGAGGGCCGCCTGATCTTCGGCGGGCTCACCATCGCGCAGAACCTGCGCCTCGGCGCCTACAACGTGAGCGGCCGCGCCAGGGCCGAGGCGTACATCAACCACGTGCTTGAGTTCTTCCCGATGCTGCAGGGCCGGCTGGACGAGCGCGGCTCGGCGCTGAGCGGCGGCCAGGCCCAGATGCTGGCGCTCGCCCGCGGGCTGATGGCGCGGCCGAAACTCCTGATGCTCGACGAGCCCTCGCTCGGCCTTGCTCCCATCGCGGCCCAGGAGGTCTTCGCCCTCATCTCCCGCCTGCGGGACTCCGGCGTCACGATCCTGTTGGTCGAGCAGAACGTCCGCCAGGCGCTCACGATCGCGGACAGGGGCTACGTGCTGGAGAGCGGGCGGATCATAATGGACGGCGAGGCCGATGCGCTCGCCGGGCACGAGCTGTTGGTCAGCGCCTATCTGGGCCTGAAACGAGGAGAATGAGCGATGCGTATTCCCATCGGACTATTGGCGCTCTCTGCCATGCTGGCGGCGAGCGGCCCCGCCCTGGCGGGCGAGCGGGTGGCAGCCGACGTGAGCTGCTCGCCGGCGGCGGAGAAGCTCACCTTCGACTGCATGATCATGCTCAAGGGCAAGAAGAGCGGCGACCCCGTGGAGGGTGCCGAGGTCGTCGTCAAGGCCGACATGCCGTCCATGCCGCTCGCGCACAACGTGCGGCCCGTGGAGGCCGCGCCCGGCTCCATGCCCGGCCACTACACGGCCACGCTGGAGCTGGAGATGCTTGGGGAGTGGGCCTTGACGCTCGACGTCAGCGGCCCGACCCGGGACCGCATCGTCAAGAAGCTGGATTTCGGCCCGGCCTCCGGCGAAATGGAGCACTCTCACGACGAAATGGAGCACTCACACGGCGAAATGGCGGAATGATCCGTAACCCCTTGATTTAGTTGGCGCGCCCGGCAGGACTCGAACCTGCGACCCCTTGATTAGGAATCAAGTGCTCTATCCGGCTGAGCTACGGGCGCTCCTCGTTCCATCGATAGCGGGGCAGCGGCGTTTGTCAATCGGCGACGGCTGCCGGGCCAGCGGGCAGCCTCACGCGTCGGCCAGCGCGGCCGGGCTCTCGGGCAGGATCTGCCCGCCGTCGAGCACCAGCGCCTGGCCCGTGATGTAGCGCGCCTGATCGCTGGCGAGGTAGACCGCGGCGTAGGCGATGTCGTCGGTCTCCCCGATGTAGCCGGCCGGGATGATCGCCGCGATCTCATCCAGCTGATCGCCGCCGAGGTCCACCAGACCCTGGGTCATGATGGTGCCGGGGGAGATCGCGTTGACCGTGACGCTGTGCTTGGCAAGCTCCAGGGCCGCGCCCCGCACGAGGGCGTTCACGCCCCCCTTAGACGCCATGTAGTGGGAAAGCCCCGGCCAGCCCACGTTGGGGCCGGTGATCGAGGAGATGACCACGATGCGCCCTTGCGCCTGCGCCTTCATTTGCGGGATGCAGGCCCGCATCCCGTTGAAGACGCCCTTGAGGTTGGTGTCGAGCACGTCGTCCCACGTCTCGTCGGTCATGTCGGCGATGTGGGATGTGGGAAAGACTCCGGCGTTGGCGCAGAGGACGTCGATGGCGCCGTAGCGCTCGATACAGGTCGCCGCCATGCGCTCCATGTCGGCGCGGCTCTTGACGTCGGCCTGGAGGAACGACGCCTCGCCGCCGGCGCCCGCGATCTCCTCGGCCGTGGCCCGGCCGGCCTCGGCGCTTCGGTTCACCACGAGGACCCTTGCGCCTTCCTTGGCGAACACCGCCGCAATTCCCTTGCCGATGCCGCGGCCCGCGCCGGTCACGATCGCGGCCTTCCCCTGCAACGTAATCGCCATGCTCTCCTCCCACCGGTTGTGGGCGGACGATAACACGGAGCCGCATCGCGCCGCGCGGCCCCGGCATCGGCTCCACCCCAACTGCTGCCCCAAGCGCTGTCGGTGACTCGTCGCCCGGCCGGCCTTAGAGTGGCCGAGCGCCGTCGTGCGCGGCTGTTCGGAGTGGCCTGGATGCCTGCCGAAGACTTTGCCGATGCGTTGCCGCTGATCGACCATCACTGCCACGGTCTGTTTCCCGCCGATCTCGATGACGACCGGCTCGCCGATTCGCTGAGCGAGGCCTTCGCGCCGGCGCCCCCCGGCACGAGCCATTGGGACAAGCCGGTGGCCCTCAGCGTTCGCCGCTGGTGCGCGCCGGTGCTCGACCTGCCGGCTCTCTGCCCGCCCGCGGCGTATGCCGAGCGTCGCCGGTCGCTCGGTGCGGCCGAGGTGAACCGGCGCTTCCTCGCCGCAACGGGGATAGGCACGTACATCGTCGACAGCGGCAACCGGCCGGAAGAGCTTTGCAGCGTATCCCAGGTCGGCGCCATCGCCGGGGCGCCGGCACGGGAGATCGTGCGCATGGAATCGGTGGCCGAGCGTGTGGCGGAGGGCGGCGTCTCCGCGGCGGGCTACGCGCAGGCCTTCGAGGCGGCGGTGCGCGATGCCATCGACGACGAGAACGTCGTCGGCCTCAAGTCGATCCTCGCCTATCGTGCGACACTCCGTATCGACTACGGCAAGCCGGCTCCGGCCGAGGTCGAGGCCGCGGCCGGGCGCTGGCTCGCCGAGGTCGAGCAGAGCGGCACCGTGCGCCTCACCGACCAGACACTCGAGCGCCACCTGATCTGGACCGGCGCCGACATCGCGCGCGAACGCGGCTTCCCGATCCAGTTCCATATCGGCATCGGCGATCCTGACATCGAGCTGCACCGGGTGGACCCGAGCCATCTCACGCCCTGGGTCAAGGAGGTCGAGCCCTGGGGGTTCCCCATAACGCTCCTCCACTGCTACCCGTTCCACCGCGAAGCGGGGCTGATGGCGGAGAACTTTCCGCAAGTCTATTTCGACGTGGGCTTCGCGTTGAACTGGGTGGGGCCCAGCTACCAGCGGATCATGGACGAGGCACTGGAACTCGTGCCCTTCACGAAGCAGCTCTTCAGCACGGACGCCTTCGGTCTCGCGGAGCTTTACTACCTCGGCGCAAAGCGTTTTCGGAGGGCTCTGGGCCGTGCTCTGGGTCGCTGGGTGGCGGATGACGAGTGCACGGTCGCCGAGGCCGAGCGGATCGCGTCCCTCATCGGCGTCGAGAACGCCCGGCGCATCTACCGGGTCTAGGTCGGCTTATGGCCTTGCCGCTGCTCGGACCGGACGACCCGCCGCCCTTCGAGACGCTCAACGCGGGCGGCGCGTCGCGGGCGCTCGTCGTCTGCGATCATGCCAGTTGCCGGATACCGGCCGCGCTCGGCACTCTGGGCGTCAGCGAGATCGAGCGTACCGAGCACATCGGCTGGGACCTCGGTGCCGGCGCCGTGGCCCGGCGGCTCTCGTCGCTTCTCGATGCGCCGGCCGTTCTTGCGGGCTATTCGCGCCTGGTGATCGACTGCAACCGGCCCGAGGCGGCACCTGACAGGATTCCGGCGGCGAGCGATACCGTGCCGGTGCCTGGCAACGTGGGCCTCGAGCAGGCAGACGTGGATGCGCGGATCGCGGAAATCTTCACTCCGTACCACGACGCGATCGCCGCCGCCCTCGAACGGATGACCGCCTCCGGCTCGCTGCCCGTGCTGGTGGCTGTCCACAGCTTCACGCCGCAGCTTGTCGACGGTGACCCGCGGCCCTGGGAAATCGGCATCTGCTGGGACAAGGACCGGCGCATGGCGGACCCCTTGATCGAGCGGCTGCGTGCGGATGGCCTCCTGGTCGGCGCCAACGAGCCCTATGACTTCGGCGTGCTCACCGATTACACCGTGCCCGTGCACGCCGAGAGCCGGGGGCTGCCTTCGCTGCTCATCGAAATCCGCAACAACGAAATCCGCTCGGCCAAGGCCGTCGAGACCTGGGCGGTGCGACTCGCTGGCCACATCCGCGCGCTGCTCGACCTTCCGGAATCGCAGCGGCTGGAACGATTCGCCGAATAGCGCCGCTGCGGCGCGGCTCATTCGGAGGGGAGGCCGTCCGGGTCGCTCGCGGGCTCGGGGGACCGCAGGCGCCGGCCGAGATAGCGCTGGAGGAACTCCCTTTCCCAGGCGCGGGCGCGCTCCAGCGCTCGCGTCAGCGCCGGCTCCTCCATCGTCATCATCACGACGTAGGCATAGTTCTCCGCGGCGGCACCGATCTCCTGCAGGTTGGCCTCCGGGTCGCCGGCGATGATCGTCGCCGTGCTGAGGAAGAATATGGCCTCCTCGTCGTCCCTCGGCACGCCGAGGCCGCGTGCGTAGAGCACGCCGAGATTGAAGCGGCTCGCCGCATCGTCCTGCGCGGCCGCGCGGGCGAACCAGTCCGCAGCCACCGTGTAGTCACGCTCGACGCCGAGGCCGCCCGCGTAGATGGTGCCCATGTTGAACTGGCCGGTGACGTCGCCCTGTTCGGCAGCACGGCGGGTCCAGCGCAATGCCTCCACATGGTCCACCGCGACGCCGGTGCCGTGGATGTAGAGGCTGCCGATCGCCGCCTGCGCCCGCGCATCGCCCGCCTCTGCGAGTGGCATCCACGCCTCGATCGCGGCCGCAATGTCGCCCCGCTCGAAAGCGGTCTGGCCGGTCTCCCAATCGGCTGCGGCAAACCGGACCCCGAGCGCGAAGGTTGCAGCGACGAGAGTCACGAGCGCCCACTTGAGGCCCTGGCGCGCACCATCGTTCATTCCCATTCGATCGTTCCCGGCGGTTTCGAGGTCACGTCATAGACCACGCGGTTGATGCCCTTCACCTCGTTCACGATCCGGTTCGCCACGCCACCGAGGAACCCCATGTCGAAATGGTAGAAATCCGCCGTCATGCCGTCGGTCGACGTGACGGCGCGAAGCGCACAGACGTGCTCGTAGGTCCGCGCATCGCCCATCACCCCCACGGTCTGCACCGGGAGCAGGACCGCGAACGCCTGCCAGATGGCATCGTAAAGGCCGGCGCCGCGGATCTCCTCGATCAGGATCGCGTCGGCCTGTTGCAGGACCGCGACCTTCTCCTCCGTCACCTCGCCCGGGATACGGATCGCGAGGCCGGGGCCGGGGAAGGGGTGCCGCCCGGTGAGCGCCTCGGGCATTCCCAGCGTGCGGCCGAGGGCGCGCACTTCGTCCTTGAAGAGCATGCGAAGCGGCTCGACCAGATTGAGCTTCATCCGTTCCGGCAGTCCCCCGACATTGTGGTGGGACTTGATGACAACGCTCGGACCGCTGACGGAGACGGATTCGATCACGTCCGGATAGAGCGTTCCCTGGGCCAGGAAGTCGGCATCGCCGGCGCTCCGTGCAGCCTGCTCGAACACGTCGATGAAGGTGGCGCCGATGATCTTGCGCTTCTCCTCGGGCTCGGTGACGCCGGCGAGTCCGTCGAGGAAGACGGCCCGCGCGTCCTCGTGGACGAGCGGGATGTTGTAGTGCCCGCGAAAGAGGCTCGTGACTTCCTCGGCCTCGCCCTGGCGCATGAGGCCGGTGTCGACGAACACGCAGGTAAGCTGCTCCCCGATCGCCTCGTGCAACAGGATCGCCGCCACCGACGAATCGACGCCGCCCGAGAGTCCGCAGATCACACGTCCGTCACCGACCTGCGAGCGGATTGCCTCGATGGCGCTGGCGCGAAACGACGCCATCGACCAAGTGCCGTCGCAGCCGGCTACGTGGCGCGCAAAGTTCCGGAGGAGCGCTGCGCCGTGGGGGGTGTGCACCACTTCGGGATGAAACTGGATGCCGTAGAAGTGGCGCCGGTCGTCGGCGATGGCGGCGAAGGGCGCCGAGTCGGTGCGCGCGACCACGCGAAAGCCATCCGGCAGCGCCGCGACCGCGTCGCCGTGGCTCATCCACACCTGCTCGCGCGCGCCCACCTGCCACACGCTGTCGAAAAGTGCGCACGGCTCGACGATGTCGAGGTGCGCCCGCCCGAACTCGCGTTGGGCGGTCGACTCGACGGAACCGCCCAGCGCCGCGCACATCGCCTGCTGGCCGTAGCAGATGCCGAGGAGCGGAATGCCGAGCGCGTAGATGCCCTCGTCCGGGCGCGGCGCCTCGGCCTCGGTGAGCGATGCCGGGCCGCCCGAGAGGATGACGCCCAGGGGCGCCAGGCGTTCGATCTCCCTTGCCGTCGTCGAGTAGGGCCTGATCTCGCAGTAGACCCCGGCCTCGCGCACGCGGCGCGCAATGAGCTGCGTCACCTGCGAGCCGAAATCGAGGATCAGAATCTGCTCGGTCATGGGTCGCTCATCGGCACGGGGCGGTCTGTGCGATGGACTGCGCTGCGGTTGCCACCTATGGTGAACAGGGACGGAAGTCGAGAAAAACGAAGTCGTGGATAGCACGGCATATGCGCCGCAAAAAGTGCGGTTGGCGCCCTGGCTCAGGCGGGCAGCA
This sequence comes from Rhodospirillales bacterium, assembly GCA_028818855.1. Lineage (GTDB taxonomy): Bacteria > Pseudomonadota > Alphaproteobacteria > UBA828 > UBA828 > WTGU01. Next base: position 8,422 of record JAPPMY010000257.1, read on the forward strand.
CTCGCGTGCGGGCTGCTGACCGCAACGGCGCCCTGGTCCGGTGCTCTCGCTGACGTCTCGATCGCGGACGCGCTTTCGCTGATTGGCCAGGGACGTTTTGCCGAAGCGCGCGAGATTCTGGAACCGTTGCTCCGGCAGCAGCCTGACTCGCCCGACGTGCAGCTGCTTCACGGCGTCCTCGAGGCGCGCCAGGGCAACCTCGCTGATGCGGTCGTCGTTTTCGAGGGCCTTCGTACCGATCATCCCACGATGTTCGAGGCTCACAACAATCTCGCCGTGCTCTACGCCCGGGTGGGACGGCTGGACGACGCGCGCGATGCCCTCGTCGCTGCGTCGGAGTTGAGGCCCGACCCGGTCGTGTACGCCAACCTCGGCGACGTCTACATGAAACTTGCTGAGCGGGCGTACAAGCGCGCCCACGAGCTTCGCGACGCAGAGCCGGCGACGCTGGGGGAGGGCGGACAAGCCTCCGCGGGCTCAGAGCCGGAGCAGACGACAGACGAGCCTGCGGCGGCTGCGGCGCCGGTGGTGGCGGAACGGGATCGCGACGCCGAAGCCGCTGAGCCGGAGGAACCGCCAAGCCCTGCGGAACCGGAGGCGGCGCCCGAACAGGTATCAGGCGTGGTCTGCGTTCGTGCAGGCTGGTTCGAGGAGCGCGCCGCCGCGGGCGACGCTGCGGACTGGATGCGCTCGGCCGGCGCCGAGGCCGTCGAGATCCGCCCGGAGGAGCAGCAGGTCATCAGGAACTACCAGGTGTATCTGCCGCCGGCCTCCAGCCGCGAGGCGGCGAGGTCAACGGCCAATGAGCTGCGCGACAAGGGCGTGAGCGACATCTGGATCATCGACAGGGGGGCGCAGGCCAACGGCATCTCGCTCGGCGTCTACCGCAGCAAGGGCAACACGAACCGCCGCGTCGCCCAGATGGAGGAGCTGGGATACTCGGTCCTGACCACGGCCAACATGAAGTCAGTCACCATGTACGCCGTCGAAGCAGAGGCAGCCGGCGACCATACCGCCCTGGAAGATGCCTGGAATGACAAGTTTCAGGACTACGCCATTCGCCGCGTGGATTGCGCCGATCGAACCTGAGGACGGTAAGGCCGCGGCATGCGACTCTGGAACTACGCGGTAAAGGTCGCGGACCTCGATGCTGCGGTCGCCTTCTACACCGGGACCATGGACGGCGAAGAGAGGCTCTCGGGCCGGGTGTTCGGCTGCGACTACCGGGTTCTCCGGCTGGGCGGCACGCGGCTCCTGCTCTTCACCAGGGCGCCCTACGAGAGCTTGCTGGACGAGCCGCTGCCTCTCGGCTTCCTCCACGTGGTCTTCGAGGTCGACGATTTCGATGCCGAGGTCGCCCGGCTGCGCGAAGCCGGCGTTCCCTTTATTCTCGAGCCGCAGGAGATCGAGTCCGAATTCGGGCGTCGTCGGATCGCTTTCTTCGTCGCACCGGATGGCGTTCGGACGGAGATCATGCAGATCATCACCGACACCGGCATCGCCTGAGCGGACAATCGAGTGGGCGCCGGAGAGACGGAGAGCGGAGGGGCCATTCTCATGGAGCGTTGCAGCCCGCACGCATGGCGCACGCCGGCGGTCGGCGACGAGGCGCTCGTCTGCGACGTATGCGAGACCCGGCTCGACCTCGCGCGCGACATCTCGCCCGACGTGCAGACGGACATCGTGCGTGACTATCGCCGTCACCACGGGCCAATCGTGGGCGAGCACTTCCAGACGCAGCTAGAGGCTGCCTTGGCGGCGGCACGGTCCGACGAGCCCGGCCAGGGGCCGGAGGGCACGGAGGAGGGGGGCGCCTGACGTGCGGCGCTTCCTGAGGGACGCCGCAGTTGCGCTGTTCGTCGGCGCGGTCCTGGTCGTGCTCGCGATTGTCCTCAATTCGCCTTCCGACGATGTTCCGCCCGACGCCGACCGGCCGCCGGTACTCGACTAGGGGTGCGCTGTCTCAAACCCTTAGGCGGCTGCCCAGATAGTCGACGGCTGCCGAGACGCCGCCCTTGCCGTGAGGGATGTCGAGTGCGGCGAGACCGGTCTCGATGGCTCCCAGCGTGCCGAGAATCATGGGAGCATTCACGTGGCCCATATGGGCGATGCGGAACGCGTGGCCGTCGAGCGAACCGAGCCCGATGCCGAGACTCACGTTGCAAACCTTCCAGCACCAGTCGAGCAGACGGCTCAGCGCGGGATCGTCCAGCAGGATCGTGGTCACCGTGGGGGACCGTTCCGCCGGCTCGGGGATGTTGAAGGCGAGCGTCCCCGCCTCGCACCAGCGCTCCACCGCCGCCTGGGTGGCGCCGGCCAGGAGCGCATGACGGCGGAAGGCGTTCTCCAGCCCTTCCTCCAGCAGCATGTCGAGGGACTTGCGCAGCCCGAACAGCAAGTGCACCGGCGGCGTGCCGCAGTACTTCATGTAGTGGAGGTCGCCCTCGCGCACGGTCCAATCCCAGTAGCGCGTCCGCAGCCCGGCGTCGGCGTGGGCGGCGAGCGCCCTCTCGCCCGCAGCGATGAAGCTCAGCCCGGGCGTCATCATGAGACCCTTCTGCGCGCCTGCCACCGCGACGTCGATTCCCCAGTCGTCCATCTCGAACGGCATCGAGCCTAGGGACGCGATGACATCGACCATGAGGAGCGCACCGTGGCCGCTCGCCTGGACGGCCTTGCCCAGCGCCGGGATGTCGTTCACGACGCCGGAGGCGGTATCCACCTGCACCACGAGAATCGCCTTGATCTCGCCCGCCTCGTCGGCACGGAGGCGCGCCTCCAGCGCTTCGGGCGAAACCGCGCGCCGGGGTTCCTCCGCCAGCACCTCGACCTCGATGCCGAGCGGCTCGGCCATCTCGCCCCAACCGACGGCGAAGCGCCCGCTCTCCAGCACCAGCACCTTGTCGCCGCGGGAGAGGACGTTGGAGAGCGCCGCCTCCCAGGCGCCGTGGCCGTTGGCGATGTAGATGTAGGTGCGCCCCTTCTCTGTGCGGAACACGCGCCGGAGGTCGTCCAGGCATGAATCGGTGGCGGCGGTCAGCTCCTCGCCGTAGATGTCGACGGCGGGGCGCTGCATGGCCTGCAGCACCTCGTGGGGAACGGTGGTCGGGCCGGGGAGGGACAGGAAATCTCGGCCGCGGCTTACGGTCATGGCGCACCTCGTGGGGTTCGGCGGCTGGGCGCACCGCCGGGGCTTGCCCTACCGCCCTCACATCGGTTCGGCAAGCCCGTCGTTCAAGCGCCCGCCGGCGGAGGGCGGCGAGAAGCCGGGGACTCGACCCTCACAGGCCCATCTGGGCAAGCGCCGCCTGCGTGAGGGCGCTGCCGGGGCGGCCCATCTCCATCACCACGGTGTAGTGGTGCAGACCGTCGATCTCCATGACCGAGGCCTCGAAGCCGCGCGCCCGCCAGGCCTCGGCGAACGCCCGGTTCTGGGCCACGAATGCCCCGGTCTCAGCCGCGCCGACCGCCGCAATGAGCGGCGCGCCGGTCGCCGGAAGATTGTGGATCGGGCTGTTGCGCGCAGCCGATTCGGCGTCGAGGCGGACATCGTCGTTGATGCTGGTCTGCATGATCGGCGCGAGATCGAAGATGCCCGAAATCGCCGTGCCGCCCTTCGCCAGATCGGCAGGGCGCCCGCGCCGAGCCCAGTCGGTGCAGAGCATCATGGCGGTGAGGTGACCGCCCGCGGAGTGGCCGGAGACGAAGATGCGGTCGGGATCGCCGTTGATCCGCCCGGCATTGTCGGCGATCCACTCCAGGGCCGTGCGGCATTGCTCGACGATCGTGTCGAGCGTCACCGCGGGCGCCAGCGCGTAGTTGAGCGAGACGACCGCCACGCCGGCGGCGACGAAGCCTTCGGCGGGGAACGAGTGAACGTCCTTGTCCATGGCGCGCCAGTAGCCGCCGTGGATGAAGACCTGGATCGGGGCGTCCCCCGCAGGCGCCGGAAAGAGGTCCGCGGTCATGTTCGGGCCGGCGCCGTAGCGGACATCGAGGATGCAGTCGAGAGAGTCGCGAATCCGCGCGCTCTCCGACTCCCACACCGCGAAATGGTTTTCGAAGTCCGGATGGCGCAGCCGCAGGTTGTAGCCCGCCTCCTGGGGAAGATCCCGCCGTTCGCTCATCCCGTCGCTCCCGTCGTTCAATTCCTGCCGCCGCACCTTGACGAAGCCGGTCTGCACCGTCATTGCCGCATGTGCAGGGATGTTAGCCGGTGGCGTGCGGGAAGCCACCCATGCGAGACAGGGCCATGAATCAATTCGCGACGCTGCTGGCGGTCACACTCGCGTGGTTTTCGATTTCCGGCGCAGTCGGAGCCGAGGACGATCTTCTCGCCCGGGCCAAGGCCATCCATGAACGTGTCATCGTCATCGACAGTCACGTGGACATTCCTCCCGATTTCGGGACTGAAGCGTACGATCCTGCGGCCGCGAAGGCGCCACGCCAGAAGTTGGACCTGCCCGGCATGGAAGAGGGCGGCCTGGACGCTGCCTTTTTCGTCGCCTTCGTGCCGCAGCGGGAGCGCAGCCCGGCGGGCTACGCCCGCGCCGCGGCCGACGCCTTTACCAAACTGGCCGCGATCCGCCGCATGACGGACACACAACATCCGGAGAGCATTGGCCTTGCGCTTTCGGCATCGGACGTGCGCCGACTCCACGGAGAACGCCGGCGCGCTGCCCTGATCGGGATCGAGAACGGCTATGCCGTTGGCCGCAGCCTGGCGCTGCTCGACATTTTCCATGACTTGGGCGCCCGCTATTTCGGCCTGCTTCACAACGGCCACAACGATATCGGCGATTCCGCAGTACCCGACCAACACAAAGGCGAGACGGATGCCGAGCACGGGGGCCTTAGCGAATTCGGGCGTGCTGCAGTCGCTCGCGCGAACGCGCTCGGCATCGTCGTGGACATCTCCCATGCGGCCGATACCACCGCACTCGACGCAATCGCCGCCTCGCGTGCACCGGTCATCGCCTCCCATTCCTCCGTGCGCGCAGTTCATGATCACCCGCGCAATCTCTCCGACGACGTACTGCAGGCACTCAGGGACAAGGGCGGTGTGATCCAGATCGTGGCCTACGACTCTTACCTGCGCGCACTACCGGCGGAGAAGCGGGCGGCACTGAATGCGCTGTGGGAGGAGACGGGTCTCCACAGCGCGGCCGACTGGGCCAGGCTCAGCGACCAGGAGAAGGACGCGTATTATGCGCGTCGCTACGAGATCGACCGTCGGTGGCCAAAGGGCTCGGTGGCAGACCTCGTGGACCACATCGATCGGGCGGTCGAGCTTGTCGGCACGGATCATGTTGGGATTGCGTCGGACTTCAACGGCGGCGGCGGCATCCTGGGCTGGGACGACGCGGCAGAGACGCTCAACGTCACCGTCGAGCTGGTACGGCGCGGCTACAATGAGGAAGAGATTGCCAAGCTCTGGGGCGGCAATCTGCTTCGGGTCATGGAAGCGGCCGAGGCCGTCGCTGCCGCCGCGCGAGAGGGCGGTTAGCCGCCGCTCCGCTACTCACCCCTCAGCACGTCGAAGGCGATGCTGATGCGCTCGCCCGAGCCGTCGAAGGGCAGGGTGCGGTGAAACATGTAGGAGGGGAAGAGCAGCATCAGCCCCTCCTCGGGCTCGATCAGCCGGGTCTCCGGCTCCGCCCTGATCCGAAAGTCCCAGTAGGGGCGGCCGAACTCGATCCAGCCTGCGGTCCCGTCGTCGTCCGCGCCCAGGGCCAGAGGGAGCGCAACGTAGTAGACGCCGCTGAGCCAGGCCGACGGGTGAATGTGGGGCACCTGGTAGGCGCCCTCGTCGAGGATCACGCCCCATGCCGTGATCCTGACGCGATCCGGAATGTCGGCCAGGAAGGGATGGCTCGGCTCCTCCGGCATCGCCTTCCGGTAACGGTCCACGGCCTCTTCCACCAGCGTGCGGAACGCCACCGCCGCACCGTGGCCGGGCAGCAGTTCGCCCGTGCTCCGGCCGCGTTCCATCGAGTAGCTCTCAGGCGCCGCCTGGAGCGTGGGATGGCCCCGGACATGGTCGGCCAGCGCCACGTTGAGGGCCCCCATGTCGGCGAAGTCGGCTGGCGGGGCGCAGCGTTCGCGACGCAGCAGGCGGTCGAAATCGAGCAGCGAGCGTGCCTGACCCGCCTCGCCTGCCTCCCACAAGGCAACGGCCTTCATCGCCAGGGCGCCGCTCTGGCCCGGGTGCCGTGCCAGCAGGTCGTCGCAGGCCCTGAGCGCCGCTCTCGCGTCGCCGCGGTCGAGATGGGCGTGGACGTGGCGCGGTTTCCCCACCTCGAACGAGGCGTCGAGGATGTCTTCCCTCAGCGCTGCCGCCTGCCCGTAAGCTTCCACGGCCGCGTTAAGCCGGCCTTGGGCATAAAGAACATTGCCGAGAGCGAAGCAGGCTTCGGCATTCCGGGGCTCGACGGAGAGCGCCTGGCGGACGCTGGCTTCCGCTCCATCGAGATCGCCTTGGGCGTGACGCACCAGTCCGATGTGGAGGAGCGTGCCGGCATGGTCGGGGCGGAGCGCGGCGGCCCGGCCCAGGGCTTCGGCGGCAGCCTCGAGGTCGCCCTTAATCCGTAGCGCCTGGCCGAGATTGACGAGGGTCTCGGCCCGCTCCGGATCCAGCTCGACCGCCCGCCCGTAGGCTGCCAATGCGGCGTCGATGCGGCCGCTGGCCTGGAGCACGTTGCCGAGGTCGTTGTGGGCGCCAGCGTCGCCATCGTCGAGTGCGACCGCCCGCTGCAGGAGCGCTGCCGCCTCGTCCATTGCATCCAGCCGGAACGCGACCAGGGCACCGGCCTTCAGCGCGTCTCGATGGTCGGGCCTTGCGGCGAGAACCGAGCGGTACAGCGCCTGCGCTTCCGAGAGCCGCCCGGTGCGCGCGTACCGCGCGGCGCGGCACATGGCCTCGCGAACACGGGTGGGCGAGAGCCGCCCGCCCCTGTTGCCGCCCGCTCGGCCCTCGCCTGTCGTCACCGCGCCACTCCTCCGCGCGCCATGCGCGGTGGCGGCGATGCTACCATGATCGGTGCTGCCCTCAGTCGCCGGTGGTTCGAGGGTGGCCCGCAGGACCGGGCCGGTGGAGCGCCGCATGGCGCACGAGCTTCCGGGTCAGCGTCGGGAGCGCGTGGTCCGAAAAGCGCGCGGGCAGGCACCAGATGTCGCCGTCCTCCCGCGCGCCGTCCGCGCTCTCCGTCTCGGCGGCCGCGACCGTCAGCTCGATTTCGAAATGGGTGAAGCCGTGGCGGACCGGCTCCGGTAGCGCCTGCCATTGGCGTTTCTGCGGGGCATGGGCGCCGGCCTCCGCCAGAGTCCACGGCTCCGCTCGCCAGGGTGTGGTGGGCAGCTCGATCATTCCGCCGAGCAAGCCCTCGTCCGGCCGGCGCCGCAGCAGCACGGCCCCGTCCGCGCGCATCAGCCAGAAGGAGACGCCGTGCCGCAACGGGCGCGGCCGCTTCGGCGCCCGGCGCGGCAGGGTCTCGACAATGCCCCGCGCGCGACCTTGGCAGGCATCCCGCCAGGGGCAGGCGAGGCAGCCCGGGTTGCGCGGGGTGCAGATGGTCGCGCCGAGGTCCATCAGCGCCTGTGCGTAGTCGCCCGGCCGGGCCTCGGGCGTGAGCTCGGCGGCAAGCGCGTAGAGCCTCGACTTGGCCGCGGGAAGCGGGGCTTCGACCGCCCGCAGCCGCGCGATCACCCGTTCGACGTTGCCGTCCACCACCGTCGCCTGCCGATCGTGCGCGATGGCCGCGATCGCGGCAGCGGTGTAGCGTCCGATCCCCGGCAGCGCCCGCAGCGCGGTCTCTTCGCTCGGGAACCGCCCGTCGTGATCGGCCAGCACGCGCCGCGCGCAGGCATGCAGGTTGCGCGCCCGGGCATAGTAGCCGAGGCCCTGCCAGGCGTGGAGCACCTCGTCGAGCTCGGCTTCCGCCAGTGCGTCGAGGGTCGGCCAACGCTCCAGGAAGCGCTGGAAGTAGCCAGCGACGACGGGGACGGTCGTCTGCTGCAGCATGATCTCGCTGAGCCAGACCCGGTAGGGGTCGGCCCGCGTGCCGGGAGCGGCGCGCCAGGGCAGGCGGCGGCGGTGGCGGTCGTACCAGTCGAGCAGCGCCTGGGCCAGCTCCACCGGCGTGGCGGGATGGGCGTCGGCGGTGCTCATCGGCAGCGGCGCTTCACAGCAGCGCCCGTTGGGCGTACACCGTGAGTCGGCGTTCCTAACGTTCGGCCCGGACCATGCGCAAGGCCAGCCAGCCGCAGCCGCTCGCCACGCTGATCGGCAGAATTGCCGCCAAGTCCTTCGAATCGCGCGGCCTTGCCGCGGCCGAGATCACCAGCGCGTGGCCCGCCATCGTGGGCGAAGCCATCGCCGCCAGCTCCTGGCCCGATCGCCTGGGGCGGGACGGCACGCTCAGGGTCTGCGTATCGGGGCCGGTCGCGGTCGAGCTTCAGCATCTCGAACCCCAGATTCTCGAGCGAATCGCGTCTTACTATGGATACCGTGCCGTGACGCGGATCGCCTACGTAAGCCGGGCGGCGGCGCCGCACACGCCGGGCCGGGAGCGCCGGACGCCGACAAAAATCGACTCGGAGTCGGCCGCGCGTGTCGAAAACGCCGTCGGCTCAACCCGCGACAACCGTCTGAAGTCGGCGCTCGCGGCGCTTGGCCGGGCGATCCTCGCCAGCTCGCAAAGAGTGTAATCCATTGATAATCAGCGTCTAATTTGCTTCAGGCGGTGGGGTTCGCGGCTCGTCTGTGCCCCGGAGCGGCGCAGGGGCAGCAGGAACTATACTTTTCGTTGCGAGCGTGCGTACAGTCCGGCCCGAATGGTGAACGAAGTCGCCACGCCGCTGGAAGCCCCACCGGACGCCGGACGGGTCTCGGTGTTCTCGTCCATGCGGCAGGTGGATCAGCCGCCGCTGGCGTTACCGCCCGAATTGGCCTTCGACAGCCGGCTCCGCATGGAGGGGCTGCAGTTCCTTGGCTTGCTGCCTTCGGCTGCCGTTCCCGTCGCGTTCCTGGACCCGCAGTATCGTGGCGTGCTCGATCACCTCGCTTACGGCAACGAGGGCGTGCGCCGTGGCGCCGCTCGCGCTGCGCTGCCGCAGATGACCGATGAGATCCCGTCGTTCATCAGGGAAATCTGCCGCTGCCTGATGCCGAGCGGCCACCTTTTCCTGTGGACGGACAAGTATCACCTCTGTACCGGGTTCAGCGACTGGCTCGAAGGCACGACGCTCGAAATCGTGGACATGGTGACGTGGCACAAGAAGCGAATCGGCATGGGCTATCGCACACGGCGCGCCAGCGAGTACCTGATCGTGCTGCAAAAGGAGCCGCGCAAGGCCAAGGGCGTGTGGAAGGTCCACACGATCCCGGACGTGTGGAGCGAAAAGGTCGGCAAGCGCGACCGGGTCCATCCGAAGCCGGTGGGCCTCCAGAGCGCCCTGATCGAGGCCGTCAGCAATCCGGGCGACGTGGTGATCGACCCCGCCGCAGGCTCGTTCTCCGTCATGGAGGCGTGCAAGCAGAAGGGGCGCACCTTCCTCGGATGCGACATCAACGGATGAGGGTATCTTCATGATTTCGCGACGTTTCCTGTTGGGGTCGATGGCGGCGGTTCCGGTTGCTTCGGTGGTGCTCCCGCTGCCCGGCAACGCGGCCGGCATCGGCGAGAGGCCCGGCGACCTGGCGCTCGGCGATCCTGACGCGCCAGTGACGGTGATCGAGTTTTTCTCGCTCACGTGTCCGGCCTGCCGCCGCTTCCACAAGGACATCTACAGCCGGCTCAAGCCCGACTACGTCGATACCGGCAAGGTCCGGTTCGTGGCACGCGACTTCCCGCTCAACGCACCTGCGTATGAGGCGGCGGTGCTCGCCCACTGCGGCGGACGGGACCGCTACTTCGCCTTCGTCGATGTCCTGTTCGATACCTTCGACGATTGGGCGGCCTCTGGCGATTACTCGGACAAGCTCGCGCAGATCGGCGAGCTGGGCGGCGTGAGCCGTGACCGCTTCGATGCGTGTCTGGCGGACCGGGACCTCGAGAATTCGATATTGCAGTCGAGAATGTCGGCGCAGGCCGAGTACGAGGTCGACAGCACGCCGACGGTGATCGTCAATGGCGAGAAGTACGAGGGCAGGATGAGCTTCGAGGCGTTCTCCGAACACATCGACCGTCTTGTCTCGGGTTCCTAGACGGGGCCGGAGCGCGTGCAGGTAACGAAGCTCAGACTCGCGGGCTTCAAGTCGTTCGTCGAGCCGACAGAGCTGCAGATCCAGCGCGGGCTGACGGGGATCGTCGGCCCCAACGGCTGCGGCAAGTCGAATCTGGTCGAAGCCCTGCGTTGGGTGATGGGGGAGACCGCGCCGCGCCAGGTACGTGGCGGCGGCATGGAGGACGTGATCTTCGGCGGCACCTCGCGCCGCCCGGCCCACGCCATCGCCGAAGCCACGCTCAGCCTGGACAACTCGGACCGGAGCGCACCGCCCGAGTTCCAGGATGCCGCCGAGATCCAGGTGACGCGCCGCATCGAGCGCGGCGCGGGCTCGGCCTATTCCGTGAACGGCGACGAGGTCCGCGCCCGCGACGTGCAGATCCTGTTTGCCGACGCCGCGACCGGCTCGCACAGCTCGGCACTGGTGGGACAGGGGCGGATCGGCGACATCATCGGCGCGAAACCTGCCCAGCGCCGTGCCCTCCTCGAAGAGGCGGCCGGCATCACCGGCCTGCACGCGAGGCGCCACGAGGCAGAGCTAAAGCTGAGAGCGGCCGAGACGAACCTGGAACGACTCCAGGACGTGATCGGCACCCTGGAGACGCAGCTCCGCGATCTCGAGCGCCAGGCGCGCCACGCCAAGCGCTATCGGCGCCTCTCCGAGAGGATCCGCGAGACCGAGGCGGCGTTGCTTCTCATCCGTTGGATGACGGCGAGCGCCCGTGTCGAGGAGGTGACGCGCCAGGCCGACAACGCCGCCCGCCGGGTAGCCAGCGCGACCGAGGAGGCTGCCGACGCCGCCCGCCGCCAGGCGGACGCCGCCGCCGTTCTGCCGGAGCGGCGCCGACACGAGACCGAGCGGGCTGCCGCCCTCCAGCGGTTGCGAATCGAGCACGAGCGGCTCGCCGAGGAGGAAGAGCGTATCGCCCGGGCTCGTGACGAGAACGCGCGCAAGCGCGCCCAGATTACCGCAGATATCGAACGCGAAGAGGCGTTGGCCAGGGACGCGGAAACGGCGCAGGAGCGCGTCGACGAGATCCAAGAGAGGCTCGCCCGTGCGGCCGAGGGCGACGCCGCGGCGGAGGCGGCGGCGCGCACCGCGCGAGAAGAGGCGCGCGCCGAGGTCGAGGCGGTCGAGCAGCGGCTCGCGGTCCTCGCTCAGGCGCGGGCGCGGGCCGAGGCCGAGCGCGAGGCGCTGGGCAAGCGGATCGACGAGGCGGCGCAACGCAGGCAGCGGCTCGAGCACGACCTCGCGCGGAGCCGGGAGGAGCGCGCGGCCCTGGAGCGGTCCGGGCCCGCCGATGGCCGGCTTGCGCAAGCCGAGGAGGAAGAGCGCGTCCGGGCCGAGGGCTTCGAGGCTGCGCGTGCGGCGCTGCAGAAGGCGGAGGCGGCGAGGGGGCAGGCGGAAGACCGCGAACGCGCGCTGCGCGAGCGGCTGCGCGAGGCCGATGCCGCGCTCGTAGGCAGTGAGGCCGAGCGCGCGGCCCTCGCCGCGTTGCTCGACGATCCGAGCGCCGGTCCGGGTCTCGCGCTCTGGGACCGGGTCACGGTCAAGCCCGGCTTCGAGGCGGCCGTGGGCGCCGCGCTCGGCGACGACCTTCAGGCCGGCACCGACGACGGCGCGCCGATGCACTGGTGTACGCTGCCGCCCGCAGGCGATGCCCAGCCGCTGCCCGACGGCGCCGCGCCGCTGGCAGATGCGGTGCGCGCCCCCGAGGCCCTGGCGGCACGCCTGGCCCAGGTCGGGGTGGTGGCGGAGGCGGACGGGGCTCGCTTGCAGGCCAGACTTCGCACCGGCCAGCGGCTGGTGAGTAGGGAAGGCTCGCTCTGGCGCTGGGACGGCTTCACGGTGACCGCCGAAGCGCTGACGGCTGCCGCCCGGCGCCTGCAGGCCCGCAACAGGCTGGCGGTGCTGGCCGAGACGTGCGCACAGGCGGAAGCCGAAAAGCGTACGGCGGAGAACGCCGTCGCAACGGCGGCCAGGGCCAGGGAGGACACAGAAGCGGCCTGCCGGCATGCCCGCGCATCGGCCGACGACGCGGCGGAAGCCCTGCGGGCGGCACGGGAGGCGCGCGCGACGGCCTCGGCCGAGGCCGCGGCAACGCGCTCGCGTCTCGCCGCGCTCGACGAGACGGCGGGACGGATTGCAGGCGAGATTGCCGAGGCCGGAGAGGCCGAGAGAATGGCGTCCGCTGCGCTCGCGGCGCTGCCCGCCGGGAGCGCAGGGAGCGAGAAGGAGAGCGCACGATTGCAGGCGGCTCTCACGGGACTTCGGGCGCGTTCCGAAGAGTGCGCGCAGCGGCACCATCAGGTGGCGCAGGCGGCGGACGGGCGTGGCGCACGGCTCGCCGAGCTGGCGCGGGAAAGCGAGAGCTGGGCAGCGCGCGTGGGCAGCGCCCGCAAGCGGCTGAGCGAGCTTGCCGATCGTCTGGGCGAGGCCCGGTCGGAGCAGGCCACCCTGGACGCCAGGCCGGCGGAGCTAGAAGCGCGCCGGGCGGGATTGCTCGGCACGATCGAACGCGCAGAGGGCGAGCACCGCGATGCCGTCGATGCTCTGGCGGGCGCGGAACAGGAGGCGAAGGAGGCATCGAGCGCGCTCAGGCAGGCCGAGGCGGCGCTCGGCGAGGCGCGCGAGGGCGCAGCCCGGCTCGAGGGCCTCATGGCCGAGGCAGCTCAGGCCAAAACGCTTGCCGCCGGCCAGATCACGGAACGTCTCGGCGTGGATCCGGCAGAGGCGCAGACGATTGCCGCGCTCGACCCCGACGGTGAACTCCCCGACGCCGAATCGGTGGAGGTCAAGCTCCAGCGCCTGATCCGCGAGCGCGAAAACATCGGCGCCGTGAACCTGCGGGCGGAAGCCGAGGCAAGCGAGCTGGACCAGCGCATCAGGGAGATGCAGGAATCCCGCGCCGATCTGCTGGAAGCCATCTCCCGCCTGCGCCGCGGCATCGCCGGCCTCAACCGAGAGGGGCGGGAGCGGATGCTGGAGGCTTTCGGCAAGATCGATGAGCACTTCCGGCGGCTGTTCACCGAACTCTTCGGCGGCGGCAAGGCCCATCTCGCGCTGGTGGATTCCGACGACCCCCTCGAGGCCGGCCTGGAGGTCGTGGCGAGCCCACCCGGCAAGCGCCTGCTGTCGCTCTCCCTGCTCTCGGGCGGCGAGAGAGCGCTGACCGCCATCGCCCTGGTCTTCGCCGTGTTCCTGACGAACCCTTCGCCCATCTGCGTGCTCGACGAAGTCGATGCCCCGCTGGGCGACAGCAACGTGCAGCGGTTCTGCACCCTCGTCTCCCGCCTGGCCGACGAGACCCGCACCCGCTTCGTGATCGTCACCCACAACCGCATCACCATGGCCCGTGTCGACAGGCTCTTCGGCGTCACCATGGTGGAGCCGGGAGTGTCGGAGATCGTCTCGGTCGATCTGGAGCGCGCCGAACAGCTTCGCGAGACCGCCTGAGTCCTCCGACGCGAATTCCCGCGACGCAAATTCCGTCGCCGTTTCAATGAATTACGGAGACATCGGGCGCCGTTTCCCCGGCTTGACAGGGGGCAGGGCAGCCCCTATGGTGCGGGCGCTTTTCGACTGCGGGGCACGCGCGCGCCCTGGCCGAGCGGGTTTGCATGGACGACAAACCACGGCCATCCCTGGAGGATCTGGACTCCCGGCTGCGCAAGGCCCGAGGCGGGAACGAGTCGGGCAGCCGTGGACGGTTGCCCGGCACGCGTCTTGGGCAGGCGCTGCACCTCGCGATCGAAATGGCGGCCGCGCTGGCCGTCGGCGGTGGCATTGGCTGGCTGCTCGACGAATGGCTCGGCACAAGGCCGTGGCTGTTCGTGGTCTTCATCTTCGTGGGGATCGCGGCCGGCATCCTGAACGCGTTTCGGGCGGCGCAGAGAATGGGAGCCACGCCGTTGTCCCGCGAGAGCGCGGAGGAACGGGGTGAAGGACGGGACGAGCGAAGCCAGGGGTAGGATGGCCAGTGGCAACGACGGATAACGGCGGCGCCGGGCATAACGGCGACGCCCATCACGGCCCGCTCGATCAGTTCGCGATCAACCGCTACGTCGAGATCGACCTCGGCGGTTTCGACGCGTCGTTCACCAATTCAGCGCTGATGATGTGCGTGACCGTCATCATCATCACGCTGCTGACCACGGTGGGCATGGGCCGCGGGCGCATGGTTCCGGGGCGCGTGCAGTCCATCGTGGAGATGAGCTACGAGATGATCGCCCGAATGCTGGGCGACATCGTGGGCGGCCGCGGCGCGCAGAAATTCTTCCCGTTCGTGTTCAGCCTGTTCATGTTCCTGCTGCTCGGCAACGTGCTTGGGCTGATTCCCTATTCCTTCACCTTCACCAGCCACATCATCGTGACGCTCGCGTTCGCGCTGGTGGTCTTCGTCGGTGTGACGATCCTCGCCATCGTCATCCACAAGCACCGCTTCCTGACCTTCTTCCTGCCGCCCGGCGTGCCGATGTGGATGGCGCCGCTGCTGGTGCCGATCGAGGTCGTCTCCTACATGGCGCGGCCGATCAGCCTCTCCGTGCGGCTCTTCGCCAACATGATGGCGGGACACTCGATCCTGCACGTGTTCGGCGCCTTCGTCTTCGTCCTGAGCTTCGCCGGCGTCCTGCCCTTCGCGTTCATCGTCGCGCTCTACGGGCTCGAACTGCTTGTCGCCGTGCTCCAGGCCTACGTCTTCACCATTCTGACCTGCCTCTACATCCGCGACGCGATCGAGTTGCATCACTAAGCGGGCGGGCGCGGGTCGCAAGCCACAATCTCCGAACAAACCGAGGGAAACAGGATCATGGACGCAGAAGCAGCGAAACTGCTCGGTCAGCTCATTGGCGGCGGCCTCGCCACGATCGGCGTGGCGGGCTCCGGTGTCGGCATCGGCATCATCTTCGGCAACTACGTCTCCGCTGCGGGGCGCAACCCGGCGGCGGCGCCGAAGCTGTTCGGCAACGTGCTGCTGGGCTTCGCGCTGACCGAGGCCATCGCGCTGTTCGCGCTCGTCATGGCCTTCATCATCCTGTTCGGCTCCTGATCGGCAGCCATCCGGCGGCTTGAGTCGGAGGCGGGAGGCGCCCGATGCCACAACTCGAGATGGGGGACTACGCGCCCCAGATCTTCTGGCTGGTCGTCACCTTCGTCGCCCTCATGCTGATCATGTGGGGCGTGGGCCTGCCGCGGATCCGCCGCGTCATCGAGGCCCGCGAGAATAAGATCAGCGAAGACCTGGCCGACGCGGAGAGCGCGAAGGGCAGGGCGGAGGACGCCCTCAAGGCCTACGAGGAAGCGCTCTCGGATGCGCGCTCCAAGGCCCACGGCGTGCTCGCCGAGACCCAGGCCAAGCTCTCGGCTGAAGCGGACGCGCTGCGCGCGGAGCTCGACGCCGATCTCGCCGCCAAGGCGGCGGAGGCGGAGGAGCGTATCCAGGAGACGCGCGCCCAGGCGCTGGCCAGCCTGCGCGAGGTCGCCGGCGACGTGGCGCGGGCTGCGACCGAGCGGCTGGTCGGCACCGCGCCCTCCGAAACCGCTGCCCGGGCAGCGGTGGAGGCGAGCATGGGCGAGGGGCGCTGAGCCATGAAGAGGATGGTGCGCAAGCCCGAGTTCTGGGTGATCGTCGCGGCCTGCGTCTTCGTCGTCGTCGGCAGCCAGATCACCGAGTCGGCCAACTTCTGGATCCTCATCGCCTTCATCACCTTCTTCGGCGCCTTCGGCCGTGCGGCCTACAAGAAGGTGACCGAGATCCTCGACAAGCGGGCGGAGAGGATCAAGAACGAGCTCGACGAGGCGGCGGCGCTCCGTGACGAGGCCCAGGCGCTGCTGGCGGAGCACGAGCGCAAGCGCCAGGAGGCCGAGGAAGAGGCCCGCCTCATGCTGGAGCACGCCAAGGCCGAGGCCGAGCGGCACGCTGCCGAGACCCGGGCAGCGCTCGAGGAGACGATGAAGCGCCGCGCCGCGCTTGCCGAGCAGCGCATCGCCCGCGCCGAGGAAGAGGCAATGCGGGAGGTGCGCCAGACCGCGGCGGTGCTGGCGGTCGAGGCCGCGCGCCGTCTCATGAGCGAGACGATCGACGAAGATCGCGCCGACCGCATGATCGAAGAGTCGATCCAGGAGGTCCGCGACCGGCTCAACTGACCCGCGCGCCGGTCAGACTATTGGCCGCGCCGCCGGCGCGGCGCGGGAGGCGCGAACGTGTACAAGGGCATGTACACCTATCCCTGGGACCTGGCGGACGAGGGGGTCGGCACCGCCACGGACCGTATGCGGGATTGCGGCATCAACACGGTGACCCTGGCCGCGAGCTATCATGCCGGCAAATTCCTGCGTCCCCATGCACCGTCCGGCCGCGTCTATTTTCCCGAGGATGGCACGGTCTACGTGCGGCCGCGCATGGACCGATACGGCGCCATCAAGCCGATCCAGAGCAGGCTCGCCACCGAGCGGGACACCTTCGCCGAGCTGAAGGCGGAGGCGCCCGACATGGGGCGTGTCGCCTGGACAGTTTGCCTGCACAACACGCCGCTCGGCATGCGTCACCCCGAGTTCACGGTGCGCAACTGCTACGGCGACTCCTACGTCTACAGCCTGTGCCCGGCTTACGAGGAGGTGCGCCGCTACGTTGTGACGCTTTGTGTCGACATGGCCGAACGCTACGAGCTTGACGGCCTCGCGCTGGAGACCCCCGGGTTCCTGCCGTTCGATCACGGCTTTCACCACGAGTTCTTCCTGGTGCCGATGAACCGCTGGGCCGGCTGGCTGCTCGGGCTCTGCTTTTCCGAAGGCACCATCGCCGCGGCGGAAGCGCGCGGCATCGATGCCGAGCGGCTTCGTTGGCAAGCCTGCGCTGCGCTCGACGGCTTCTTCGCCCGCCCGGAGCCGGTGCCCGACCACATCGCCGCCGAGTGGTGGATCGCGGACCTGATCGCGGACCCGGAGTGGGCCGTCTTCCTGAGCTGGCGCTGCCAGCTTGTGGCCGACCTGGTGGCGGAGGTCCGCGCGGCGCTGCCGAGGGAGACGAAGCTCGCGGTGATCCCGACTGTGCAGCGGCCGACGGCGGCGGCCTGGTCGGAAGGGACGGACCTGCGCCTGCTTGCCGAGGTGGCGGACACGCTGGAGGTCCCCGCCTACGAGGCCAGCGCGGACGCCGTGGCGCTCGACGCCGGCGACGTGCGGCGCCGCGCAGGCGCGGACGCGCGCATCACGTACATCCTGCGCCCGGCTCACCCCGACCTTGCGAACGGTACGGAGACCGTTGCCGCCGTGCGTGCGCTGCGAGAGAGCGGGTTGTCGGGGATCGCGTTCTACAACTACGGCCACATTGCGCTCAGTGCGCTCGAACAGGTGCGCGACGCGCTCGCCGTGCTGGAGGAGGCGTCATGAAGCGTTTCTTGGGAAAATCCGCGCTCGTGACCGGCGGGGGCGGGGGCATCGGCGGCGCGATCGCCGAGCGTCTGGCGTTCGAAGGCGCGGCAGTCGGCGTGCTGGATCGCAGGGGCGAAGCGGCAGCGGACACGGCGCAGCGCATCGAGGCCGCCGGCGCGCGAGGGATGGCGCTCACGGCCGAGATTACCGACCCCGATTCGGTCGCCGCCGCTCTGGAGACGATGACGGATGCCATCGGCGCGCCGGACGTGCTGATCAACAATGCCGCCTGGGCGATCAGGGGTGATCTCGAGAGCACCGAGCTTGCCGATTGGCAGGCGGAGATCGGGATCGACCTCGACGGCCAATTCGTCTGTGCCAAGGCGGTCCTGCCTGGCATGGTCGCGCGCGGAACGGGAGCCATCGTCAACATCGGCTCGGTCAACGGCCTGATGGCGCTCGGCAACCCCGCCTACAGCGCCGCCAAGGCCGGCCTGCTCAGCTTCACCCGCTCGCTCGCCGTGGAGTACGGGCCCAAGGGCGTCCGCACCAACATGGTCTCGCCCGGCACGGTGGAGACGGACATCGAGACCTGGCGCATCCGGCGCGAGAAAAACCCGCAGATCTTCGAGCAGCTCGCGCGCTGGTATCCGGTCGGCCGCGTCGGCCGGCCCGACGATATCGCGGCCGCCGTCGCCTTCGTCGCGGCCGACGAGGCGGCGTTCGTCAACGGCGCCAACCTGGTGGTCGACGGCGGCCTGACGGCAGGGCTCCCGGTGATGATCGAGGAGTTGATCCTGGAATAGGACTGCTCCTCCGCGTCCCGCACTCGTTCGACGCGTCGCGCGCTTTGGTTGGCGGGTGTTTTCTGTGCCATAAAGCGACACTCTGGTGAGGTCGACCCTTCCGTTCCTCACCAGAGGACTCGGGAATTCAAGCGCCGAGGTCTGTACCCATGTCCGAGACACTCTTCGGTGGCTGCCTCTGCGGCGACGTGCGCTACGAGGTCCGCGGGACGCCGGTGCACGTCTTCCACTGCCATTGCTCGATGTGCCGCCGGGCGGGCGGCACCGCGTTCCAGACCTGGGCGGGCTTCGAGGACGATGCCCTCACCGTCACGCAAGGAGCGGCGGAACGCTACGAGTCCTCGTCTTTTGCGACCCGGAGTTTCTGCGGCCGCTGTGGCGGACAGTTGTTCTACAACCACACCGGTGGGCAGAGCCCGCCGACGTGGGTCACGGTGGGATCGCTCGACCACCCCGAGGCGGTGACACCCGAACGCCACCTGTTTGAGGCCGACCGCATCCCGTGGGTGCACATGGCGGACGGGCTGCCAAGGACCGAAGGGGACCCGGAACTCTAGCGAATGCTGCCTGAGCGGAGGCGCCGAGGACCGATGCAGAGACTGACTCCCGAACAACGCCGCAACTGGAGCGTCGACGGCTATCTGCGCATCGAGGGTGCGTTCTCGCCCGACGAGGTGGCCTTCTTCTCGGACAAGATCGACGAGATACGCAAGCTCCCTGGCTATGAGCCAAACTTGAGCACGCTTCCGTTCGGCCACTACGCCTGGGTCGAGCGGTGCGCCGACCAGAACACCGAGGCCTTCATGGACCGGCGCGACCTGCTCACCTACGACCAGGCCTTCATCGACCTCGTCGACCGCGCTCCGGTGTTCGATCTGATCGTCGACATCATGGGGCCGAACCTCGCCTTCAGCATGTCGCAGGCGATCGTGCGGGGGGCCGGCGACGGGTTCGAGGGCTTCACCCATACCGACGGCGGAGAGGGACAGCGCGACGTGCGGGTGACCGAGACCAGCCGGCCCATTGCGGTGAAGGCGCTCTACCTCCTCACCGATGTGGAAGGGCGCAACGCCGGCAACTTCACCGTCTTCCCCGGCAGCCACACGCGTCCCTTCCCGTGGGATCGTCGGCCGAAGCTCTCGCCGCAGTCACCGGGCGTGGTGCATCTGGAGGGCAGGGCGGGCGACTGCTTCCTTTTCTCCCATGCGCTCTGGCACGGCCCGGCGCCGAACCGTTCGGGCCGGGCGCGCAAGACGCTGCTCTACAACTATTCGCAGATGTTCGTGCGCGCCTACGACTATCAGGGCGCTCACCCGCTGATCCGGCGGGCGACACCGCGGCAGCGCCGCCTGCTGGGAGACCTCGGCTACGACTTCCGCCCGGGCTCCTACTTCTACGTGCCGCCGGACCAGACGGAAGTCATCATGGGCGAGGGCGCAGCCGCGGCGGCCGAGTAGCCGCGCGACTGCGCAGGCAGCCGGGTTTCGCCTGAGGAGAGCGGAGGCCTACTCGGCGGCCTGGTCGAGCTCCGCGATGGCGTCGTTCCAATGCGCGGCCGAGCGCTTCTTCATCATCGTGCGGAACTCGGTGGTGGTCTTGGGGAAGTATTCGCCGGTGCCCCAGTCCACGATGACGCCGTAGCGGCGCACCATGTCGAACTCGTCGAGCTCGCCGTTGCGGTAGCGCTC
>JAPPMY010000103.1 GCA_028818855.1 Rhodospirillales bacterium
ATCGGCGCGGGCAACATCGGCGGCACGCTCGCCCACCTCGCCGCGCTCAAGGAGTTGGGCGACATCGTGCTCTTCGACATCGTGGACGGCGTGCCGCAGGGCAAGGCGCTCGACCTCGCCCAGAGCGGCGCGGTGGAAGGCTTCGACGCGGCGCTCGCCGGCACCCAGGACTACGCGCCCATTGAAGGCGCCGACGTGGTGATCGTCACTGCCGGCGTGCCGCGCAAGCCCGGCATGAGCCGCGATGACCTGCTCTCCATCAACACCAAGGTGATGAACCAGGTCGGCGCTGGCATCCGTGAGCACGCGCCGGGCGCCTTCGTCATCTGCATCACCAACCCGCTGGACGCGATGGTCTACGTGCTGCGCGAGGCCTGCGGGCTGCCGCACGCCCGCGTGGTGGGCATGGCCGGCGTGCTCGATTCATCGCGTTTCCGCCACTTCATCGCGGTCGAGCTCGGCGTTTCGGTGGAGGACGTGACCGCCTTCGTGCTCGGCGGCCACGGCGACACCATGGTGCCGCTGCCGCGCTATTCCACCGTCGCCGGCATCCCGCTGCCGGACCTGGTGGCGATGGGCTGGCTCTCGGCCGAGCGGCTGGAGGAGATCGTGCAGCGCACCCGCGACGGCGGCGCCGAGATCGTGGGCCTGCTCAAGACCGGCTCGGCCTTCTATGCGCCGGCGTCGGCCGCGATCCAGATGGCCGAAGCGTACCTCAAGGACAAGAAGCGCGTGCTCCCCTGCGCCGCCTGGCTCGACGGCGAATACGGCGTGGACGGCCTCTACGTCGGCGTGCCCGCAGTCATCGGCGCCGGCGGCGTCGAACGCATCGTCGAGATCGCCCTCAACGAGGACGAGCGCACGGCCTTCGCGCACTCCGTCAACGCGGTCCGCACCCTCGTGGACGCGGTCGCCGCCCTCCAAGCTTAGAATTCTCCCCTAGAGCATATCTGTCATTGAGGGAATCGTTAGGAATTCCCATTAGTTACGGAATGTGTTTCAAGCTGGCTACTGGTGAAGGAGGCCAGCATGGATCACACAACCCTATTCGAGTGATCTTCGCGAGCGCGTCGTGCGGGCCCATCTGCTGGGCGAGCCGATCCGCCAGGTGGCGGCGCGCTTCGGTGTCAGCGTCTCCTCGGTGCCGAAGTGGGTTGCGCGCTACCGGGCGACGGGGAGCGTGGCGTCGGGCAGGATCGGCGGTCACCGCCCCTGGCTCCTGGAGCCGCACCGGGAGCTGGTTCACAGGCTGGTCGCCGAGACGCCGCATATGACGATCGACCGGCTTCGGGACCTGCTGACCGCTGCGGTTACCGAAAATCCCGGGAGTTCGGGATCACGCGCTGGTTGCGGGGGTGGCGGGTGAGGGTTGCGGCGAGCCGCCTGCCACCGCGTGGTGCGCTGCCCTCATCCGGCGTCAGCAGGTCGAGCCAGCCGGTCAGGTCCTCCAAGTGGGCCGCGACCAGATGGACGATCTCGCCGGCGCGCTGCACCCGGCCCCGCACCAGCACCAGGCGCCCGCCGAGGATCGCCCGGCGGTAGCGCTCCAGGACGTTGGGCCAGACCACGACGTTCACCACCCCGGTCTCGTCCTCCAGCGTCATGAAGATCACCCCCCTGGCGCTGCCCGGCCGCTGGCGCACCAGCACGAGGCCGGCCGTCGCCGCCCGGTCTCCGTCCCCGGCTCGCGCCATGGCCTCGGCCGCGAGTGCGCCCTTGGCCGCGAGCCGTTCGCGCAGGAATGAGAGCGGATGGGCGCGCAGCGAGAGGCGGAGCGTACGGTAGTCCTCGACCACCTGCTCGCCGTCCGCCATGGTCGGCAGGGCCACCGCCGGCTCCGGCCCGTCTTCGCACTCGTCCGCCGCCTCGAAGAGCGGCAGCGGCGGCGCCTCGGCGAGCGCGCGGGCCTGCCACAGCGCCTGGCGGCGATCGAGCCCCATCGAGCGGAAGGCGTCCGCTGCCGCCAGGGTCTCGATGGCGGCGACCGGGATGCCGGCGCGGCGGTGGAGCGTGGGAATATCGGGATAGGGCGCGTGCCGGGCGTCCACGATGCGCGCCGCGTCCTCCTTGTGCAGGCCGCCCACCTGGCGCAGGCCGAGGCGAAGCGCGCAGCACCCCGCGCCGCGCTCCTTCTCCGCGCCTTCTCCCGCATCCTCCAAGCCGTTATCCCAGCCGCTCGCGTTGACATCCACCGGGCGCACCTCGACGCCGTGCTCGCGGGCGTCGCGGACGATCTGCGCCGGCGCGTAGAAGCCCATGGGCTGGGCGTTGAGCAGTGCGCACGCGAACGCGTCCGGGTGGTGGCATTTGAGCCATGACGAGACGTAGGCCAGCAGCGCGAAGCTCGCGGCGTGGGATTCGGGGAAGCCGTAGTCGCCGAAGCCCTCGATCTGGCGAAAGCAGCGCTCCGCCAGCGCGGGCTCGTAGCCGCGCGCCACCATGCGCCCGACCATCCTCTCCTTGAGCTGGCCGAGCGTGCCACGCCGGCGGAAGGTGGCCATGGCGCGCCGCAACGCGTCGGCCTCGTCCGGCGTGAACTGCGCCGCCTCCATGGCGACCCGCATCGCCTGCTCCTGGAAGAGCGGCACGCC